>NZ_KI912266.1:550272-850272 GCF_000235425.2 Pseudofrankia saprophytica
CCGCCGCGGGCGGGCCCGGCGGTGTAGGCGAGGAATCCTCGGGGAAGGCCTCGCCGACGACGGCCCCCCAGCCGTAGCTCGGTGAGCGCCCGGCTCGCCGACGTCCGCCTTCAGATCACGGTGTGTCCCGACTGACCCCGAAAAGTGGTGCACCGCCCCTAGGACGACAACAGCAGACACATACGCGGCGGGACCACCGGTCCTGCTCGCGGAGGAGGTCAGATGGCTACCGAACGGACCACGTCCACCACGTCCACGGCCAAGACCAGGCGCACCAGCACCGCGGCGTCGCCGAAGTCCTCGGCCAGCGGCGGCGCGAGGAGCGCGGGCGGCACGACGCGCGGCACGGGCGCCGGCGCCTCCACCACGACGCGCGGCGCGGGCGCCTCCGCCACGACGACGGCCTCGAAGACCGCGCCGGACCAGCGCCGGGCCCAGCTGTCCGAGGTCCGCAAGCCGCTCTACGCGTACGTCGGCGCGGCGGACCTGGCCGTCGAGAAGCTGCGCGCCCTGCCGGCCACGGCCAGCACGGAGGTGCGTCGGCTGTCCGACCGGGTCGGCGAGCTGACGATCGAGGCGGCGAAGGTCCCGACCCAGGTCGGCACCACGGTCCGCGGTCTGCCGGAGACCGTCGGTGCCCAGCTGTCGGGTCTGCAGGGCCGGGCCACCCAGCTCTACAACGCGTGGGCGAACCGCGGCGAGAAGCGGGTCACCGAGATCCGCCGCAACCCCACCACCGAGGAGGCGGTCACCCGGACGAAGACCGCGGTCAGCCGCACCAAGGCGGCCAGCACGTCGGCTCGCCGGGCGGCGGACGCCGTCAGCAAGGCCGCCGTCAGCCAGGCCCCGCTTCCCCGCCGGACGACTCGCTAGGACGTCCTTGGGGCGAGGCGCGGGAGCGCCTCGCCCCAAGGCTCGCCGGCCTCGTGGGCGGGCGGTGGGCACGTCTTGCCATCCCGAGGCGACGGACGATCGACCGGGGTGGGAATCGCCGGACCGGGCGCCAGGCGGTCGTGGTCCGGGTGTTGTATGGCCGTCATGCGCTACCGTCCCTTGGGCAACTCGGGCCTGTTGGTCTCCGTCGTCGGTCTCGGCTGCAACAACTTCGGGTCGAGAGTCGACCTCAACGGCACCCGCGCCGTCGTCGACGCCGCGATCGAGGCCGGCATCAACTTCTTCGACACTGCCGACACCTACGGCAACAAGGGCGGCTCGGAGACCCTGCTCGGGCACGTGCTGCGGTCCCGCCGGGACGAGGTCGTGCTCGCCACCAAGTTCGGCAACGACATGGCCGGCGTCTACGGCCCGGACTATGGGGCACGCGCCTCGCGCCGTTACATCCGCAAGGCCGTCGAAGGTTCGCTCAGCAGGCTGCAGACCGACTACCTCGACCTCTACCAGCTGCACAACCTCGACGGCGTCACGCCGATCGAGGAGACGCTCGAAGCCCTCGACGAGCTGGTCAAGGAAGGCAAGATCCGCTATGTCGGGTCCTGCAACCTCGACGGCTGGGAGGCCGCGGACGCCGAGTGGACGGCGCGAGCCTCGGGCCGCACCCGGTTCATCTCGGCGCAGAACCACTACAACCTGATGGAGCGTGGCGTCGAGGCCGAGCTGGTGCCGGCGGCGCTGAAGTACGGGATCGGCGTCCTGCCCTACTTCCCGCTCGCCAACGGAATCCTGACCGGCAAGTACACCCGCGACGAGCCGCCGGCGGCCGGTACCCGGATGGCCGGCCGGCAGGACGAGCTGACCGACGAGGTCTTCGACCAGGTCGAGGCCCTGGAGACGTTCGCCAGGGAACGGGACCGTTCGCTGCTCGACGTGGCGATCGGCGGCCTCGCCGCGCAGCCCGCCGTCGCCTCCGTCATCGCCGGGGCGACCAGCGCCGCCCAGGTCCGCGCGAACGCGACGGCCGGCGCGTGGCAGCCCCGCGCCGACGACCTGGCCGTCCTCGACAAGATCGCCCCCACCTACCGGGGGTGACGCTGGTTCGCTCCGCTTCTGGTTCGCTCCGTGCGGGCACGGCGCTGAGCCGCATGGTCACCTCTCGTGTGACCGAGTGACATCGCGCGAGCGCCCGCCGGCTCGTCGGCGGAAAGGCACGCCGGTGGGCGCCGCGCACCACCCAGCCTGCCCACGCCCGGCGTCACGAAGCCGCGTCCACCGGGTGAACCGCCGCGGGCGGCCCCGCGGCGCCGGCCTCGCGACGCCACCCTCGCTGGCCTTGGCCACTCGGTCACGTGCGCGGCGAGAACAATCGAGCCAGGTCCTGATGGGAGGAGCGGCTCGGATGAGCTCGTCGACGGCCAAGGTCACGTTCGTACACGGCGACATCACCCAGCAGCAGGTCGACGCGATCGTCAATGCGGCGAACTCGTCGCTGCTCGGCGGTGGTGGTGTGGACGGCGCGATCCACTGGGCCGGCGGCCCGGAGATCCTCGCGGCCTGCCGACGGCTGCGGGAGACCGAATACCCCAAAGGTCTGCCAGCGGGCGGCGCGGTGGCGACGACGGCCGGCCAGCTACCCGCCAGGCACGTCATCCACGTGGTCGGCCCGGTCTACTCGACGCGTGCGGACCGTTCGACGCTGCTGCGCTCCTGCTACGTCGAGGCGATCCGCGTCGCGGCGGCCCTGGAGGCCCGCACGATCGCGTTCCCGGCCGTGAGCACGGGCGCCTTCGCCTGGCCGTTGGCCGACGCCGCCCGCATCGCGGTCGGGGCCGTTGTGGAAACCCCGTCGTCCCTCGAGGAGGTTCGTTTCGTCCTCTTCACCCGCGCCGCCCTCCGAGCCTTCGAGTCCGCCTACTCCCTGAGCCGGGCCCGGCCCCGGACCCAGACCGGTGAGTGACCTGCCGGTCGCCAAGATCGAGCCGCGGGCTGGCGCTGTCGTTCCCCGCGGCGGTTCAGGCGGCGGGCGGCGGCCAGGGAAGGGTCAGCTCGCCGAGGCGCCAGCGGCGGGGGGTTCGGTGGATCGCCCAGCCATCGGCGCGGAGTGTCGATACGGCCTGGGACCAACGGGTTCGAGGGCCGAACGGGGCATAGCTGGCGGCGCGGTCCCACGCGGCGTCGAGAGCGATGAGCAGCGCGTGGATGGGCTCGCCGGGGGTGTTGCGGGCGATCAGGGCCTTGGGGAGCCGCTCAGCCAGCTCGGACGGGCGTTCGAGGCTCGGCAGGTGCGCGGAGAGTGTCAACGTCCCCGGGCCTTCGGCGGGCAGCGCGAACCAGCAGGCGCGGCGGCCGATCTCGTCGCACGTGCCCTCGACGAGCAGGCCGCCGGGGGCGAGGCGGGACCGCATGGTCCGCCAGGCGGGCTCGACCTCGGGCTCGGCGTACTGGCGCAGCACGTTCATCGCCCGGATGACGAGCGGGCGCCGGCCGGCGAGCTCGAACCCGCCGCGGGCGAAGACGAGGCCGGGCGGACGGGCGGCGGTCTGGGCGGCGGCGACCCGTTCCGGGTCCAGCTCGAGGCCGAGCACCCGCACTGGTGGGCAGATGGCGCGTAGCCGGTCGTAGAGCTCGACGGCGGTGACCGGCGACGATCCGTACCCGAGGTCGACGACGAGTGGGTCGGCCGCGGCGCGCAGCCGCGGCGCCTGGGTTCCCGCCAGCCAACGGTCGACCCGGCGCAGCCGGTTCGGCGCGGTCGTGCCCCGGGTCGGCAGGCCGAGCGCGCGGGCCCGGCCCGCCGCCAGCCGCGGGGGCCGCTGCCCCGGCGCCGTCGCCGTCACCTCCCCACCTTGACAGACGGCACCGGCCCGGTTGGTCGGTACTGTCCTGCCTCCGCCCGCCCCGGGCCGGTACGGGGATGACCACCGGCGTTCAGGGGGATACAGGTTGCTGCTGGCGCCGCGGTCGGGCGATGGACATGCGCCAACGTGAGGAGGATCGCGCCGCCCAAACCAGCGGGAGTACCGGTACAACCCGCCTAAGGTGGGCAGTCGGCCTCGTGGGACGGTCACCGCGGCTGGTCGCCCCGGGCGCCGGGAAAGACCCGGGCATGCCCGGCCAGACACGCACGTTGCAACTTCCGGGTCAGCAATATCCGAGTAACAAAGCGCCGAGACGGTCCTACAGCGGGGCGATGCCCGTCGGCCGGTTCGCGGTACGTGCGTGGAGGTGGTCGTGCAGCTGGTCGCAGGCGGAGGCGAACCGTCCCCGGCCCACCAACGGCACGACCGGTGTCCCGTACCCCGCCGGGTCGCGATGCTGTCGATGCACACCTCGCCGCTCGAGCAGCCCGGCACGGGCGACGCCGGCGGGCTCAACGTCTACGTCGTCGAGCTCTCCCGCCAGCTCGCGGCGCTGGGCACCGAGGTCGAGGTGTTCACCAGGGCGACGAACAGCGGCCTGCCCCCGGTGGCGCAGCTCCATCCCGGCGTGACGGTCCGGCACGTGCCGGCCGGCCCCTTCGAGGAGATGCAACGGGCCGAGCTGCCCCCCTTGATATGTGCCTTCACCGCGGACGTGCTGCGCGCCGAGGCGGAGCGGGAGCCCGGCTGGTTCGACCTGGTCCACGCGCACTACTGGCTGTCCGGCCAGGTGGGGCTGACTGCGGCCCGCCGCTGGGGCGTCCCGCTCATCCACACCGCGCACACGCTCGCGAAGGTCAAGAACCGCTCGCTGGCCGCCGGGGACCTGCCAGAGCCGACGGCCCGGGTGCTCGGCGAGCAGGAGGTGGTCGCCGCCGCGACCCGGCTGGTGGCCTCGACCACGGAGGAGGCCCGCCATCTCGTCGAGCTCTACGGGGCGGACCCACACGCGGTCGACGTCGTCGCGCCCGGCGTCGATCTGGAGGTCTTCCGGCCCGGTGAGCAGGCCGCGGCACGCCGACGGATCGGGCTGCCGAAGGACGGTCACCTGTTGTTGTTCGTCGGACGCATCCAGCCGCTGAAGGCCCCCGACGTGCTGTTGCACGCCACGGCCGAGCTGCTGCGCCGCGACGGCCGGCTGCGTGAGTCGCTCACCGTCGCCGTGGTCGGCGGCCCGAGCGGCAGCGGGCTGGACCGGCCGGACGCGCTGGTCAAGCTCGCCGCCGACCTCGGCATCTCCGACGTCGTGCTGTTTCGCCCCCCGGTGCCACGTGCCGAGCTCGCCGACTGGTTCCGCGCGGCCACCGCCGTCATCGTCCCGAGCCACAGCGAGAGCTTCGGGCTGGTCGCGATCGAGGCGCAGGCCTGCGGCACGCCGGTGGTCGCGGCCGCCGTCGGCGGGCTGCGCACCGCCGTCGCCGACGGGCAGTCGGGGGTACTCATCGGCGAGCGCGATCCGGCGGCCTACGCGGACGTGCTGGCGAGGCTGCTGGCCCAGCCCGGCTGGCGGCGCCAGCTGTCGACCGGCGCCCGGGCGCACGCGTCCAGCTTCGGCTGGTCGGCGACCGCGACGGGCGTCCTCGCCGCCTACGGCGCCGCCCTCTCCCCCGCGCCGGGCGTCCCGGCGCCGATGCCCATGCCGGTGACCCGGTCGCGCGGACGGCGCAGGCTGACGGGTAGCGCACACTGAGCGGCCGGCGGCGCACACTGAGCAACACGCCGAACGTCGAGTGGCTCACGTCCGGCGAAGCACGCCGCTGGCAACGAGGACCGGCAGTATGAGCGGTCGAAACCAGGGAAGGTTCTCGGTCATGACCGTGACATCTGTGGGCACAGTGGGGCGGATCGACGAGGCGGAGCGCGCCCGGCTGGACGGAGTGATCAGAGACGCGCTCGACGATCTGGGGCTGGCCTACGAGCACCCCGGGGTCGGAACGTTCCTGGTCACGCTCGAAGGCGAACACAAGCTGCGGACGATGACCTGGCTCGTCGTCCAGGACCACACGCTGCTCGTCGAGGCGTTCTTCATGCGCAAGCCGGCGGAGAACGTCGCCGGGACGTACGGGTTCCTGCTCAGCCGGAACGCCAAGACCTACGGCGTGCACTTCTCGATCGACCGGATCGGCGACATCTTCCTCACCGGCCAGGTGCCGCTGACGGCGGTCAACGCCGACGAGATCGACCGGCTGCTCGGCTGCGCCGGCACCTACGCCGACGACAACTTCGACCCGGCGATCGCGCTCGGCTTCACCCAGGCGATCGCCCGCGAGAAGGCCTGGCGCGCCAAGGTGGCCGCCGAGGCCCGCGCCGCCCGCGCCCAGGAGTAGAGCGGTCCCGCGGTCAGACCTCGACCTTTTGCAGGCGGGCGGAGAGGTGAGGCTGAAGCGGCTTGCCGCCGGCCTCCATGTCGATCGCGTAGGCGAGGTCGCCGCCCTCGACGATGCCGTAGAGCCGGACCGAACGGGTGACCTCGCGGGCGGTGGCGGTTCGCACGACGACGTTCGAGTCGAGCTCGATCCTGGTGCCGCTCAGCGTGCCGACGTAGATCTCGGCGATGCCGAACGGGTGAGCGAGGGACACCTCGACGATCTTGCTTCCGGGCTTGTCCGGGTCGTCCTGCAGCCGCCAGAAGCCGGTCTCGGTGGCCAGCGGGCTCCCCGGCTCACGGCCGTCCCGCGGCTCGTCGGCCCACCAGGTCGTCGACGCGTAGGCGAGCGCCGGCCGGCCGGTCGACAGGAAGGTGATCTCCTGCTCGTAGCGGAAGTCCGGCAGGTCCTCGTAGCCCCCGACACCCGAGCCGTGCCAGGTCCCAATCAGAAACGCCAACGGCGCGAGGCTGGGATGCAGGTCGGGGACCGACGTCCCGCTCGGCGCCGGGCCGGTCGTGCTCGCCACCTGGTTCTCCTCGCGTCACGGCGCCTGTTGGCGGCATTTCCTGGCCTGCCCTACGGGCAGGATTGCATCCTGTTCGGGCAGGTCAGCGTTGGCCCTGGTAGAGCCGGTAGGCCGCGTACATCGAGCACCACCCGATCAGCAACGCGACCGCCGCCAACAACCCTGTGAACACGTACTGCACCGCTCTACTTTATGGTTCGCTCCGTGCGGGCACGGCACTCCGGCCCCGTACTCGCTTCGCAAGCCCCGGGGTCGGTGCAGAAGGTTGTTCCTGGTTCGCTCCGTGCGGGCACGGCCCTCCGGCAGCCCGCTCGCCTGGCGGCTCGCGGGCTACCTCCGGGCCGTGTCCTCCTGCGCTCACGGGCGCTCCGGCGACCTCGCTGCGGCTTCCCCACTTCGCTTCGCTCGTGGGGAAGCCTCCGCGAGGTGCGCCTCCGCGCCAGCTCGGTTGCGATCCGCTGTACCTCGCCAACCCGAAACCACGGCGCTCGTAGGGGCACTTCGCTTCGCTCGTGCGGTCTTCGCCTCCACGAGCGCAGCGACGTGGCCCCTACAGATGGGCCTGTTGCGGTTTGGTGACGTTCAGCGGCGGGTGACCGTGTGGGCGCGGAGGCGCGCCTCGCGGAGGCCCGGCCCCGGAGCGGAGCGACCGGGGCCGGGCCGCAGCGAGGTCGCCGGAGCGCCCGTGAGCGCAGGAGGACGGCGCGCGGAGGTCCCGTGGGAGCGAAGCGAGTACGGGGCCGGAGCGCGCCGCCCGCACGGAGCGAACCAATGTCACAGCGAACCAGCAACAACCTTCCGCACCGACCCCCGCTGGACCATGTCGACCGGGAACGACGCTCGTACGGGCGTTGCCGGGAATTCGGGTGGGACCGGTGGTCATTGTGGGTGTCGTGACGGGACTGTGGGTGCTGGCGGCGGCTGTGGTCGTCGCGACCGCGATCGGAGTGACGTTGCGGCGCCGCGATGGCCGCTTCCGCTCGTCTCATGCCGCGCGGGTCGACGCGCCGGCGCCGGGTGGGGCGGGTGATCTGGCTATGCCCGGTGGCTCGGAGCGGGACGGGACCGCCCCGGAGCCGGTCGGCCTCGATGCCGGCTCCGCTGTGACGGCGCCTGGCGGGACTGCCGCGGTCGAGGATCAGCCGGTGGAGCCTTCGTCGGGGTCGCTCGCGGCGGAGCTGGCGGCGCTCGGAGGGCGGGCCGGGCAGCGGGCGACGCTGCTGCAGTTCTCCACCGCGTTCTGCGCGCCCTGCCGGACGACCCGGGCCGTGCTGGCCGACGTGGCCCGGATCGTGCCGGGCGTGGCGCACGTCGAGGTCGACGCGGAGGCCAACCTCGAGCTGGTCCGCCAGCTGGGGATTCGCCGGACGCCGACCGTGCTGGTGCTCGACGCCGCCGCACGGGAGATCAGCAGGGCGAGTGGTGCGCCGCCGGGCCGAGCGGCCGTGATCGCCGCCCTGGGCCCGCTCACGACCGGGACCGAGGCCGACACCGCCGGGTGGTGACGACCTCACCCCACCCCCGTGCGATCGCCGCGGTGGTCTTCTGGAAAAATCACTCGATTCGGGCCGCAACCGTTAACACCTGCGTGACGTTCGCTGCTAACGTGGCACCGTTATGTTCTCGACACATCTGATCAAGCGCCGCGCGGTCGACCTGTGCCGCGTGGGCAGCTGCTTGTGTCGACTTTCCTGATTGGGCGTTAGCCCGGGCATGTCCGCGATCGGCCGACTGGCCGGGCGGGCACTCGCCACCGCGCCGGCTGATCTGGCCTCACCCGCCTCTGCCCCGCCTATCAGGAGAAGATCCCTGTGGTTGATCCCAGAGGTCTGCGGTTCGCCGCGACCATCACCGCGCTCGTGCTCGCCGTCGCCCTCATCACCGGCAGTCCGTGGGTGTTGCTCGCTCAGCTGGTCGTCTTCGCCATCGGCGCGGTCGGCGGCGTGCGCCGCGCGCCGTACGCCCTGGTCTTCCGGCACCTGATCCGGCCGCGGCTGGGGCCCCCGGCCACCACCGAGGACCCCGCTCCGCCCCGGTTCGCCCAGGCCGTCGGGGCCGTCTTCGCCGCGGTCGGCGTCGTCGGATTCCTGACCGGGCTCGACGCGCTGGGATATGTGGCGACGGCCTTCGCCTTCGCCGCCGCGTTCCTGAACGCCGCGTTCGAGTTCTGTCTCGGCTGTCATCTTTTCTTGTTCATCCGATCCATCAACGCGAGAGGAGCCCGCGCATGAGCCGCGAGCAGGCGCTGGTTGACGCGACGTGGGCCGAGGCGCACCTGACCGACCCGTCGGTCGTGTTCGTCGAGGTCGACGAGGACGTGTCCGCCTACGACAAGGGCCACATTCCGGGCGCCGTCCGGCTGGACTGGAAGTCCGAGCTGCAGGACCCGATCATCCGTGACTTCGTCAACAAGGAGGCCTTCGAGGCCCTCCTGTCCGGCAAGGGCGTCTCGAACGACCAGACCGTCGTGCTTTACGGCGGCAACAACAACTGGTTCGCCGCATACGCCTACTGGTACTTCAGCCTGTACGGCCACGCCGACGTCCGGCTGCTCGACGGTGGCCGCAAGAAGTGGGAGCTCGACAGCCGCGAGCTGACCACCGAGGTCACGGCCCGGCCGGCGACCCAGTACAAGGCCAAGGAGGCGCGCACCGACATCCGCGCCTTCCGCGACGAGGTCATCGCCGCGATCGGTGAGAAGGCGCTCGTCGACGTACGGTCGCCTGACGAGTTCGCCGGCAAGCTGCTCGCCCCGGCGCACCTCCCGCAGGAGCAGTCGCAGAAGGCCGGGCACATCCCGACGGCGAAGAACATCCCGTGGGCGAAGACCGCCAACGAGGACGGCACGTTCAAGAGCAACAACGAGCTCACCGAGCTCTACAGCGAGGCCGGTGTCGACCTCTCCAAGGAGATCATCGCCTACTGCCGGATCGGTGAGCGCTCCGCGCACAGCTGGTTCGCGCTGCACGAGCTGCTCGGCCTGCCGGGCGTGAAGAACTACGACGGCTCCTGGACCGAGTACGGCGCGCTCGTCGGCGTGCCGATCGAGAAGGGCGCCTGAGCATGTGTGGAGCTATCGCCGGCGGACCGTCGACGGAAGGAATTGACGTGGCCAAGGAAACCGTGATCCAGGGAATCGTCGTCAAGGGCGGCGAGCCGGTGTCGTCCGGCTACGCGCGGCTGCTCGACGAGGGCGGCGACTTCACCGCCGAGGTTCCGCTCTCCGCGACCGGCCAGTTCCGGTTCTTCGCCCGCCCGGGCACCTGGACCGTGCGGGCGCTGGTGCCAGGCGGAAGCGGCGAGCAGAAGGTCTTCGCCCGTCAGGGCGAGCCGGTCGACGCCCGCGTCGAGGTAGCGGCATAACGCCAGGCCGGGCATGAGGCGGCCAGGCCGGTCCTGATTCCGGGTCGGCCTCCTGGCCAGGTTTGTGACGAGAAGCGCGAAGGCGGCAGAGGGAGACCTCCGCCGCCTTCGTCGCGTTTCACGGAAAACCGGCGAAGTTTGCCTAGCTCGGGCGGCGTGGAGCGGGGATCGAGGGTGGGCCGGGCGGGGCGGCGAGAACCATCGGACGGACCGTGAAATGTCGCATCTCGTTGTCGACGGCGAACGTGGCGGCGGCGCCGCGATTGGGAAAGGGCGCGACCACCTGCCGGACGTCCTGGCGTCCGGCGCCGTCGTACTGAATAACCGCGTACAGACTCTGCGCCTCGGACATCATATGATCATCTAACCTCATCCACACAAAGTCACGGGATGAGTACGGAGTGCCCCTGTAGTGGTCCGCGGTCCAGCACGGCGCCGGTCCACGGACACTCGGCGCCCGCCGGTAGCCCAATGCCCACCAGCAGACGAGTGCCCGCCGGGTGCCCGATGCCCCGCCGGGTGCCCGATGCCCTGCCGGGTGCCCGATGCCCTGCCGGTAGACGAGGGCCGTCAGTAGACGAGGGCCTGGGCGCCGTCCTCCATCACCTCGGCCACGAAGGTGGCCGCGCCCGCGATCCTGATCCCGTCGATGACGTCGTCTGGGCCGATCGAGCGGCGGGCCGCGCACTGCGTACACAGCGTCACCCGACCGGCCGCGAGCACCGCGTCGAGAAGGTCGGGCAGCGGTGCCGCTTCCGGCAGGCTGAACTCGGCCGCCCGGCCAGGCAGCGCGAACCAGGCCGACTCACCGGTCAGCCACAGCGACACGTCCACCCCGCTGCTGGCGGCCACGGAGGCGACGGTGAACGCCTGTGAGCAGCGCTCCGGCGCGTCCATCCCGGCGGTCACCTTGATGACGAGCGATCGAGTCATGCGACCAGTTTCCACCGGCGTCGTCCTTGCACCGACGTCGCCGCGCACTAACCCGCTGGCGACGGCGCCGTCGTCGGGGTACCGGTCGGGATCGTCGTCGTGTCGAGGATGACGTGCTCGCCCGCGGCGCTGAAGCGCATGCGGTCGGGCAGGACGTTGACCGCCGTCAGCTTCAGGTTGAAGGGCAGCCCCTCGATCGGGACCCTGATGGTCAGCAGCTTGATGATCTCGTCGTGCCACGCGGGCGGGAGCGCCGAGGTGACGCTGTCGGCCAACTCTCGCGGGGTGAAGGTGAAGGCGGCCGGCTCCACGCCGATACTCGCCGTGCCCTCCACCGGGTAGTCCGTTCCGAACACGTTCGCCGTGCCCTTGATCCGGATTGCCGAGCCCGCCGGAGCGACCGTCAGCTTCATGCCCTGAGTGGCCAGATAGGCGTTGAGGTCGGGGTAGGTCACCTCTACGTCGGCGTCCAGGCTGTCGACCGGGATCTTCTTGACGTCGCCACTGATGACGTCGGACAGCGGGATGTGCACGCCGTCCAGATGCGACCGCACCCGATCGACCCGCAGGCCGTTCTGGACACTGCCGCGCACGTCGATGTCGATGTCCTGGTAGTCGCCGCGCAGGACCTGGGGCAGGAACAGCGCGCCGCCGATGGACACCGACGGTTTCGTCGGCAGGTTCTGGCTGCGTTGCGCCTCGGTCGCTATCTGGCCGGAAACCACCCGGGCCGCGACCCTGTCCCCAATGAACAACAGCACCAGGAGAACGACGACGACACCGACTGTGATCCGAATTGCCCGACTGCCCACCGGATCATCCTTACAGATGCCGTCCGACCAGATAGATGAGCGGTGCCGCGATGGTCAGTGGAGCCACCGCCGCGAGCAGCGCGGTCGCGACTGGCTTGGTCGCGAGCGGGCCGACCCGAACCCCGCCCGACAGCAGCGGTGTGCCTGGTGAACGCAGGTCCGCGAGCGCTCCGACACCGACCCGCCGAGCCCATGCGCCCAAGCCCTCGGACGCCGTGGCCGACCGCGCGGGCGGGTCAGGCCGCGTCTTGTCCCTCGGCGCAACCGCTGCGTCGACCGGCACTGCCGCCGACTCGGATGAGGCGACGACCGCCGAGGGCGCGCCGGCCCGGGCGATCAGCACGCCCATCACCGCCGCGGCGAGCGCGCCGGCAGCGGCGAGCAGCGCGCCCGAGCCGGCCGCCAGCTCGTCCGTATACGCACCGTAGGCCGCGCCCAGCCCGGTACCGGCGGCGAGGCCAAGCCCGCCGGCCACCAGCGTCCCAGCGCCCAGCAGGCCGGTCAGCCACGCGACGAGCACCGCCCCGCCAGCGCCGGCCAGCCCGATGGCGACGAGCAGCTCACCCGGCGCGGGCGCCCCCGGCTGAGCCCGCAGCGCGAGCAGCCCGGCGAGAAACGCCACCAGGGTGCCGCCACCGAGCGCGGCCGCGAGCTCGGCCGTCACCCGGGCCCGGGCCGGCGCGTCCGCCGCCGGCGGCGTGGAGGCGTCCGACGTGGCGGGGATGGCACCGGCGCGGCGGCGGCGGACCAGCTGGTAGACGATCACTACGGCGATCCCGGCACCGACGATGCCGGCGAGGCTGCCGAGGTCATGGTGGGCGGCGCCGAGCACCGCGCCGTCGGCGGTGAGCGCCGCCGCCGCGAGCAGCAGCACCGTCGGCCGGGAGGCCCGGAGCACGGCGACCCAGGCCCAGCCGAACACCAGCTGTTCGACGAGCAGCACGGCAGCCAGGGCCGGAGTGCCTGCCATCGCCGCAGCGGCCGGGAGGGCGGCGGCCAGCGCCGCGCCGAGCAGCGCGGCCGTCACCCACCATCCGCCGTCGCGGGCGGCCCGCTTCGGGGCCCGAGCTGGCAAGGCCGACGAGTCCGGGAGCGGTGGGTTCGATGAGGGCTCGACGCCCGCCGATCCGGCGGGCGCGCAGGTCCGTGGATCGCGGGCACGCACCCCCTCATGCTGTCACGTCACCCGCTGGCAGCCTGCCCGACATCCTCGATGATCATCAGCGGGCGGCGGTTGGCGGCGGCCGGCCGGTACCGTCAGCCACCGGCGAAGGGCGGAAGCGCCTCCACGACGCTGCCCGGGCGCAGGGCCACCGTCGCCGGGTCGCGCCGGCCCGCGGGCTGCTCGTCGACGAGGAACGAGCACCGGGTCAGCACATCGGCGAGCCGCTGGCCGTGCCGGGCGACGGCGGCCTCGATCACCGCGGCCAGCGTGTCGGCCATCAGGCACTCCTCGGTCACTCCAGCCGCGTCCCGCGCCGCCGCCCAGTACCGAACGGTAACTTCCGCCACACCCGACACGATTACCTCACCCATCCGCCATAGGAACGACGCGGTGAGCCGCGCCGTGGTTGGACGGCGCCCCGGGCCGGTTGCCGATATGTTTCACAGGGGTTTCCCAGGGGTTATCGACGCTGAATACGGAGTCCTGCCGGTGGCCGTCCAGAAGATATGGGAGATACCTCCCGACCCGGTCGACGAGTCCTGGCACGGCCCCCGTTTCCGCGTGCCCGAAACCAGGAACGATCCAGAGCCGGGCCCGTGGCCCGGCGGCCGCGGCGAGCGCCCGCGGATGGTCCAGAGTGAAGTATCCGTCCAGATCGCCATGCACGATCAGTACCGGGACCGAGGCCGCCTGGCCGATCAGGTCGACGGGCGCCGACGGACGCTCGGTGGCGAGCGTCGGCCAGGGCCGCGACGAGATCCGTACTCCGAAGACCGTCCTCGCGACCAACCGCCCGGCCCTGGTCTCCGCCATCCAGAGGATGCGCCGAAGCGGAGCGGTGTCACGCACGAACCATCGGCTGGTCGCGCTGATCGTGACCACGGCGTCCGGACGATGGCGCAGTCGATGCCCGTACACGGGCGCTCGCGAGCTCGCGAGCGCCGCCTGCCGGACCACCGCCGCGCCGCCCATCGACCAGCCGACGGTCACGACCCGCTCGTACCCGAGCCGCCTGGCCTCACCGACAGCCGCGTCCACGTCGAAGACCTCGCGGTCGCCGAACGTACAGGCACCCGTCGACCTGCCGTGACCACGCGTCTCGACCATGAGCACGCCCGCGTGCCACCGCAGGCCCTCCGCCACGGACCGTACGGCTGGTCGGCGGATCGTCCCGGAGAAGCCCGCGACCAGCACGACCGCTGTTGGCGGGGTGACGGACCCCACCAAAGAGCCCTGATCGAGAAATGCAGTGGCCAGGATCTCAGCATCGGCCGTCGGAAGAAGCCGGTAGACGGTGGGAGCGCGGTGGAGCACTCCGCTATCCTCCTCACGTACCGATGTGCGTTTCATGCCCATGACGGTCGTGAGACGCCCGGGTTCGGTAACACCGCTCCACTTGGGTCGACGCTGCCCCACCACCATCCGCCGCACATGGAGGAGTCGTCTTGAGCGTCGTCCTTTTGCTCACCAACGCCCCAGGTCCGTCCGCCGAGTCGTTCCCATCGCTGGGGCTGCTCACCCACACCGTGCGTGTCGCCCCGCTGGAGGCCAGCGCCCTGCTCGACGCCCCGCCGGTCGACGTTATCGCCGTCGACGGCCGCCGCGAGCTCGTCATCGCCCGTGGTCTCTGCCGCCTGCTGCGCACCACCGGCCTGACCACCCCACTGCTCGCCCTGGTCACCGAGGGCGGCCTGGCCGCCGTGTCCGCGGACTGGGGCGTCGACGACGTGGTACTCGACACGGCCGGCCCGGCGGAGGTCGAGGCCAGGCTGCGGCTCGCGATCGGCCGGGTGGCCGCCGCCGGCGGCACCGCGGAGGCCGGCGTCATCCGCTCGGGTGACCTCTCCGTGGACGAGACGACCTACTCGGCGAAACTGCGCGGCCGGCCCCTCGAGCTCACCTTCAAGGAGTTCGAGCTGCTCAAGTACCTCGCCCAGCACCCCGGCCGGGTCTTCACCCGCGCCCAGCTGCTGCAGGAAGTCTGGGGCTACGACTACTACGGCGGTACCCGCACGGTGGACGTCCACGTCCGCCGGCTGCGCGCCAAGCTGGGCGCCGAGCACGAGTCGATGATCGGCACCGTGCGGCACGTCGGCTACAAGTTCGTCGCCCCGCCGATCACTCCGTTGCCCGACTCGAACGCCGCCGGGCGCGTCGAGCGCGACGAGCTGCGCACCCCCGAGCGTGTCTGAGCCAGTCTGAGAAAGCTCGCTTCGCGACCGTGGTTTTGGGGCGCGCGGACGTCGCGCGCCCCAAAAGCACGGTCGTCTTAGGTTGCTTGCTCGACGGGTGCGCGGCGCCATCCGGGTGGTTACCGTCTGCCTGTGACGTCTTTGGGCTGGTCGGACAGTTTGACGGCGGCCGAGTCCGCCGAGGTGAACTCGGTCGTCGCGGCCGCGCACGCCGCCGATGGTGTCGGGCCGGTCTCCGATGACGTCGCCCTGACGGTCCGGCCAGGGGCGGGCCCGACGCCAGGCCGGTTCCACCTGCTCGCCACCGATCCGGCCGCTGGCGGGTCGGCCGCGAGCTCGGCCGCGAGCGACGTGACCGGTTATGCGCACCTCGCCCACGCTGGTGACGGCGCGTGGGAGGCGGAGCTGGTCGTCCGCCCGGACCGGCGGCGCCGGGGAGTCGGGTCCGCCCTCGTCGAGGCCCTCCTCCAGCGTGCGGCCGGCGAGTCATCGGCCGAGGTCGCGGCGCCCGCGAGCCCGGCGACCCTGAGCCTCTGGGCGCACGGCGACTCGGCGGCCGCGGCCGCGCTCGCGGCGCGCGTGGGGTTCGAGCGTGGCCGAGTGCTGCTGCAGCTGCGCCGTCCGCTCGTCGCCGACGCGGGGTCCGCCCAGGACGAGCCCGCCAAGGACGAGCTACCCGAGCCGACGTGGCCCGCGGGCGTGACCGTGCGGGAGTTCGAGCCGGGCCGCGACGAGCAGGCCTGGCTCGCGCTCAACGCCCGCGCGTTCGCCAGCCACCCTGAGCAGGGCCGCTGGACCGAGCAGGACCTGCTGCCGCGCGAGGCGGAGCCCTGGTTCGATCCGGCGGGCTTCTTCCTGGCCGAGCGGGACGGCGAGCTGATCGGGTTCCACTGGACGAAGGTGCACGCCGAGGATCCGGCCCCGCCCGGCGGTCGGCCCGGACAGGGCCAGGCGCCTGCGGTCGGAGAGGTCTACGTCGTCGGGGTCGACCCGGCGGGCGCCGGCGGAGGGCTGGGCCGCGCGCTGACCCTGGCCGGGCTGCGCTACCTGCGCGGCCGCGGCCTCGCCACGGTGATGCTCTACGCCGACGAGGACAACGCCCACGCGGTCCGGATGTACGAACGCCTTGGCTTCACCCGTTACGCCGTCGACGCGCAGTACCGCCGGCACGTCGCCGTCAGCTGACCTCCCGGCCGGCCGCCACCAGCCGCGGCGTCACGCCAGCCACGCGACCCACGCAGGCCACGCCAGCCCGGGACGCATGCCAGTCAGGCATGACGGCGGGGCCTTCCCGCGGCGGCGTCCGTTCGGGTTACTCGTCGCGGAAGGCCGCGCGCGACGCGGCGGCCGCGGCCGCTGCCGTCGGCCGCTCGCCCACGCCGCCCTCGACGTCGAGCACCGTGGTCAGGTTCGTCACGTGCAACAGGCGCCGGGCCATGTCGTTGAGGTTGCGCAGGATCAGGCGACCGCCGGTGGAGCGCTGCCGCCGGTGGGCGTAAAGGATGACAGCCAGGCCCTGCGAGTCCAGGAACCCCACTTCGGTGAAATCAACGACGATCTCGCTGACGCCCGCCATCCGGGCATCCATAAGGGCTTCCCGTAGTGGATCGAGGGAGGAGTAATCGACGTCCCCCTCGGGCCAGATCACGATTGCATGCGGACCCGTAACTTCGACTCGCACTCTCAGGATCATTGCTCCCGCCTTAACGTCCATCCGGGACGTCCCGGCGGACACGCGGCCTCGTCCTGGCGGCGCGGGGAGCGGCCGAAACAGCCTCGCGTCGTGCACGCCCGAACAGGCGCGATCCAGCTACCCGCCTCATCAGCTCATCGCCAAGGAACAACGCTGACTTGGCGATAGCAGATCGGCAGAGCTCCTGGCCCGGGTCACCGTAGTCGTGACGGTGATCAGGTTCGGATACCTCGGTCGGTGACGTAGCGGGATGCAAGGCCCGTCACCGAGCAGCGTCGTACCCCTCCTCGACAGGACTCACACCCCGTCAGCGGAGTTCACCCTTCGTTTTGACGCTCGGTGCACGACAGAAGACCAACCGTCAATCCTCCGCGCCCCGGTTTCGTTTCGGCCGGGCGCGGCCGAGCGCGAAAAGCTCCCCGCCGCGCGGGGTGGGATCAGGCGAGCGCGGGTGCGACCTTGGGGCCATGTGCGATGAACAGGCCCTTGCCCCCCGGCCGGGCGCGCCCACGAAGCCGCTCACGCTCGTGAGCGAGCTCGACGGGAGCGCCGTCACGGTCGGCACCCAGCCGGGCATCGACGACGCGACCCGCGTCGTCGTCCTGCGACTGCAGTCGTCGTTGCTGGATGTCCTCAACGCGGTGTACCTGCTACCCGTGGAGGCCCGGCGACTGGCGGAGGCGCTGTCGTCCGCCGCCGTGCTGGCCGTCACCGCCACCCCCGCGCACCCGGACGGCGGCTCGGACCGTCTCCCGGGAGGGAAGCCGGGTCGGCCCAATCTGGCTGGCACCGAGCCCGCGGACCCGGCGGCCGCGACGGCGAGCGGGGACGGCGTCATTCCGGACGAGAACGACAAGAACTACAAGATCGGCGAGGACGGCGAGGACGGCGAGGACGACGGCCTGGCGATGATGCACACGGTCACGGCCAGCGAAGGGGCGAGCGCCGCCGAGCTGCGCGACGCGCTCGGCACGCTGCCGTCATCCGCGGAGCTGGTCGACTTCGGCGCCGACGCCGACGTCGTCCTGATCTTCGCGACGACGCCACGCGCGAACGCATAGCGAGCCCGCGGGATCCCGAGCGTCACCGAGCGGGAACCCCACAGAAGGATCCCGGGTGCCGGACGGATCCCGAGTGCCAAGGACCGGGGGCCGGGGCCGGGCTGGCGAGTTCCTACGCGGGCTTGGCGGACCCGCGGTCCGGCCCCGCCTGGCTCGCGGCGAGCCGGGCGTCGAGCTCCGCGCGGTCGTCGACCCAGTACGGCCCCTCGTCCTCGACGACGTCCGCCATGATCACATGGTGGCGGCCGGCGTGCCCAGCGGGAAGCAGGCAGGTCAGCCCATCCGCCCGACAGCTCGGGTTCACGACGGTCTTCGGCACCGCCCAGAGCAGCCACACCTCGTCGTCGCCCCAGCCCTGCAGCACGGCCGTGTGGTTGCCCTCGTGACCGCCCTCCAACGCGCAGGTCACCTCATCGGGCACCTCATAGGCGGCACCCGGCACGTCACCCAGCCGCTGCACGATCTCCTCCGGCACCCGCTGCCACTCGCCGCAGGCCCCATCGTCCACGGTCTCACCCATGTCCCGGCTCCCTCGCCCTTCCCGGCGACCTCCGTCGGCCCGGCCGTGCGGCCTCGCAACCTCGATGCCCAGCACCGCCGACCCACTCGACGCACCGATATAAGCACGGGGGCCCTGAGGCCTGGACACCGGGTCGAAACGCTCCGTATGGATAAAGTCACCCATCGAACACAAGAAGGACTTTCCGACCGGACGGCGAGCCAGGCCTAGGCCCGGGACGTCGCCGGGTCCGCGAGGACGGTGATGCCGAGGGCAACGGCGAGCGACGGCGCCAGACCCATGAGGCCGCCGGCGTCGATCTCGGCGCCGGCGAGGCCACTCGCGCCCGTCAGCCGGTCGAACCGGCAGTCGGCAAAGCGGGCCGCGGCGACGGTCGCGCCGGTGAAGTCGGCGCCCGTCAGATCGCAGCGGACGAACTCGACATGGTCGAGCCGGGCACGCGTCAGGTCCAGGCCGGTCAGGTCGCAGCCCTCGAACCGGGAGCGGTGCAACCGGCAGAACCGCAGGGTCAGGCCGTCCGCGCGCACGTCGGTCAGCCGCGCGTCGCGGATCTCGCCGTCCACCCAGACGGCCCCCGAAAGCCGGCCGCCGTCGACCGTCACCCTGGTCGCCGCGCCGCCGTCGACGACGGTGCCGGCCAGCGCGACGTCCCGCACCGCCACGTCCCGCAGAGTCACGCCGGCAAGCTGCCCGCCGACCACCCGCAGCGCGGCCACCCGGACGCCAACCAGCCGGAGGTCACGCCCGTCGCCGTCGCCGGCCTCGGCAAGCAGCTCCGCCAACTCGATCGTCTCCGCCAGCCCCCGACCACCACCACCGCCGCCGTCGCCGCCGCCGGCCGGCCGGGTTGGCTCAGGCGGCAGGTCAGGTACCACCGGAGTCCACGGGTCACTGCGTCGCCGCGTGGTCGCCATGGCATCAGCATCCCGGACGCCGCCGACACGTCTCGGTCTGGCCTCCGCCCCGCGACTCAGCCGCGGATCACGTCGATGAGGCTGAGGATCGCCAGGATCACGAAGGCAGCCGCCGCGATCCTCGTGATGACCTTTACCGGAACGACCCGCAGCAGGCCGCGACCACCGGCGATGGCGATCGCCGCCACCGACCACAGCGCGAGCAACGCGCCAAGCCAGACCGTCACCGGCGAACCGAACCGGGCGGCCAGGTTCGCCGTGGAAATCTGAGTCAGGTCGCCCATCTCGGCCAGGAAGATGACGGTGAACGAGGTCGCCGCCACTCGCCAGAAGCCACGAGATGCCGGGCTTTCCCGCTCCTCGGAAGCGACCGCGGCCTCGGTGGGTGCCGGTTCACCGGCCGACGGGCGGACGTCGACGGCGCGGCTCTCCTGGATCGAGCCGGCCCCACTGGTCTGGCCGATCTCGTCGGTCTCGTCGGTCTCGGCGCGGCCCTCGCGGTAGACGAGCACGGCGCCGACGGCGAACAGGACCAGCGAGATCGCGTCGACGACGCGGTGCGGCAGCAGCGTGAGCACGCTGCCGGCGGCGACGGCCAGCGTGACGTGCACGAGGAATGCCGCGGCCACCCCGGCCCAGACGTAGAGAGGCCGGTAGCGGCTGCCCATCACAAGGCTCGCGACCATCGTCTTGTCGGGCAGTTCGGCGACAAAAATGATGCCGAAAGTAACGAACGCGGCGGTAAGGCTCACGGCCTGGTCTCTCTTCTCAGGCCGGGCCGGGGGCGCGAGTCCCTTCGACCCGGCACGTGAACCGGATCGAAGGTCTCGTCCACCCGGTCGACCTCAAGATCGACCGGGCCCGACCGCCGGGCCTGCGTCGCCGAGCCTCAGCCGATCAAGATCGGCCTGGCCCGCGACGCCGCCAGTATGTCGACGGCCGGACTGCCTAGCGCCTTGGCGCCAGGCAGTAGGGCTACTCCCCTTCGCCAGCCACCTTACCGGAGGAGCGGAACCAACACTCCGGATCCACGCTTCCGCCGCGGGTCGCCACCTCCGCCGCCAGGCGTTGGGCCCCGCCGCGTCCGACCGCCGGTCCCGCCCACCGCGGCTCGGCAGGCCCGGCCCGGGCCGCCCAGGACCACCCAAGACCGGCGACAGGTGACAGAACCACCGACCCGGACGAAGGATCTCCGCTTTGGCATCCCGTGCCGGTTCGCCGACAACCGGCTGACAGGACCGCTGGCCGCTATGACATCATCGCTCGGCCGAGCCTGCGCGAATATCGCACGGGGGCGCAGCGAGCGGCGTACAGCCCGTCCGTCGAGGAGAGGCGCATGGCTTCCAAGAAACAAGTAAAGGCGTACGCCGACCAGGCTAAGACGACCCTGCGTAAGGCGGTACAGCAGACTGGCTTCGACGTCGTCCGCCGCCGTCCGGGGTTCGACGCCGCCGGCATGGATGCCCTGGCAGTCGCGACCATCCGCGAGACGTCCCCCTACACGATGACCGACCCGTCGAAGGTCTTCGGTCTCATCCAGGCCGTCCGCTACCTGGTGACGAACAAGATTCCCGGCAACATCGTCGAGTGCGGCGTGTGGGCCGGCGGCTCGTCGATGGCGGCCGCGCGCACGCTGCTGCAGCTCGGGGACACCTCGCGCCATCTCTACCTGTTCGACACCTTCGAAGGCATGACGCCGCCGACCGGTGCCGACGTAGCGCCGGACGGGCAGACCGCCGAGCACCTGCTCGCCAACTCCGACCCGGACGACCCGGCGTCAGCCTGGTCGATCGTGCCGCTGGAGCAGGTCAAGGAGAACATCGCACGGATCGGCTACCCCGCCGACAAGATCCATTTTGTCAAGGGCATGGTCGAGGACACGGTGCCTGCCGGCGCCCCGGAGCAGATCGCGCTGCTGCGCCTGGACACCGACTGGTTCGAGTCGACCCGGCACGAGATGGAGCACCTGTTCCCGCGGATCAGCCCGAGCGGGGTGCTGATCATCGATGACTACGGCTGGTGGAAGGGCTCCCAGCAGGCCGTCGACGCCTACATCGCGACCCACCAGATCCCGCTGCTGCTCACCCGCCTCGGCCCGGAGGGCGGCGCGATCGGCGTGGTCCCAGCGACCGGTGCGCTCCCCGCGCTGGCGAAGCCCACTCCGTCATCCGTTGGCGCCCGGGCCTCCTGACGCCGCGCGCCGGCCCGTCCTCGCCGCGCGAAGGGAGGACGGGCCGCTCCGGCGGCGACGCACCAGCGCAGCGCCCACCGCACCGGACACCGCTCAGGTGAACAGGCCGCGCCCCCAGTAGTCGCCGCCGGTGGCGGCGACGCCGGGCGGGACGGCGAAGATCGCGCTGCCCGTGTGCTCGATGTACTCGTTGAGCGCGTCCGAGTTCGCCAGCCGCGTCTGGAGCGGGATGAACTGTTTGCGCGGGTCTCTTTGGAAGGCGATGAAGAACAGGCCGGCGTCCAGGTGGCCGAGGCCATCGCTGCCATCGGTGAACGAGTAGCCGCGGCGCAGGATCGCATGGCCGCCGTTGGTGTCCGGCGAGGCCAGGCGGATGTGCGCGTCCGCCGGGATGACCAGCTCGCCGTCCGCCGTGTGGCCCTTGAGGTCCACGGCGTCGAACTCACCGGTGCGGCCGAACGGCGCGCCGACGACCTTGGTGCGACCGAAGGTGGTCTCCTGCTCGGCGAGTGAGGTGCGGTCCCAGCGCTCGATGAGCATCTGGATCCGGCGGGTCACCATGTACGACCCGCCGGCCATCCACGCGGCGGCGCTCTTCTCATCGTTGGGGGCGACCCAGACGTGCTCGTCGAGCTTGGCCGGCTGCTCGGCGTGGATGTTGTTCGTGCCGTCCTTGAACCCCATCAGGTTGCGCGGCGTCGCCTGGCTGGAGCTGGTCGACGCCGTGCGGCCGAACCCGAGCTGGGACCAGCGGACCGCGACGACGCCCCGGCCGATCCGGGCCAGGTTGCGCACGGCGTGCACGGCGATCTGCGGGTCGTCGGCGCAGGCCTGGACGGCGAGGTCCCCGCCGCAGCGCGCCGGCTCGAGGGCGTCGAGCGGGAAGGCGGGCAGGTCGACCAGCGCGGCCGGCCGGCGGCTGGCGAGTCCGAACCGGTCGACGCCAGCAGCCGTGGTGAACAGGGTCGGCCCGACGCCGAAGGTCAGGGTGAGGTGGCCGGACGCGAGCCCTTCGGCCTCGCCGGTGTCGTCGGGCGGCGCGTCCTGGGCGCCAGCGACGCCGTCGCCGACCGCCTTACCCGCGGCCATGGCGGCCGCGGCCGCCGTCCATTCCTTGAGTACCTCGACCAGATCGGCGCGGCTGTCGGTGACGACGTCGAACGCGGCGAAGTGCAGCCGGTCCTGCGCTGGGGTGGCGATCCCTGCCTGGTGGGCGCCGTGGAACTCCACGAGCTGTTTCCCCGAGGCGGGGACGGCCCCGGTCCCTCCGCTCTTGTCGTCCGAGCAGGCGGTCAGGCCACCGGCAGTGGCGGCGCCTGCGGCCGCGACTCCAGCCAGCCCGAACAGCCCTCGCCGCGACACCCGTGTCCCAGCCACGTTCTTTACCCCTGCTTCCTGTTCCTGCGTCCTCCCGGACGGTGGCACCGCCCGACTTCTGACTAGGCCGCCAGACGGCGCCTTTGTTACGACTGGTCCAGAAAACGCGGTTGGCCGGACCGGCCGCGGATGCCCACTGGCGGGCCGGTCCGGCCGCCCCGCTAGGCCGCGACCGCCCCGGTCAGCTTGGACAGCGGCTCGGCCAGGCCGTCGACCTTGTCGGACAGTGCTCGGACCTGGGTGTCGCTCAGCGAGGTGTAGTCCGCGTAGCCGTCGCCCGACTTGTACGGCTCCAGCGCCTTCTCGACATCGGTCAGGCGGGCGTCGATGGTCTTCGCCAGCTCCGGGTCGGTGTCCTTCAGAACTGGCAGCAGCGGCTCGTACGCGGCCCGGGCACCCTCGACGTTGGCGGCGAAGTCGATCAGGTCGGTGTGCGAGTACCGCTCCTCCTCGCCGGTGACCTTGCTGGTGGCGACCTCGTTGAGCAGCTCGGCCGCGCCGTTGCCGAGCTGGCTCGGGGTGAGCTTCACGTCGGTGACCAGCGTCTGCAGCTTCTTCACGTCGGCGAGCAACTTGTCGGCGACGGCCGGGTCGGAGGTCTTCCCGTTGACCCAGAGATCCTTCTCGATCACGTGGAAGCCGGTCCACTCGTCCGCTGGGACGTCGCCGTCCCGGGCGTCGATCGCCGGATCGAGGTCGCCGAAGCTTTCCGCGACCGGCTCGATCCGCTCGTAGAAGACCCGGGTCGGTGCGTAGAGGCGCTTGGCCGCCTCCACGTCGCCGCTCTTGACCGCCGCGACGAACGTCTCGGTGGCGGTGACCAGCTGACTGGTCTGGCCCTCCACGTAGACGCGGTACTCGCCGACGGCCTCGTACAGCCGCGGGTCGTAGGCGGCGCCCGGGGCGGACGCACCGGGCGCGGCGATGGTGAGCTTCGAGGTCACGCCGTCGCCAGTGGTACTGGTCGGCCGGCAGCGCAGGGTGTAGTCGCCCTCGGCCAGGTCGACGGTCAGGTTGCGCGACGTCCCCGGGCCGACGTTCTCCACCTCGCCGACGGCTTGGTCGTTCGCGCCGATGAAGTAGAGCTCGATCGCCTTGCCGGTGGTGTTCGAGACCTTGAAGGTGTGGGCGCCCGCGGACAGGGCCGGCCCCGAGTAGGCGCATGTGTCGTCGCCGGCGGTGACCACCGAGGCGCCGGCCGCGGTGCCGCCCGTGCCGCCGTCCGAGCCGCCGTTCAGCGCGAAACCGATCGCCCCACCAGCCACGAGCATGCCCACGACCGAGACGCTCAGGACCGGAACCGTCGTGAGCGTCCTACGCCAACCCATGACCTCGTCCTCCTTGGGAGCTGCTTCCTCGCCGCCGTCGGCGGGCTTGCTGGTGTCGTCGTTGCCGGCGGGCGCCGGGATGTCGCGGTGCTGGCCGCTGGGCGAGTCGGTGCTCTGGGTCGGGATGGCGGCCTCGGCGGCCGGGGCGGCGTCTGTCTGGGCCGTGCCCGGCCCGGCCGGAACCGCGCCTGCCTCGGCCGTCGCCTCGGCCGTGGCGGGGGCCGGGGCGGCCGCCGGCTCGGGGGACCTGAACAGGTAGCGGTAGCAGACGTAGATCGCCATGACCGGGACGAGGTAGCCGAGCCAGACGCCCAGCTGCGCCCACGACCACACCGGGCTGATGTTGAAGATGCCCTTGAGCAGCGCGCCGTACCAGCTGCTCTCCGAGATGTGGTCGGAGAGGTCGAACGCGAGCGCCTCGTGGCCCGGCAGCAGGTCGGCCTCCTGCAGGTCACCGACGCCGTAGGCGGCGACACCGGCGGCGACAACGATCAGCGCGCCACCCGTCCAGGTGAAGAACCTGCCGAGGTTGAACGTGAGCACGCGGTTGTAGAGCAGGTAGCCGAGCAGGATGGCGATCAGGATGCCGACGAGCGCGCCCAGCATCGGGCCGACGGTCGAGCCGTTCGTCGAGTCGATCGTCGCCCACAGGAACAGCGCTGTCTCCAGGCCCTCGCGGGCGACCGCGAGAAACGCGGTGAAGACGACGGCGCCCGCACCGACAGACAGTGCGGCGTCCATCTTGCCGCGCAGTTCGCCGGACAGGTTGCGCGCCGTCTTGCGCATCCAGAAGACCATCCAGGTCACCAGCACGACGGCGACCAGCGACAGGATCCCGCCCAGTCCCTCCTGCGCCTTGGTCGACAAGTTCGCGGAGGTGAACGTGAGCGCGGCACCGAAAGCCAGGCTGAGCGCGACCGCCGCCCCAACCCCGAAGGAGAGGTGGGCCATCCGGTCACGCCGGTCGATCTTGACCAGGTAGGCGGCAAGGATGCTGACGATCAGCGTTGCCTCGAGCCCTTCACGCAACCCGATCAGTAGGTTCGGAACGAAGTTGTCCACGCACTCTCCACTGGGCCCAGGTCCCATCCAGTTAGGACCACCTAACTTAAGGCAGGCCGACCTAACTTAGGACTACCTAAGACCTACACGCAAGGGTCCTCCGAACGAGTGCCCACGAGCACCTCGACCAAGACTCACAACAGCTCGACCAGCGCAGGAACGAAAGGCGCGCGGGCGTCCCCACACCCCCACCTCCAGGCGAAGATCGCCTCCGCCAACGGCTAGCGGCCGCACCCCTCCAGGACAGTCGGAACTCACCGCCGACACGCGACCCGAACGGGCGACCACAGCGTTGCCCTCGTCGAACGCATGTGCGAATGTTGGACGCGTGGAAGTGCGGATCGTGATCGACGGCGAGACGTTCGAGCTGCCGGCCGACACGGACCCGGACGGGCTTCGCCGACGCGTCGCCCAGGCGGTCTTCCGCGGCGAGGTCGAGCAGCTGTACCTGGCCGACGGCCACACGATGCTCGTCAACTGGCGCACGGTCAGGTTCGTCCAGATCCGCACCGGCCCGGCCGTGCCCGACCACTCCGGCATCGACACCGCGCCCGCGGCGACCGGTGACCCGCCGGCCCCCTAGACGGACCACGGTCGTGTGGTGGCCGGGGCGGGACCTACGGCCACCTTCCCCCGCACGGCCGTGGTCCCCACTCTCACTCTGATGTCAAAGAAGCGGCCGTGGCGTCATGCCTCCCGGGCCGGGTTGTCTCTCAGGTGGAAGCTGGCTTTCCCCAGCCGCCGCCGCCTGGGGTGTGGACCGTGATCACGGCGCCGGCAGGCAGCGGTCGGCTGGCCTTGGGCGGGAGCGGGTCGCCGTCGACGTCGGCGCGGCCGACGACGCCGGGGCCGCCGCCGGCCGCGCCCTGCGGAGCGTGGCGACGGCGATCGGCCAGCACCGACAGGGTCGCCGGCTCCAGCACCCGGATCGCGCGGACCAGGCCGGCGCCGCCGGCGTGCAGGCCGGCGCCGGCCGTCGTCTCGTCGAGCTCGTAGCGCTCCACCCGCATCGGGTACTCGAGCTCGAGTGCCTCGATCGGGGTGTTGAGCGTGTTCGTCATCCCGACGTGCACCCCGGACGGGCCCGGCCCGCGCGCCGAGCCCCCTGCCCCACCCGCCAGCGTCTCGTAGTACGTCCAGCCGTCGCCGCCGATCACCAGGTTGTTCATCGTCCCCTGGCCCTGCGCGGGCAGGACCGGCAGCGTCGCCGGGTCCTCTCCCGTCTCGGTCGCCGCCGCCGCCGCGCCCGCGGCGGCGGCGGTAGCGGTAGCGGTAGCGGCGGCGACCGCCTGGCCCAGGGCGGCGAGCACGGTGTCGGCGATCCGCTGTGACGTCTCGACGTTGCCGGCGACGACGGCCGACGGACGACGGGCGTCGACCAGCGAGCCAGGCTCGGTGACGACCGTGAGCGGCGCGTACGTGCCGTCGTTCGCCGGCACGTCGTCGGGCAGCAGCACCCGCAACGCGAAGCAGCACGCCGAGCGGGTCACCGCGCGCGGGCAGTTGACGTTGCCCCGGACGGCCGGCGAGGTGCCGGTGAAGTCCACCGTGAGGCCGTCCCCGGCGATCGTCACCGCGACCCGCAGCGGGATGTCGACGTCGTCCGCGCCGTCGCCCTCCAGCTCGCTGGCCGCCTCGTACCGGCCGTCTGGCAGCAGCGCGACCAGCGCCCGGCCGCGCCGCTCGCCGTAGCGCAGCACCTCGGCGAAGGCGGTGAGCACGGTCGCCAGGCCGTGCCGCGCGGCGAGCTCGGCCAGGCGGGTGCCGGCGAGCCGGTTCGCGGCCGCCTGCGCGCGCAGGTCGCCACGGCGCAGGTCGGGGGTGCGCGAGTTCGCGCAGATGAGGTCGAGGATGTCGTCCTGCCATCCGCCCGCCCGGACCAGCCGGACCGGCGGGATGATCAGCCCCTCGGCGAAGATCTCGCGCGAGTCGGCCGGCATCGAGCCGGGCCGCATGCCGCCCATGTCGGAGTGGTGCGCCCTCGTGGCCGCGTAGCCGATGATCTCGCCACCCGGTCCACCCGGCCCACTCGGCCCACCCGGTCCTTCCGACCCGCCCGCGGAGGCGATCGGCGGGATGGTCAGGGGGCTGACGAGGGTGACGTCCGGCAGGTGGTTGCCACCGGTGAACGGGTCGTTGAGCACCCACACGTCCCCTGGCGCCGCGCCGCGCTCGGCGACCACCCGTACCGACTCGTAGAGCGCCCCCAGGTGCACGGGCACGTGCGCCGCCTGCGCGACCATCCGGCCGTCCGCGTCGAACAGCGCCGCCGAGCAGTCCCGCCGCTCCTTGATGTTCGACGAGTACGCGCTGCGGACCAGCAGCGTCCCCATCTCCTCGGCGATCCCGGCGAGCCCGCTCGCGAGCACCGACAGGGTCACCGGGTCCAGCCCGGCCGGCACCGCGTCCATCTCCCCAGCGTGGCAGCTCCCCGCCCGGCGCGGGCCGTGAGGGCCGTGGTCAGATGAGGCCATGCCAGCCGCCACCCCCGGCGTGCCCGCCGGCCCGTCCACCGGTAGGTCGAACGGTCTGTCCACCCGTGAGCCTCCGGGCGGCGTCTCGGCCGAGCTCGCCGCCGACGTCGCCGGGCGGGTGCGGGCGCTCATGCCGCGTGCCCGCCAGGAGCTCGCCGAGCTCGTCGCCATCCCGACCGTCTTCGACCCCCGGCTCGGGCCGTCGGCCGACTGCGTGCGCGGCGCCGACCTGGTCGCGGACGCGCTGCGCAACGCCGGGCTGCCGGACGTGCGGCTGGTCGAGACGCCGGACGGCTCGACGGCGGCGATCGGCCACCGACCAGCGCCTGCCGGCGCGCCGACGGTGCTGCTCTATGCCCACTACGACGTCCAGCCCCCGGGCGACGAGGCGAGCTGGGACAGCCCGCCGTTCACGCTGACCGAGCGGGACGGTCGCTGGTACGGCCGGGGCGCCGCCGACTGCAAGGGCAACCTGATGGCCCATCTCACCGCCCTGCGGGCGGTCGGGGATGCCCCGCCCGTCGGGATCAAGGTCGTCGTCGAGGGCTCCGAGGAGCAGGGCACCGGGGGGCTCGAGCGGTTCGTCGACCAGAACCCGGACCTGCTGACCGCGGACACGATCGTGATCTGCGACTCGGGCAACGTCGCCGTGGGCGTGCCGACGCTGACGACGGCGCTGCGCGGCCTGGTGAGCGCCGTCGTCCGGGTGACCACCGGCACCAGCGGCATGCACAGCGGCATGTTCGGCGGCCCGACGCCGGACGCCCTGCTGGCGCTGGTCGCGATGCTCGCGACGCTGCACGACGAGGCGGGCGACGTCACCATCCCCGGGCTCGCGACCGACGGGGTGTGGAGCGGCGAGCCCTACCCCGAGGAACGGCTGCGCGCCGACGCGCACGTGCTGCCCGGGGTCGGCCTGCTCGGAAGCGGGACCGTCGCCGACCAGCTGTGGGCCCGGCCGGCGCTGACGGTCATCGGCATGGAGGTTCCGCCGCTGACCGGCGCGCCGTCGGCGGTTCAGCCGGCCGCCGCGGCCCGGCTGAACCTGCGGGTTCCGCCGGGCGTCGATCCGGAGGCCGCCTATGGGCTGCTCGCCGAGCATCTGCGCGCGGTCGCGCCGTGGCGTGTCCAGGTGGAGGTCGAGTTGGAGGGATCCGGCGCGTCGTTCCGCGCCGCGACCGACGGGCCCGGCTACCGGGCGATGACGGCGGCGCTGGCGACGGCCTACGGGCGGCCGGTCACCACGGCGGGGCAGGGCGGCGGGATACCGCTGTGCAACACGTTCGCGCGGACCTACCCGGACGCTGAGATCATGCTGGTCGGCGTCTCCGAGCCAGCCTGCCTCATCCACGCCCCCAATGAGAGCGTCGCCCCCAGCGAGATCGAGCAGATCGCCCTGGCCGAGGCGCTCTTCCTGCTCGGCCATCCAGCGAAAGCAGGGAGATCATGATCGGGGCGGGGCGAATAGCACGATCACCCCGTAAAATGAGCAACCCAGCTCCGCGCCTGGCATCGCACGGTGCCATTCTTGGGGGTCATGGAATCGCGGGGGGATGAGGCCACGTTGGCCATGCCCTCGGAACCCCCGCCGGTGACGGCCCCGTCCGGGGAGCCACAGTCCGCGAATCCCGCGCCCGTCGACCAGTTGTCCGCCCAGCCCGTGCCGCCCGCGCTCGCGCCGGCCACTTCCCCTGAACCCGTGGTGACCGAGACCCCGACGACCGCGACCCCGGCGCCCACGACCGAGCCCGCGACGACCGAGGCCCGGCCCGGCCCGCCGACCCCGCCGGCCGGAACCGAGACCGGAACCGAGACTGAGACCACGCCCGCGGCGCCAGCCCGCCAGCGGGCCCCCCGGCGCGCGCCGGCCAAAACGGCGGCCGCCAAGGGCCCGACCGTCTCGCAGACCGCGTCCACAGGCGCCACGACCACAGGCGCCACGACCACGGACGCCACGACCACGGACGCCACGACCACGGACGCCACGACCACGGAACCGTCGAGGCCGAAGACGACCCGCACCCGGTCGACGCGTAGCCGGACCAAGGCCACACCCGCCGCGACGGCCAGGCAGTTGCCGCTGCCGGACCCCACGGCGGCCGATCCCACGGCGGCGGACCCCACCGCCGCTCCCGCGCCGGACAGACCCGCCCAACAGGCCGGCCCGGGCATGACGAGGTTCGCCGACTCGACGCCGGAGCCGGCCGAGACGCGGGTCTCCCCCCAGCTCGGTCCGACGGGCACGGGGGATCTCAGCGAGCTGATCCGGCTGCTGATCCCGGATGACCCGACGACCGGCCCGGTCCCGATCCCGGCGCCGGCCCCGGACACCGGCCCGCTGATCCTGCCCCCGATCTACGGCCCGTTCCTGATGCCGATGGCCGGCGAGACGGGGTCACACACCATTCCGCTCGCGTACCGGGGATGGGACGCCGAGGACACGTCTGGCTACGCGCCGGACGACGCCACCGCGCCGGTGAACCCGGAAGGCGCGGACCAGGGCAGCCGGGGCACGGCGCCAACCGGTGGGAGCGCCACCGGCGAAACCACCACCGCGGCCGCGGAACGGCCCACCGCCCCAGCCGCCGCGACGCGGGCGGACGGGGCCGCCGAGCCCCGCGGCGTCGCCGAGCCGGACGGGGCCACTGAGCCGGACGGGGCCGCCGAGCCGGACGAGGACGGGTTCACGGTCGTCGGGGTGTTGGCGCACCGGCGGCGCGGATGGCGCTGGATGCGCTGGCTGTTGGCGTTCCTGCCGCTGCCCGCGCGCCGTTCACCGGCGGGGCGGGGGCCGTTCTCGCGGCACTGGCCACGGGCGTTGCGCTGGTCGCTGGACATGAGCTGGGAGCGGGCGTTGCGCCGGCCGGGGCTCCGGCGCTGGCTCCCCGCCGTGGACTGGGAGGAGACCATGGGCCGGCCGCCGGCCCGGCACCTGCTGCCCGCGCTGATCTGGCCATCGGCTCCGCCTGGGCCAGCGGTGCGGCGCTGGCCGACGGTCGAGCGCTCGCCGTCCCGGCCGGGCTGGGCCAGGGGTGACGTCGACCGACGGTTCACGCCGGTATACGCGGTGGCGTTCTCACCGGACGGGCGGCGGCTGGCGACGGCGAGCGGCGACGGCCGCGTCCGGCTGTGGAACGTCGACGACCCGGGCGCGCCCACGCGGCTGTGGGAGGTCTCGACGAGGTTCGCGGCCGGGCCGGTCGTGGCGTTCTCCCCCGACGGCGCGTGGCTGGCCACCGGCCACGACAGCACCAACGCGGTGCTCTGGGAGATGAGCGAGCTGGCCGGGCCCGTCCCGCGCGCGTTGCTCACCCATCCCGGCGGCCTGACCGGGGTGCACTTCTCGGCGGACGGGCGACGGCTGGTCGCCACCTTCGCCGCGGAGGCCGCCCGGATCTGGGACATCACGGACCCCACTCATCCGCGCCCGCTGGGCCGCGCGGGCGACTCGCGCCTGGTGCGCGCCGCCGCGATCTTCCCGGACGGGCGCTGGCTCGCGACCGCGGGCGAACGGGTCGAGTTCTGGGAGGTCTCGGCCACGCCGGTGCGCCGGATGCACCTGGCGGCCGGCGAGGGCCCGCTGTTCGACGTGGCGGTGGCGCCGGACGGCCGGACGATGGCGGTGGGACGCCTCGACGGCACCGTCGACCTCTGGCACACGATCGACCCGTCGGCGCCGGCGCCGCGGGCCTCGATCGACGCGCACGCCGGCTGGATCACCTCTGTCACCTTCGGCGCGGACAGCCGGTGGCTGGCCACCGTGAGCGCGGAGCACGTCGCGCTGTGGGACCTACGGGACCCGACCGCCGCGGTCGGGCGGACGCGCGCGCGCCTGCCGGTGACCGCCGTCGCGTTCGCTCCCGGGCGCGGCCTGCTCGCCGTCGCGAGCCTCGACGGGTCGGTGGCCCTGCTGCGCCCGACGACGCCGGTCTCACTGGAGCGGGACACACGGCCGGCCCAGGCTCATGAGCCGGGCGGCGCGAACGGCCACGCGGCGGTGCGCCCTGACGAGGCATGGGCCGTCGAGGCGACCGACACCGAGAAGACGGAGATCACGGCCGATGTCCGGCCGCTGACGACCCTCGGGCCGACCGGGGACGCGCCGGTCGACGCCGGCATCGACCTGCCGGGCACGCGCCGCCGTGGGCGCCGGACGAACGGCGGGGCGGTGGTGGTCGGGGGGGCCACGATCGGCCTGAGCTGTCTGCTCGTCTTCGGTCACCAGCTTGGGCTGCCTCCGGCGCTGCTGTTGATCGTCGGACTGATCGTCGTGTTGGCGCTGGTCGCTGCGCTGGGGGTGGCGCTGGCGGCGGCCGTCTGGGCGCCGATGGCTGCCGGGCCGCGCCGGGCCGCCGGCGCGGACGGGTCGGTCAGCCGGTCAGCCGGCCGGCGAACACGCGGTGCGCATACCCGCTCGGCGAGCCGGCCGCGCCGACCGGGGTCGCGGACGGCGGTCGACGGCCCAACGACGGCGACGGCGACGGCGACGGCGACGCGAACGAATCCGACGGAGCTGACCGAGCCGACCGAGCAGCGGCCGAGCGCGGGCACGGATCCGCTGAACGCCACGCTTCCGCTCGACCTCGCCGGCCTGGATGACATCGACATGGATGTCGTCGGGACCGAGGACGACGGCCTCGGTGGCCGGGTGGGCGCCGGGTCCGAGGGTGCCGCGACGGCCCCCCAGCCCGTACCCGAACCGACGCGTCCGACGTCATAGGCAACGTTCCCATCACCCAAAGAACCCGGGCCGGCTATCCGGGTCACCTACGCTGCGTGGCTCCGGCGGTTCCTGGCCGGCGGAGCGGCCCGAAGAACCGTTTCGACCTGGCGCGGCCGATGTGCCCGAGCTGAGCCAACTGCCGTAAAGTCACCGGTGAGACCACCGGTCTTCGGCATTCGGATACTCGACAGTGAGGTGGTGGCAGCCTTGTTCACCGCCCGGCGGGATCCGGATGCGTCCGCGAAGGGCACGGCCCAGCGGGCCACAGCGCCCACGGAGGCCACGGCACTCACAGAGGTCGGGACGCCGGCGGAGGCCACGGCGGCCCCGGTCACCGTCCTCCAGATCGGGGACGTCGCTCGGCAGGTAGGTCTGTCCCTGCGCACGGTCCGCTTCTACGAGGAGGCCGGGCTGCTCACCCCGGTCGGTCGGACCCAGGGTGGCTTCCGTCTCTACGACGAGGACGCCCTGGACCGGTTGCTTCTGATCAAGCGTATGAAGCCGCTCGGCTTCACGCTGGAGGAGATGCGCTCCCTGCTCGCGGTACGTGACGAGCTTCGCGTGCCGGACCTGACGGCGGACCGCCAGCACGAACTGCGGGAGCGGCTGAAGACCTGGGCCGTGCTGGCGGAGGAGAAGCTCGCCGATCTGCGGGCGCGTGCCGGGATCGCCGCGGACTTCGTCGCCGGCCTGCACGACGACGCGTCCCGGCTGCCCGAAGTCACGGACGACTCCGATGTCACAGACGACCCCGATGTCACGGACGATCTCACGGACATCGTCACGCGCTCCGGCGCCGTCGACACCGCCCCCATCACCGGGGACAGTGCCACGACCTGCGACGATGGCGGTAGTGGCGGCGCGGCGCGCGCCGTCACCGCCCACCGCTCAACCGCACCCGAGCACGACGCGCCTTCGACCGAGACGAGCCCCGACCGGACCTGACCGTCCGCGCCGCCGGCGCGCCGCCGCGAGCGGTCGCCGATCGACGCGGAACGGACGCCGAGTGCCCGCGCGCTCGGCCAGCGGCACCCGCCGAGCCCACCCGTCCCGCCTCCAGCATCGATAAGGGTTCAGTTGTCCAGCACGCATAGCATCCCGTCCGCCGCCAACGCCGGACGCGAGGTTTACCCGATCGGCGACGTAGCGGACAAGGTCACCCTGTCGTTGCGCACGACGCGCTTCTACGCCGAAGCCGGCCTGCTCGCCGCCGTCGCCGAGGACGGGGCCGGGGCACCGCTGTACGACGAGGAGGCCGTCGACCGTCTCCTCCTGGTCAAGAAGATGAAGCCGCTCGGCTTCGCCCTCGAGGAGATGCGCGCCCTCATCGACCTGCGCGACGAGGCGACGAGCGCCGGCACTCCTCCCGAGCGGCGGGAGGAGCTGCTCGACCGGCTTCACACCTGGGTCACCCTCGGCGAGGAGAAGCTGCGCTCGCTCGAGGAGCAGGTCCGCATCGCGGAGTCGTTCCTGCACGGCCTGCACGACGACGCTCACCGCGCCCGCCGCGCGGCCGGCGAGTAGTCCGCATGCCGACCTTCATTCAGAAGCCGACCATCGTCGAGGCGGCGGGCACCCTACCGAAGATCATCCGGGAGTACGTCGGCAAGGTGAACACCGGTTCGTCCGGTGTGAGCATCGCGCACATGACCAGCCCGGGGGGCTGGGAGGAGCCGGGCCAGCGGCCCGAGTTCGACGAGTACACGCTGGTGCTGCGCGGCACGCTCACCGTGGAGCACTCCGGTGGCGTGATCGAGGTCGGTGCCGGTGAGGCCGTCCACACGGCGGCCGGTGAATGGGTGCGGTACAGCACTCGCGGCGCCGACGGCGCCGACTACATCTCGGTCTGCCTGCCCGCCTTCGCCCCCGACACCGTCCACCGCGACGCCTGAGGCGGCCCCGCGGCAGACGCTTTGCGCCCGCCGCCGGGTACCGCCTGTCGGGCGCTGAGCGCCCTCCCACGTGGTTCCGGGTCGAGGCCTGTGACGGTGGCTGGACCGAGTCGGGGCTGGCGAGGTGGCTTGTTTGGCGCTGCGCTGATGCGCCGTCACCTCCGGTAGCAAGTTGCGCTTACTGGTCTGGAGTGTCGGCGTCGGGGCCGCGGCGGGCAGGGCGCCGACTACGATCGGGGGGAACCGCCGCGGCGCCCTCCGGCCGACCGACTGAACAGCTGGCCGACCGACTGGTTGGATGGCTCCGAAGGGCGAGCAAGACGGGCTGGCGGCGGCGGGAGGCGACGGATGACGGAATCGAGCGAGTCACCGCCACTGCTGCGCCGACTCGTCGGAGACGTGCTGCGCGACTACCGGATGGGCCAGGGTCGGACGCTGCGTGATGTGGCGGTCGCCGCGCGGGTATCCGTCCCGTACCTGTCCGAGGTGGAGCGGGGCCGCAAGGAGGCCTCCTCCGAGGTGCTCGCCGCGGTATGCCGCGGCCTGGACATCCGGCTGAGTGACCTGCTCGAGCAGGTGCGCCGCGAGCTGGTGGAGCGCGAGCCCAGCGCGGAGTCCCGGCAGGAGTCCCGCCAGGAGCCGTCGCGGGTGCCGGTTCGGCCGCTGGCCGGTTCGAAGGCGCCCACTCGCCCGTTGGCGGGCGCGAAGGCGCCGGCCGCCAGGCCGGCCGCGCCGGCGCGGCCGGTGTCCCCCACGGTCCCCAGCCGTCTCGTCCGCGCCGCCGACCAGGCCATCCCGACTCCGCCATCCCCGTCGGGCCCGACCTGCCAGCTCGGTGCCGCCTACACCCCACCGGCCCGGGCGGTCCGCCCGCTTCGGCGTCGTGGCCGCTACGGGCCGCCGGGCGGTCTCGGTCCCCGCCGGGCCCTGGCACCGATCGTTCCCGCGCCGCCGGGCCGGCCGCCCGCCCGGGCGGCCCTGTCCGGACGCGGGCATGCTGCTCGGCCGGCGGGTCTACGCGGTGTCGTCCCGGTCCGCGTGCCCGCCCGCGTCGTGGGGCACCGCGTCTGGCTTTGACGCCGTCTGCATCCGCGTGTCCGCCTGTTTTCTGATGATCCCGGGGATGACGGCCCAGAGCAGGACAAGGACCAGAAACGTCAACGCACCGGCGATGATCCCGGCAAGCGAGCCGATGACGACGTCGAAGATGAGGGTGACGACGCCGGCGACGGCGAGCGCGAGCAGCGCCAGTCCCGCCTGCGCCATTGCGTTCGCCGCCTGGATGAGCAGTTCCTTCTGATGGCGGCGGAACACCGCCCGATGCAGGCTGACCGGCATCAGCAGAAGGCCCGTCGCCGCGACCGCGAGCAGCACGACGACCAGGTAGAGCGTCCGCTGGACCGAGCTGAGATCCGAGAATCTCGGCTGGAACGGAAGCGCCAGCAGGAAGGCCGTCAGCAGCTGCACGCCCGTCTGCGCGACGCGGAGCTCCTGTAGCAGCTCCGTCCAGTTCCGGTCCCGCCGCTGATCCAGCGTCTCGCCGGGGCGGAGACCCACGTCGTCGATCGACGGGGTGTCCTGACCGCTCGCCGCCGGGTCTCCGGCCCGACCGGCGGCCGTGGGCGACCGGCCGGCTGATCGCTCGTTCATGTCATCCCCTCTTTCCCGCCGCCGGCCGGAGGCGAATCCTTGGCGCCGAACCGCCCCGTCTGCCCGGCTTGCGAGCATGGGAACGTGACGCACACACCGGACACCGCGGGCGCCAGCTCGCCGCCGCACAACGGCAAGACTCATCCCAAGGTCGTTAACGAGCGAATGCTGCTCGCTGTGGGGCGGACCGGCCAGGAACGGTTCGCCGACGCCGTCACCGCCTTCGCCGGCTCGATGTCCTTTGTCTACCTCCATGTCGGCTGGTTCACCGCCTGGATCCTGCTCAACCAGGGCGCTTTCGGCGAGCGGATCATCTTTGATCCGTTTCCATACGGCCTGCTGACGATGATCGTCAGCCTGGAAGCGATTTTCCTGTCGACGTTCGTCATGATCAGCCAGAATCGGGACACCCGCCGTCAGAACGTGCGCGCGGATCTGGACTACGAGACCAACGTGCGGTCCGAGGTCTGGTCGGCGCACATCGGCCGGCAGCTGGGCATCGACCCGGTCATGGTCGAGACCCGCGTCCAGGAGATCCTCCGCCGAAGCGACGCCCCCTCGCCCTGACGCCCCGGGACACCCGGACACCCGCACCCGCACCCGCATCAGATATCCGGACGCCCACCGAAGCCGGCCGGGCGGCGATTCGCCATACCTGGCGCAACCGCGCGTCCGCGGCCAGCTCCGGTCGCTTGCTTCGGGCATTTCGGGCTGGCAGGCTGGCATCTTGATCACCGGATTGTGACGTCGGCCATGCCAGGAAGCGAGGGGACGACACGATGAGCGGTCAGACCGAGGGGAACGGACGGGTCGCGGGCAAGGTGGCCCTGGTGACCGGCGCCGCGTCCGGGATCGGCCGGGCGGTGACCCGGCAGCTCGCCGCCGAAGGCGCGCGGATCGTCGCGGCGGACATCGACGAGACGGGCTTAGGCAAGCTGACGGCGGAGCTCGGCGAAGAGGTGGTCGCCGCCATCCGGTGCGACGTCACCGCCGAGGAGGACGTCGCCGCGGCCGTCCAGCTCGCGGCCAGCCGGTTCGGCGGTCTCGACATCGCGGTCGCGAACGCGGGCGGGGGCACGGTCGGGGAGATCCCCGACCACGACTACGCCGAATGGCGCCGGATCGTCGATCTCTGCCTGAACAGCGCCTTCCTCACCATCAAGCACGCGGGTGCCGCGCTGCGCGCGGGCGGCCGCGGCGGCTCGATCGTCGCGATGGCGAGCCTCAACGCGGTCCAGCCCGGCCGGGGCATGGGCGCCTACTGCGCGGCGAAGGCCGGCGTCGTCGCGCTCACCGAGGTCGCGGCGCTGGAGCTGGGGCGGCACGGAATCCGGGTGAACGCGGTCGCGCCGGGCCTCGTGCGCACCTCGCTCACGACGCCGCTCTGGGACGTCCCCGGGGTCGTCGAGGAGTACGTCGAGAACGCCCCGCTCGGCCGGTTCGCCGAGCCCGAGGAGATCGCGAACGTCGTGCTCTTCCTCGCCTCGAGCGAGGCCTCCTATGTCTCCGGCAGCCTCTACAGCGTCGACGGCGGCGCCCGCACCCGCCGCTATCCGGATGTCATCGCCGCCTTCGAACGGCTGCAGGCTCCGTCGCCCTCGCCCGCCAACTAGTTCGCCGGTCCGCCAGCCGGCTACGCCGGTCGACGAGCCGGCTCCGCCGGTCCGCCCGCCGGCCTCAGGCCTGCGCGGGCGGCGCGGTGGAGTCGGTGGCCAGTGCGGTCAGCACGGCGTCGGCGACCTCGCGGCGGCGGGTCTCGCCGACGACGTCGGCGCCGTCGGATTCCTGGATGTAGAAGGCGTCGACGACGTCGAGACCGATCGTCGCGACGATCGCCGTGCGCACGTCGACGCCGACCTCGGCGAGCGCCAACACGATCCGGAACAGCACCCCGGCCCGGTCCGGGGCGCGCACCTCCAGCACCGTCCTCGTCCCGGAGTCGTCGAACGTCGCCCGCGGCGCCCCCGGGGTGTACCACGGGCGGCGGGTCGCGTAGGCCTCCTCACGAGCCGCGAGCTGGCCGCCCACGTCGAGCCGGCCCTCGAGCCCGCGGCGCACGTCGGCGAGCAGCCGGCTCGCGTCCGGCTCGCGTCCGTGCCGCCCGGCGACGGCGGCCTGCAGCAGCGCCCGGCCGTTCGCGCCCCGGGCCGAGGCGCGCCGGACGTCGAGGCGGTTGAGCGCGAGCACCCCGGCCGTGACGGCGAGCAGGCCCACATGGTCCGGCGCGAGCACGACGATCTCGTACATGCCTTCGTCGGGCAGGCCATTGACCTGGACGAGGTGCTCGTCGGGCAGCTCGAGCAGGGCACGCTGCCGGTCGGTCAGCTCGCCGGGGTACGGCACCGGCCCACCGCCGAGGACGGCCAGCGCGCGGGTGACCAGGTCACCGATGAGGCGGGCCTTCCAGGCGCTCCACGCCGTGGCGCCGGTCGCCTGGGAGTCGGCCTCGGTCAGCTTCTGCAGCAGGATGAGCACCTGGGCGCTGCCGGCCGCGGCCGCGACCGCCTCGATCGTGGCCGGGTCGTCGATGTCGCGGTGGGTCGCAGCGTCCGGCAACAGCAGGTGATGGCGAACCATCGCGATCAGCACGTCCACGTCGGCCGGCGGCAGGCCGAGGCGCGGCCCCAGCTTCTCGACGATGACGATGCCGGCATCGGTGTGGTCGCCGGGGTAGCCCTTGCCGATGTCGTGCAGGAGGGCGCCGAGCAGCAGCAGGTCGGGCCGGTCGACGTCGCGGGTGTGCTCGGCCGCCCGCGCCGCCGCCTCCATCAGGTGCCTGTCCACGGTGTAGCGGTGGTACGGGTTGCGCTGGGGCCGGCTGCGTACCGCCGCCCACTCCGGCAGGATCCGGGTGAGCAGGCCGACCTGGTCGAGGGACTCCAGCACCGGCACGGCCTTGTCGCCGGCGGCGAGCAGCGCGACGAAGGCGTCCCGGGCGGCGTCCGGCCACGGGTCCGGCAGCGGGGGGGTCTCGCGGGCGAACCGGTCGACGGCGAACCGGCCCAGGGGGATGCCGGCTCGGGCGGCAGCGGCCGCGGCCCGCAGCACCAGCGTCGGGTCGGCGGCGGGGTCCGCGTCCCTGGCCAGCAGGACCTCGCCGTCCTGCTCCACGACGCCGGCGGCGAGCGGGCGGCGTATCGGCTTGTGTGAGCGCCAGCGCGACCGGGAGCGCAGCGCCGCGGACACCCGGTCCCAGGTGCTGTCCCACGTCCAGGAGACCGTCCGGCCGGCATCGGCGATGGCGTGCGCGAGAGCGAACGAGTCCGGCTCCCCGAGCGCGCCCGGCCTGCCCAAGTCGGCCAGCTCGCCGGGCTGGGTGGTCTGGGCGGGTTCGCGATCGTCGCCGGCCTCGGCCTCGGCTGGGCTGGCTCGGTAGCCGAGTGCCTCGGCGACCGAGGTGCCGTCCTGGAGCAGCAGCCGGTCCTGGTCGCGGCCGGCGGCGAGGCGGCGGACCTCGCCGCGGACGTCGAGCAGCAGCCGCTGGGCCGCGAGCACCCGTTCGCCCGGGGTCTCGGCGACCCAGGCGGCGGCGAGCGCGCGCAGCGCCTGCACGTCGCGCAGCCCGCCGCGGGACTCCTTGAGGTCGGGTTCCAGCAGGAACGCGACCTCTCCGCACCGGCGGGCGCGTTCGGCGTGCAGTTCGGCGAGCTCGGGCAGCCGGCGGCTGGCCTTGGCGCGCCAGCGGGTCCGCACGGCCTCGGCGAGCCTGGCCGTGAGTGCCTCGTCACCGGCGACCAGGCGGGCGTCGAGCAGGCCGAGGGCCGCCTTCAGGTCGCCGTCGGCGACGGCGACGGCCTGCTCGACCGTGCGGACGCTGTGGTCGAGGCCGACACCGGCGTCCCAGACCGGGTACCAGATCCCGTCCGCGACGGCGGCGACGGCCCGGTCGCCGCGCCGGCCGTCGTGCAGCAGCACGAGGTCGAGGTCGGTGCCGAAGGCCGGTTCGCCGCGGCCATAGCCACCCACGGCGAGCAGGGCGACGCCGGTGCCCGGCTCGCCGAACAGGGCGCGCAGCGCGGCGTCGGCGCTCTCGGTGAGCGCGGCCCGCAGCGGCGCTCCGGTCAGATCCGGGAACGCACCGTCCCGCCCGCGCAACGCCGCGAACCCGGCAGCCACGTCCACCCCGTACTCCCCGTGCTCCACCGCGCGCCCACCTCCAGATCCGTCATACAAGTCAGATCCTTGCGCGACGGACGCCTGTGCCGCTCGTCAACGGGGACGGCGGTGGGCGCCGTCGCATCGCGACGAGCGGACAAGGCGGGGGCAGGCCGGTCCCGGCCCGCCCCCGCCCATCACGGTCGCACTACCGAAGCAGAGGAGGAGCGATCAGACGTCTCGCGATGTCACATCCGGAGGCTCCGGCGCTCCCCGGTGCTACAGGGCGTCGGAGCCACGCTCGCCGGTCCGCACACGGACGACCGTCTCGACGGGAACCACCCAGACCTTGCCGTCGCCGATCTTGCCGGTCTGCGCCGCGCCGGTGATCGCGGTGACGAGGTCCTCCACGGCCTCGTCGTCGACGACAACCTCGATCTTGATCTTCGGGACGAAGTCGACCTTGTACTCGGCGCCACGGTAGACCTCCGTGTGCCCCTTCTGTCGACCGTAGCCCTGAACCTCAGAGATAGTCAGTCCGTGCACACCCAGGGTCTCCAGCGCCGCCTTGACGTCGTCGACCTTGAACGGCTTGATCACCGCGGTGACAAGCTTGGTCATTACTTTTCCTCCTCTTTTTGTCAGGCCTGTGTCCCCTCACTCAGGCCTGCGTCCTCTCGGGTATCTTGACCGAGTTGACGGCGGCGACGCTACCGTCATCGCCAGACAAAGTGAACCAGTTCGCGTCTTCTTTTCGCCACGAACGATCAGTCTCGGTCGACTTCCCCTCCCCGTCGTTTCGGGAGGGCCGAAGGATTGACTTGAACCGCGCGACGAGCGAACGTTCCGAGCGCCGGGTCCGAACGGCGGCGAGCGCACGGCCGACCTGCCCGCCAGGATTCCCCTGACGTTCGCCTGGGCCGGCCACGGCCTTCCTGACCGCCAGCGCGAGAACCAGCGTGACGGCCGCCGAGTAGCCGACCGTGGACACGACCGCCAGCGCCTGCCTGCCGAGCAGCCCCCACGACCCCCCGTAGACGAGGCCCTCGTTGATCGAGCCGCCGGTGTCCGCCGTGGCGAACACGCCGACGAGCAGGGTACCCAGCACGCCGCCGACGAGATGCACGGCGCCGACGTCGAACACGTCGTCGATCCCGGCCCTGCCCGTGAGGGCCGTGGTGAGAGCGCAGGCGACCCCGCCGAGCGCCCCGATCGCCAGGGCCCCCAAAGGTGACACGAAACCGCTCGCGGGGGTGATGGCGACCAGCCCGGCGATGGCGCCGGACGCCGCGCCGACCGGGGTCGGCAGGCCGTCCCTGAACCATTCGACGAGCACCCAGCAGGTCATCGCGGCGGCCGCGGCGAGCTGGGTGTTCAGGAACGCCCAGCCGGCGAGCTGGCCCGAGCCGAGCGCCGAACCGGCGGTGACCCCGAACCAGCCGACCCAGACGATGCCGGCGCCGACCAGGGCCAGCGGCACGTTGTGCGGCAGTCCGCTGGAGACGCCCAGCCGACGCCTGGGTGCCGCGGGTCGCGCTGTGGCCGCGTCGGCCGCGTCGGCCGCGAGACGCCTTCTGCCCCGCCACAGACGTCGCCAGCCGGGGGGCGGGCCGAGCACGGCCGCGAGCACGACGCCGGCGGCGCCGGCGCTCGCGTGGATGGTGGTGCCGCCCGCGAAGTCCAGCGCACCGAGCCGGAACAGCCAGCCGTGCGGGCTCCACACCCAGTGCGCGACCGGCGCGTAGACCAACGCCAGCCACAGCGTGACGAGGACGGCGAGCGCGCCGAGCCGGAGGCGGCCGGCCGTCGCGCCGGTGACCAGCGTGGCGGCGATGAGCGCCAGCATCAGGTGGAAGGTGAGGACGACCACCGTCGGGGTGCCGCCGCCCTCGGCGGTGTAGGGCGCCGTCACCGGGTCGCCGAGGTGGCGCAGCGCGAACGCGCCGAGGCCGCCCCATATCCCGTTGTCAGCGGGCCCGAACGCGATCGTGTAGCCGACCAGTACCCACAGCACCGTGCCGACCCCGACGCAGATCAGGCTCTGCGTCAGAACGCTCAGGATGTGGTGGACCCGGGCCAGGCCGCCGTGGAAAAGAGCGAGGCCGAATACCGCGAACATCGCCAGCGCGCAGCTCACGAGCAGCCAGGCGCCGTTCGCGGCCAGGTGCGCATCGACGATCGCTCCGTGCAGCCGCGGATCAACGATCTGCGCGTTCATGTGCCTCCCCCGGTCCCGCGCCAGCTCCGGCAGCATGCCCGGGGGTGTGCGCGACCCCCTCACCGGGTACCCAAAGGACATGCGGCCAGGTATCGGGACGCGCCGGGCAGTCGGCGCGAATCATGCCTGGACGCGACCAGGTCGCCACAAGAAGGTGGGGGTGTGCCGGCCGCAACCGACACACCCCCACCCTCCGTGCTGTGTACCTACCGGGGCTGCGAGCTGGACTCCTTCACCCCGGTCAGGCTCGCGACGCCGGCCCGTGGGTTCAGGCCTGCGCCTCTTCAGGCACCTTGACCGGCGCGACGGTCGTCGAGGCGGAACCCGCCCCACCGATCGAGCTGAACCGGTACGCGGTCTCGCCGTGCTGCGCCTCGTCGAGGCCGATCTCCTCGTGCTCGTCACTGAGACGACCGTTCAGGACGTACTTGACGAACAGGGCGAGGATCGCGGTACCGGCGGCCGAGTAACCGACCGTGGCACCGACGGTCAGCGCCTGGTAGCCGAGAACGCTCCATGGACCGCCGTAGAAGATGCCGTCCTTGCCGGCCGCGTTCACGTCGACGGTGCCGAAGAAGCCGATCAGCAGGGCGCCGAGAACACCACCGACCAGGTGGACGGCACCGACGTCGAGCGCGTCGTCGATCCCGACCTTGCCCTTGATGGAGGTGGCCAGGGCGCAGATGGCACCGGCGATGGCGCCCACCGCGATGGCGCCCATCGGCGAGACGAAACCACAGGCCGGGGTGATGGCGACCAGACCGGCGACGGCACCGGAGGCAGCACCCAGGGTGGTCGGCTTGCCGTCACGCAGCCACTCGACCGCGACCCATGCGAGCAGGGCCACACCGGTGGCGATCTGCGTGTTCAGGAACGCCCACGCGGCCAGCGAGCCGGAGCCCAGGGCCGAACCGGCGTTGAACCCGAACCAGCCGAACCACAGGATGCTCGCGCCGAGGACGACGTACGGCACGTTGTGCGGACGGAAGTCCCCACCCGGCCAGCCCTTGCGGCGACCGAGCACGAGTGCCAGGACGACACCCGCGGCACCGGCGTTCGCGTGGACGACCGTGCCGCCGGCGAAGTCGAGCGCGCCCTTCTTGAACAGCCAGCCGTTCACGTTCCAGACCCAGTACGCGACCGGCGAGTAGATCAGGATCGACCACAGGGCGATGAAGACGACGAACGCGCCGAACTTCAGACGGTCCGCGCTCGCGCCGGTGATCAGCGCCGGCGTGATAATCGCGAACATCATCTGGAAGACGATGAAGACGACGGTGTGTACGCCGCCACCCTCGGGGTTGTACACGGCCGTGACGTGGTCGCCGATGCTCTGCAGCGCCGCGAAGTCGAAGCCGCCGAAGAAGCCGTTCGTCGCCGGCCCGAAGGCGATGCTGTAGCCGACCAGCGTCCACAGCAGCGTCACGATGCCGATGCAGAAGAAGTTCTGCATCAGCATGCCAAGGACGTGCTTGGTGCGGACCATGCCACCGTAGAAGAACGCGAGACCCGGCGTCATGAAGAGCACCATCGCCGCGCTGGCGAGCAGCCAGGCGTCGTTGGCAGACAGCCCCGCGTTAGTGACAGCGTCCGTTAGTTCCTGTTGGGACATATCTCTCCCGTCGTTCTTCCCCCCGCGCGAGCGGCCGCGCGGACTACGTCCACCGGTTCGCTGCCCGCGGCACTCGTCCCGGATCCTCCGGTGTCGAAGGTTCTTCACGGCGTGTTCCAGGCCAGTGACTGCCCTGTTTCTTGTGTGTGAATTCGCCAAATTGGGCGGTTCGTGGTCGACTCGGGTGTGCCAACTGTGGGTACCTCGGAACCCTCCGTGTCCCCCGGCGCGGATGCGTGACCACACAACTTCAGACAGTTACTGTGACGCGCCGTGCGCACCACGCCGTCGGAGGGCTCCCATAGGGGCAGTGGTCTGTCTCGGAGTTCACCGAGGACAAAGAATTGGCTCGAACGCGCCGGGTATCCGCCCACTCGGCGCGGCCGATCGTCCGGCGCCCGGGTGTCGCTGGGTTTCCTGATCTCCGGATGGCTGATCCTTGCTCCCGGTGTGGCCCCGGTGTGGGCTAATCCCGTCGCTCCGGCGCCCGGCGGGGGTGCCTCGGTGGGAGGCTCCTCGACGGGGGACGACGACGGCGGCTCGTCCGAGACGATCGACGGGATCATGGCCCAGATCGCGGCGGCCCGCGGCGAGCTGGCGGATCTCGACGCCAAGCTGACGGAAGCCACCGAGGCGTTCGACGCGGGTCGGATCCGGCTCGGCAAGGCGAGGGCCGCGGTCGACGACGCCGAAGCCCGCGTCGACCGGGCCGATACCGCGGTGCGGGACGCCGTCGCGGAAAGGCGGGGGCTCGCGGCATCCGCGTACCGCGCCGGCGGACTGGACACGCTCTCGGCGATCCTCACCGGCGACCCGGGCAGCGTGCTGGACCGGGTCGGCGCGCTGAACGCGCTGGGCCGCCGGGCCCACACCGCCGAGAGCCGGGAACGGCTCGCCCGCGTCGACCTGACCGAGGCCCGCACCACCGCCCGCACGACGCTCGCGGACGCGCAGAGCGCCTTCGACGCCGTCACCGACCAGAAACGGATCATCCAGGCATCGGCGGGCCGGCAGCGCACCCTGCTCGACGGTCTGGTGGCCAAGCAGGCCGACCTGGAGCGTCAGGCCAGGGAACGGGAGGCCGCGGCGCAGCGGGCGCGGCAGCAGGCCGCCGCCGCCGAGGCGGCGCGGATCGCCCAGGCCGCCGCCGCCGAGCAGGCGAGGCTGCGTCAGCAGTCCGGCCTGGTCCAGCAGGCGAGCGACGCCTTCGCCGCCGCGCCGGTCGCCGTCGCCGAGGCGTACCGGCAGATCGGCAAGCCGTACGTGTGGGGGGCCGAGGGGCCGGACGCGTTCGACTGCTCGGGCCTGACGCAGTGGGTGTGGGCCAAGGCCGGTGCCCAGCTCCCGCACTACACCGGTGACCAGTGGAACGCGGGCCGGCACGTGTCCCGCGACCAGCTCATCCCCGGTGACCTGGTCTTCTTCAACGCGGCGCTGGACCACGTCGGCGTCTACATCGGCAACGGCCAGATGATCCACGCGCCCCACACCGGCGCCGTCGTCCGCGTCGAGAACGTCTGGTGGTCCAGTTTCCAGGGGGCCGTCCGCCCCGCCGGCTGAGCCAGCCTGGCCCAGCCCAGCCTGGCGCCAGCTCGGCCCGACGGCGGGCGGAGCTCGCGACAGCCCCTACGAACTACCCGACTACCCGAACTCCTCGGCCAGGTCGACGAGCTCCTTGCAGCGCGGGCAGACCGGGAATCGCTGGGGGTCCCGGACTGGTTCGAACTTGTACCCGCACAGAGCGGTCACCCGACCGCCCTCGATGGACGCGCGGACGATCTCCTCGCGGCGGGCGAAGTGGGCGTGGTCGTCCCCCTCGCCGGTACGCGTGTCGGACGTCTCTGGCCGGATCTGCGTCGTGCTCACCCGTCGAGTGTAGGTCGCGACGGCTGGTTGGCCACCCTCTGGGCGGCCGGGGCCGGAGCACGGGCAGGACACCCGCACCCGGGGGACCGATCGGCACCCTCGACGCGGCCCACACGGCTCTTGCCCCGGCCGATGGCGGCGTACTCTTAGGAGCGGACGAAGGAGACCGGTGACTGCACTGATCGACAGTACCGAGATGTACCTCCGTACCCTGTATGAGCTACGGGAAGAGGGCATCCCGCCGCTACGCGCGCGCCTGGTGGAGCGGTTGCACGTCAGTGCTCCGGCCGCCAGCGAGTCGACGGCCCGGCTGGCGCATGAGGGGCTCGTCTCCCTCGCCGAGGACCGGACGGTTCAGTTCACCGAGAAGGGGCTCCTCCGGGCCACCGCGGTGATGCGCAAGCATCGGCTCGCCGAGCTGCTACTCACGAAGATCATCGGTCTCGACTGGGCCCTGGTCCACAACGAGGCCTGCCGCTGGGAGCACGTGATCTCCGACGAGGTCGAGGCCCGGCTGACGGTGATCCTCGGCGATCCCAAGCGATGCCCGTTCGGGAACGAGATCCCACCGCCCACCGACCAGCTCACGGGCGGCAACGGCAACCCGACCAGCCTCCTCGCCAGCGCGGACCTCGCCGGTGGCAAGAGCAGGCCGGTCACCGTCGGCTGGATCTCCGAACGGCTCCAGGCTCATGAGGGCACGATGAGGCGACTGCACGAAAACGGGATCATCCCCGGCGCCCCGATCGTCGTCGAGTCCCACGGCGACCTCGTCAGCATCCGCCAGGAGACCGACGCGCCCTCCGAGATCGACCGCCGCACCGCGTCCCTCGTCTACGTCGACCCGCTCCTGACCTGACCTCCGCCGGCGAGGCACGAGCCCCACGGCCGGCCCGTGCTTCCCGAGGTCGCGTACGGAACGACCGTAGAGTCCGGCGTGGAACGACCTTGCCCGCGAGTCGCCGCCCAGGCGGCGTACTCTAGTTTGGTCGCTGCGGACCTGTGATCATCCCACCCCGGATGATCTGCGGCCGCGGAGACCGCCAAGCCCTCGTAGCTCAGTGGATAGAGCGACCGCCTCCTAAGCGGTAGGCCGCAGGTCCGATTCCTGCCGGGGGCACCAAAGAACGATCTTCATCGCGCTATTCGCGTTATTCGTGCTGGTCACACTAGGTGAGCAATATTGCGTCCTAACCCTGCCGCTCACCCTCAGGCGCGCCGACCGGCGCCTCTACCAGCGGTTTCGCACATCGCAAGCCGCCGTAGGTCCGAGCCCTCCGGGGTAACAGCCCCGTCAGTCCAATCGCGCCAGCTTCGGGTTCGAGCCCCAACCGGACCACCATATTGCCGATCATGCGTCCGACCTACACAAATGCGGCTTACGATCTATCGCTTTGAACCCCCGACGAATGGATCGGTACTGGTCAGGGCTGCGGTGGCCGGTTCGAGCCTCGCCCGGACGACCATGTTGCGGCCATGCGAACCCTCCGCCTCGCCGAGGTGCCGGCGGCTGCGACGTCGGAGGACACCCGCGGTCGCCACACGGCGGGCCGCCGGGCCAGGATCGAGAACGTGCCGGGGCAACCTGTTCGTTGATGGCTTGCGTAGGGGTGATGGGGACGGTCACCCCAGAGGCCACCGATCGTTGTCGTGGCCCTGGGCCGGAGCCACCGGTTGGCGTGAGCCGGCAGCCCCGGTCGAAGGCCTCTGAGCGGCCGGCGCGACGCGCCGTCTCTCGCGCCGCGTCCTGGCCGCGATGCGGTCAGGAAAGATCGACGTGCAGGCGGTGCAGGCGCACCTCCTGGATGCGCCAGCGGCCGTCAGACCCGCGGCGGTACTTCTCGTGATAGTGGCCGTAGCCTCGCAGCGTGGCCTTCAGGTCGGTGCGTGAGGCGTCGGTGAACATCTGGACGTAGTCCTCCATCGCCCAGATTCCGGTGGCCGTTTCCGGTCCGGTGACCGCGATCTCCGGCATGTGGCCGTGGTGGGCGCTGATGCACTTGTCCAGCTGTCGGCTCATCGTTCCGACGAAGTTGTCGCGTCCGGCGAAGGTCACGTCTGGCACGTCGGCTACCCAGACAGTGACGTCCTCGGTGAAGACGTCACGCCACTCGTCCCACATCTTGGTGTCCATCAGCCGGAAGTACCGCGCCTTGAGCTGCTTGATCTGTTCGATGTCGGCCATCTCTGCGAGGTCCATGCCTGCGCTCCTCTCAACGAGCCGTGTAACCGCCGTCGACGGCCATGGCCGTGCCGGTGACGAAGGAGGACTCGTCGCTGGCCAGGAAGAGTGCCGCGGCGGCCAGCTCGTCCGGCATTCCCCACCGGCCGACCGGGGCTGGTGGCACCAGATCCGCGGGCGGGGCCGAGTCGTCCGTCGCTCCTGCCTGGCCCGTCCAGGTAAGCCCGGGGCAGAGCGCGTTGATCCGGATACCCTTCTTGGCGTAGTCGAGGGCTGCGGACTTCGTCATCTGCACGACGGCGCCCTTCGACGCGGAATACAGAGAAAGGCCTTTCCACCCGACGAGGCCGCTCGCCGACGCCGTATTTATGATCGAACCGCCACCCGTCGCCAACATGGCCGGGATAGCCTTCTTCATTCCGAGATATACACCCTTGACGTTCACGGCCATGATGGCGTCGAAATAGTCGTCGGTCGTCTCGGCCAGTGGGAGGACCGGGCTCGATACTCCCGCGTTGTTGAAGATGACGTCGAGCCGGCCGAAGCGTTCCACCGCAATCTTCACCATGGCCTCCACCTCGGCGGCGGACGTCACGTCGACATGGGCCGCGACGGCCGCCTCGCCCATCGCCTTGGCCGTCAGCGCCTCCCGCCCGCTCACGTCCGCGCACACGACGCGCGCGCCTTCCCGCGCGAAGAGGAATGCCGCCGATCGGCCGATACCGGAACCGGCGCCGGTGACGATGGCGACTTTGCCGGATAACTTGCCCATGCTTCTACTCCGATTTCCTCTTCCGGCGGCGCCGGCGACACGCCCGGAGGCGCGCCGCCGTGCGCCGGCCTGATTGGAATGCCGTCTTGATCTGTCGGAACAGGCACGCTCACTGTCCCGCAGGCGTGCGTCCGGCCCCGTCCGCTTCCGTTCTCCTGGACATCCGGCTCCTTCATCGGAGCCCAGCAGTCGCTCGGGGCGAGCGATAGCGTCGCCGCGAGCCCACCGTCCTGGCCAGCCCCGGGATGTGGCCCGGGCAGTGGAGGTCAGCGCCTCGTGCCGGTCGGTGCATCGTGACGAGACAGGAGGCGGTGGTTGGCAGGTCGGCGTACGTCGCGACGCCGGGGCGTGCCGCGGCCCGCCAACTGGCGACCGCCCTCAGCGTCCAGCGGCCATCGAGTCCCGCTGGGCCGTGTAGGCGGCGAGGCGTTCGGCCGGGTCGATCTGATGGTGGCTGAGGGCGCGGATGGAGACGTCGTGGCCGTCGGCGTGCGCGCGGAGCGCGCCGACGGTGGCCTGTTCGCGTGGGATGTGGGCGAACGGGTCGAACGAGTACCAGCGCATGGCGTTCTCGTGGGTCATCTTGTTGATCTCGTGATCGGGTACGCCGAACGTCTCCATCGTGGCGTGGAGTTCCTCGGGGGCGCCGGGCCACATGGAGTCGCTGTGGGGGTAGTCGCACTCCCAGGCGATGTTGTCGATGCCGATCTGGTCGCGCATCTGGACGCCGGCGGGGTCGGAGATGAAGCACGTCAGGAAGTGCTGCCGGAAGATCTCCGAGGGGAGCTTGCCGCCGAAGTCCTGCAGCGTCCAGGTGGCGTGCATGTCGAAGGTCCGGTCGACGCGCTGCAGGAAGTAGGGAATCCAGCCGGTTCCGCCCTCGGACAGGGCGATCCGGATGTCCGGGAAGTCCTTGAGCACCCGGGACCAGAGAAGGTCGGCCGCGGCGGAGACGATGTTCATCGGCTGCAGGGTGATCAGGACGTCCGGCGGCGAGTCGGGCGCGGGCACGGCGAGTTTGCCGGAGGAGCCGATGTGGATCGACAGGACGGTGCCGGTGTCGCAGCAGGCCCGCCACAGCGGGTTCCAGTAGGGGTCGTGGAAGCTGGGGTAGCCGAGCGTCGCCGGGTTCTCGGTGAAGGTGAGCGAGTGGCAGCCCTTGGCGGCGACCCGGCGGACCTCGGCGGCGCAGAGCTCCGGGTCCCAGATGGCCGGGATCGCCATGGGGATGAACCGGCCGGGGTGGGCGCCGCACCATTCGTCGATGTGCCAGTCGTTGTAGGCCTGGACGAGGGCGAGGGAGAACTGCGGGTCGTCGGTCGCGAACAGGCGGGCGGCGAAGCCGGGGAACGACGGGAAGTTCATCGAGGCGAGGATCCCGCCGGCGTTCATGTCCTTGACCCGTTCGGCGGCGTCGTAACAGCCGGGGCGGATCTCGTCGAGCCCCTGCGGTTCGAGTCCGTATTCGGACTTCGGCCGGCCGGCGACCGCGTTGAGCGCGACGTTGGGGATCATGGTGTCGCGGAACTTCCACATGTCTGCGCCGCCCTCCAGGCGCACGATCCGCGGGGCGTCGTCGGTGTACTTCGCCGGGAGCCGGCCCGTGAACATGTCCGGGGGCTCGATGACGTGGTCGTCGACGCTGATCAGAATCAGGTCGTCCTTGTTCATGGCGGTCCTCTCCGTCGTGGGTCGCCCGGGCCCGTGGGTCGCCGTCCGCGATGTCCCGGGATCGCGAAGCCCTGGAGATGTCGGGGCGGCGGCCCGCGGGCCGTGCGTCGTTCTTTCGGCCGTGCTCAGGCGACGACTCCGCGGACCTTCAGGTCGATGACGGTGTCCCAGTCGAGGCCGAGCGCGGCGAGGAGGTCGTCGCCGTGCTCGTTGAACTGGGGTGCCCGCTTCGCGGGTGTGGGCTGTTCGTCGAAGTGGACGGGCGCGGCGACGAGCCGGAACGGCGCGCCGGCCGCCGTGTGGCACTCCTGGATGTAGCCGTTGGCGACGGTCTGTGGGTCGTCGACCGCCTGCAGGGTGTCCTGGACGACCGTCCACTGGCCCGCGAAGTCGGCGAGTGCGACCCGCCACTCGTCTAGCGTGCGGCTGGCGAACGCCTCGGTGAGGATGTCGATCGCCGCGCCGCTGTTGGCCGCCAGGGACTCGTGGTCGGCGAACCGGGGGTCCGCCGCGAGTTCCGGTCGGCCGATGACGTCGCACAGCGGCGGCCAGTACCTGGTCGCCTGCAGGCAGCACAAGGCCAGCCAGGTGCCGTCCTTGGTCCGGTAGTTCATCACCAGCGGGTTGGCGCGGGTGGCCGCGACCGGTGGCGGCTTCCACGGCATGTTCAGTTGCATGGACAGCGCGATCGCGGCGCCCATGGCCCACATCCCGGTGCCCAGCAGGGAGACGTCGACGACGGTGGCCTCACCGGTGCGTTCCCGGTGGTACAGCGCGCCCATGATGCCGCCGGCGATGGTCATCGCGCCGAGCGAGTCCCCGAACGCCGGTCCCGGTGGCACCGGAACGTGGCCGTACTCCGGCTGCATGACGCCGACGGCGAGGCCGGCGCGGGACCAGAAAGCCAGCGAGTCGTACGAGCCCTTGTCCGCGTCCGGTCCGCGCTCGCCCTGACCGGTCCCACGGACGTAGATGATGTTCGGGTTGGCCGCGCGGATGTCCTCAAGGTCGATCTTCAGCTTGGCTCGGACGCCCGGCAGCTTGTTGGTCAGGAACACATCCGACTGCGCCGCCAGCCGGTAGAGGACATCCAGGCCCTCCTGGGAGGTGAGGTCGAGACCCAGGCTGCGCTTGCCCCGGTTCGAGTGCTCGAGCAGCACATGGACGTCGGAGGAGATGGTCGCGACGCCGGTGGACCCGAGGGCGCGCATCGCGTCACCCCGCTCGACGTGCTCGATCTTGACGACGTCCGCGCCCCAGTCGGCCAGCAGCGCGGACGCCGCCGGGACGAACGTGTGCTCGGCTACCTCCAGGACGCGGACGCCCTGCATCACCGCGGTCATCGCGATTTCTCCGCTCTGCGACTGATGAGATCCCGCTCGGGTGAGCTCGGCTACCGGCGGTCGGGAGCCGTCGTGGACGCGTGTGCGCGCTGTGCTCGGGTGGTGGCGTCAAGCAAAACGGAGCTTCCCCAGCCCATGGGCCTCCTCCGCCCTTGAGGAGCGGGCGAAGGTCCGCTTGCTCCTCGGAACTCCGACCTGTACGAACGTAGGGCACGATGCTATACGTTCGTACAGAGATGTCCAGGGAGGCCAGGCAGTGGGCGCAGGCGACCTCTACTACGACCCGTACGACGTCGAGATCGACGCGGATCCGTACCCCGTCTACCGGCGGCTGCGCGACGAGGCGCCGCTGTACCACAACGAGCGCCTCGGCTTCTGGGGCCTCAGCCGCTACGAGGACGTCGTCGCGGCCCTCAAAGACCTCAAACGCCTGACCTCGACGAAGGGCGACATCCTCGAGGTCGTCATGGCCGCGCCCGTCATGCCGCCGGGAATCTTCATCAACGAGGACCCGCCGCTGCACACGATCCACCGCGCCCTGGTCTCCCGGATGTTCACGCCGAAGAAGATCAAGGCGCTGGAGGAGAAGATCCGGGCTTTCTGCGCGGCCTGCCTGGACCCGTTGGTGGGTGGGGACAGGTTCGACTTCGTGCTCGACCTCGGTGCCGAGCTGCCGATGCGCACGATCGGAATGCTGTTCGGCATTCCCGACTCGGAGCAGCCGTCGCTACGGTCGACCGCCCAGCGGGCCCTGCGCAACCAGCCGGGCAAGCCGCTGCCGGTCACCAAGGAGAAGTACTTCGACGGCGGGAACTACGGCGAGTACGTGAAGTGGCGGGTCGACAACCCGTCGGACGACATCATCACGGAGCTGCTCACGCTGGAGTTCACCGACCTGTCGGGGACGGTGCGCACGCTGACCCGGAAGGAGGTTCAGATCTTCGTCGGCGTCATCGCGGGGGCTGGCGTCGAGACGACCGGCCGCCTGTTCGGCTGGATAGGCAAGGTGCTGGCCGAGCATCCCGACCAGCGCGCCGAACTGGTCGCCGACCCGACGCTCATCCCGCGCGCGGTCGAGGAGCTGCTGCGCTACGAGCCGCCCGGTCCGCATGTGGCCCGCTACGTCACCGAGGACGCCGAATTCCACGGGCAGACGGTCCCGGCAGGCAGCGCGCTGCTGCTCATGCTCTCGTCGGCCAACCACGACGAGCGGCAGTTCCCCGACTCCGAGCGGTTCGACATCCATCGCGACTTCGGTCAGCACGTGACGTTCGGCCACGGCGCGCATTTCTGCCTCGGTTCGGGGCTGGCTCGCTTGGAGGGGCGCATCGCCCTCGAGGAGGTCCTCAAGCGGTGGCCTGACTGGGAGGTCGACCTGTCCGCCGCCCGCCGCGCGCCCACCTCGACGGTCCGGGGCTGGGACTCCATGCCCGCCCTCATCGGCAGATCAGTGTGATCAGGGTCCACCGCCCGAACTCGTCGGCGCGCCTGCTACCGGAGCGGCGCGTGCCGGCGGATGACTTTGCGATCGCTGATCCTGCTGCCTACGCGGGCCGGCGGGAAGCCCTGTACTGAAAGGGAACGGTTACATGACACGAGTGGCTGTCGTCACCGGCGGCGGATCGGGGCTTGGCCTGGCGATCTGCCAGCACCTGGCGAATGCCGGGCACCGGGTGGCGGTCCTTGACCTGGACGGCGCCGCTGCCAAGGAGGTGGCGGAACGACTGCGCGCCGTGGGAGCGTCGGCGACCGCGGTCGAGGTCGACGTCGCGGACCGCGCGTCGGTCGACGCGGCGTTCGACCGGGTGCGCGCCAAGCTCGGGCCTGTCGGGGTCCTCGTGACCAGCGCGGCGATCTCCGGGTTCACCCCGTTCGAGGAGATCTCCCTCGAGCTGTGGGACCGGTTCGTGGCGGTGAACCTCACCGGCACCTTCCACTGCATCCAGTCCGCGATCCCGGACATGGCGGCGGCCTCCTGGGGCCGCATCGTGACGATCTCGTCGGCGGCGGGCCAGACGGGCACCGCCCGACAGGGCCACTACTCGGCCACCAAGGGCGGCGTGATCGCCCTCACCAAGACCGTCGCACTTGAGTACGCGGCCAAGGGGATCACAGTGAACACGATTCCGCCGTTCGCCGTGGACACCCCGCTGCTGCGCGGCCAGCAAAGTGGTCGGAATCTGCCGAAGACCGAGGTCATCGCCCGGATGATCCCAGCGGGCCGGGTGGGGACGCCTGACGACATCGGCGCGACGTGCGCCTTCCTGTGCTCGGAGGCCGCTGGCTACATCACCGGCCAGGTCATCGCCGCCAATGGAGGTGCGGTCCTGTGAACGACAGGTTCTCGCTGGCGGGAAAGGTCGCCGTCGTGACCGGCGGCGGCACCGGGATCGGCCGCGGCTCGGCGCTGGCGCTGGCCGAGCACGGCGCGGACGTCGTGCTGTCCGCCCGCCGCCTGGAACCGTTGGAGTCGACCGCGAAGGAGATCGAAGCACTGGGCCGGCGCGCCATCGCCCTGCCGGCCGACGTGACGAGCGCCGAGGAGTGCCAGCGGATCGTCGACGCCACCGTCGCCGAGTTCGGCCGGCTCGACATCCTCGTCAACTGCGCCGGCGGCGCGGAGACCAAATCGATCAGAAAGTGGACCGAGGACGAGTGGCACCAAGTCCTGGCGCTCAACCTCGGCTCCGTCTGGTTCCTGTCCCGCGCCGCGTCCGTCCCGATGCTCGCGGCCGGTAGGGGCGCGATCGTGAACATCTCCTCAGGTGCGAGCCTGCTCGGCATGCCGCAGGCCGCGCCCTACGGCGCGGCCAAGGCCGGGGTGAACAACCTGACGGCCTCGATGGCCGCCGCCTGGACCCGCAAGGGCATCCGCGTCAACTGCATCGCCGTCGGAGCGGTCCGGGCCGCGACACTGACCGACGACGCGGCCCGCTACGGGCTGGACCCGGAGGCGATCGGCCTGATGAACGGCTCCGGCCGGCTCGGTGAACCCGAGGAGATCGGCAGCGCCGTGCTGTTCTTCGCCTCCGACGCCGCCAGCTTCTGCTCCGGCCAGACCCTCTACGTCCACGGCGGCCCCGGACCCGCAGGCATCTGACACGACCGTCCGGCACACACCGCGCCGAGCCGGAGAGCGACGGCCTCCGGCCCATGGGGCGACCACCCAGGTGAGGGCAATGACCACAAGACCGTTTCGTTTCGCCGTCCAGGGGACGCGGGCGACGTCCGCGCGCGAGTGGTACGACCTCGCCCGCAAGATCGAGGACCTCGGATACTCGACGCTGTTCGTCGCCGACCACTACGTCGGGCCCGGCCCGGCGGCCCGAGCGTGCAGCCTGCCACCTCAGCACCTCGCGCCGATCGCGGCGATGGCGGGGGCCGCGGCGGTCACGTCGACCTTGCGGATCGGGTGCCGGGTGTTCTGCATCGACTACCACGTGCCCGCGGCCCTGGTGAAGGAGGCCGCGACCATCGACCTGCTCTCCGAGGGCCGGCTCGAGATGGGCATCGGCGCCGGTCTGCAGGAGAACGAGTACAAGGCTCTCGGCCTCCCCTTCGCACCCGGCAGGACGCGGGTCGACAAGCTGGAGGAGGTGATCGCACTGCTGAAGGCCCACTGGTCGGGCGAGCCGATCGACCTGCACGGCGAGCACGTGAACGTCAGCGGCTACCGAGGGCTGCCGCTGCCCGCGCAGAAGCCGCGACCGCCGCTGATGATCGGCGGGAACCGGAAGCGGATGCTCTCGCTGGCGGCCAGGGAGGCCGAGATCGTCAGCATCTCGAACGTGCCGTTCGACCCAGTCAACGCGGCCGGGCTCACCCCCAAGCAGGAGGCCGCCCACCGGTACGGGCTCGTGCGGGCGGCGGCGGGCGGGCGGCTGCCCGATCTGGAGATCGAGGGCTCGCCCTACTTCACGATTCTCACTGACAACCCGGCGGCGGCCTACAAGGACATCGCCGGCTGGATCTCCGTTGACGCGGACGTCCTGCCCGACCATCCCAACGTGCTGGTGGGAACGCTCGACGAGATGGAACAGCGGCTGCGGGACAACCGCGAGAACTTCGGCACCAGCTACGTCACGGTGCCCCAAAACGCGATGGACACCTTCGCGCCTCTCGTCGGCCGGTTACAGGGCAAGTGATGACCGACGCGCTGTACTTCGACCCGTACGACCAGGAGATCGCGAAGGATCCCTATCCCGTCTACCAGCGGCTTCGGGACGAGGCACCGCTGTACTACAACGAGCGCCACGACTTTTACGCGCTGAGCCGGTTCGACGACGTCGAGGCCGCGGTGCGCGACCACCGGCGGCTCATCTCGGGCAAGGGCAACATCCTCGAGGTCATCAAGGCGGACCCGACAATGCCGCACGGCGTGTTCATCAATGAGGATCCGCCCCTGCACACCGTGCACCGCGCGCTGGTCTCCCGGGCATTCACCCCGCGGAAGATGAAGGCGCTCGAAAACCGGGTGCGCGCCTTCTGCCAGGCCTGCCTGGACCCGTTGGTCGGCGGCGACCGGTTCGACTTCTTCCTCGACCTCGGCGCCCAACTGCCAATGCGGGTCATCGGCATGCTGGTCGGCATTCCCGACTCCGACCAGCCGGTCGTGCGGGACAAGGCCCACCGCTCGCTGCGCAACACCCCCGGCGAGCCGCTGGCCGTGCGGAAGGACCGGTACTTCTCCGGCGGCGGCTTCGCGGAGTATGTGTCGTGGCGGGAGAAGAACCCGTCGGACGACCTGATCACCGAGCTGCTCCAGGTCGAGTTCGAGAACGTCGACGGCCGGGTCCGCCGCCTGCACCGCGACGAGCTGCAGATCTTCCTCGCGGTCATCTCCGCAGCCGGCGTGGACACGACCGGACGTCTGTTCGGCTGGATGGGGAAGGTCCTCGGCGAGCATCCCGGCGCGCGCCGCGAGCTCGTCGCCGACCGTTCCCTCATTCCGAACGCGATCGAGGAGCTCCTGCGTTTCGAGACCTCCTCGCCGAACGTCGCGCGCTACGTCACCGAGGACCTCACCTTCCATGGCCGGAAGGTTCCCGCCGGCAGCCGGCTGCTGCTCATGCTGTCCGCCGCGAACCGCGACGAGCGGCACTTCGACGATCCCGGTCGCTACGACATCCACCGTGCCATCGACAAGCACCTCGCCTTCAGCCAGGGCGCGCACTACTGCCTCGGCGCGGCACTCGCCCGGCTCGAGGCCCGTATCGCGCTCGACGAGGTGCTCAACCGCTGGCCCGACTGGGAGATCGATCTCGACAGCGCCGTCCGGTCCCCGGCATCGACCGTACGCGGCTGGGACAGCATGCCGGCCGTCGTCGGCTGAGCGCCCCCACCCCAGCGAACCGAGGAGTCAGCAATGGCCGTGATCGACGGCGCTGTGTTCTCCCACGTCGGCATCTGCGTGTCCGACTACGAGAAGTCACTGCGCTTCTACACCGAAGGGCTCGGATTCGAGCTCGCCGAGGGATGGCCGGTGGGCGACGTATTCGCCCCGCTCGCCGAGGTCAGCCCGCCGATGAAGGCCCGGACCCAGATCAGCCGGAAGGGGGCGACCCGGCTGGAGATCATCGGCTGGACGACCCCGGCCGCGGGTGGAACGCCACTGCAGCGCAGGAACCAGAACGGGCTCACGCACCTCTCGTTCTACGTCGACGACCTGGCGGCCGTCGCGGGGCATCTGGTCTCACTCGGCGCCACGTTGCCGGAGGACACCCGGGTCCACATCGACGTGCCCGGCGGGGCGATGGACATGGTGTTTCTCGCCGACCCCGACGGCACCCGCATCGAACTGGTCCAGGACACCACCAAACCGTTCCCACCGTTCTAAGCCCGCGCGTACTTCGCTCTAAGCCCGCGCGCGGGCGCTGCCGCCCTGGGGTCCCGGCCTCGGCCTCGTGCCCGGTCCGAGGTGCCCGGGCACGCCGGAGAGAGGAGCGGCCCATGCTGCTGGAGCGCAGCTCCGAGCAGGAGGTCCTTCGTGACACCACCGCTCGGTTCCTCGCGAGCGAGGTTCCTGTCGACAAGATTCGCTGTCTCCGGGACGACGACGCCGGGTTCGACCTGGATTTGTGGCGTCGCGGCGCCGAGCTCGGCTGGACATCGCTGCTCGCGCCGGAGGCGTCCGGAGGCGGTGCCGTGAGCGAGTCCGGGCTGGCGGACCTGTCGCTGCTCGCCCATGAGTTCGGCGCGCACGCGGCACCCGGGCCACTCGCGGTCACCAACGTCGTCGCCGCCGCGCTCGGCGCCGCCGGCGACGACACCCATGCGCCGGTGCTGGAGTCCCTGCTCGCCGGCGACGCTCTCGCCTCCTGGTGCTTCGCGGAGCCGCCCCCGGCCGACGGCCTGGGCCAGGTCGACCTGCGCTGCGCGACCGACGGCGGCGACGTCGTGCTGACCGGTGTCAAACGCCCGGTGGAGTCCGCCGCCCAGGCAGGCCATCTGCTAGTCACCGGGCGAACCGGGGATGGGCTGACACAGGTCCTAGTCCCCGCCGACGCCGCCGGCCTGTCAATCGAGCCCATGCGGAGTCTCGACCTGACCCGCCGGTTCGCCACGGTCCGCTTCGACAAGGTCAGGGTCCCGGCCGGCGCCGTCGTGGGGGAGCTGGGCGGTGCCGCCGAGCAGGTGGAGCATCAGCTGCGTCTCGCAGCGGTCCTGGCGGGCGCGGACACGGTGGGCGCGATGCAGGCCGCGTTCGACCTCACGCTGCGCTGGACGTTCGACCGCTACTCCTTCGGCCGGCCGCTTGCCTCCTACCAGGAGATCAAGCACCGGGTCGCGGACCTGTTGTCGTGGCTGGAGGCCGCACACGCGATCAACGACGCGGCCGTCGTCGCCGTCGCCTCGGGCTCGTCCGACGCGGCGAGGCTGGTGAGCGCCGCGAAGGCCTTCACCGGTGAGTACGGCTCCGAGCTGGCTCAGGACTGCGTGCAGCTGCACGGCGGGATCGGCCTGACCTTCGAGCACGACCTGCACCTCTACCTGCGCCGGATCGCGCTGAACCGGACGCTGTTCGGCACGCCGGTCGAGCACCGCCGCCGCCTCGCGGACCTCGTCGAGAAGGAGCGTTCATGACGGCCGACGCCGGCGTCGAAGACGTCGAGAGCTTCCGGCGGCGCGCCGCCGCCTGGATGCGGGGGAACCTCCGCGCTGTCAGCGGGCCGCCGACCCACAACCTCGACGGGCTCGGGCGCAGCGAGGACGAGGAACTGGCCGAGATCACCCGTCAGCGCCAGCTCCAGCGCGTGTTCTTCGACGGCGGGTTCGCGGGTATCTGTGTGCCCCGTGAGTACGGCGGGCAGGGCCTCACGCCGGCGCACCAGCGGGCGTTCAACGAGGAGATCGCCGGCTACGAGTTCCCGATGGACCTGCAGTCGCCGACGTTCAACCCGTGCCTCGCGGTGCTGCTGGAGTTCGGCACCGAGGAGCAGAAGCGCCAGCATGTCCCCGCCATCCTGCGCGGCGACGAGATCTGGATGCAGTTCCTGTCCGAACCGTCCGGGGGCTCGGACGTGGCCGGGGCGCTGACCAGCGCTGTGCGCGACGGCGACGAGTGGGTGCTCAACGGCTCGAAGATCTGGACGACCGGCGCCTGGTACTCCGACTGGGCGCTGTGCCTGGCGAGGACCAACTGGGACGTGCCCAAGCACCGCGGGCTGACGGTGTTCATCCTTCCGCTGCTGCGCGACGGCGTCGAGCTGACGCGTATCGAGATGGTCAACGGGAACCGGGAGTTCTGCCAGGAGTACCTGACCGACGTCCGGGTGCCGGACTCGGACCGGATCGGCGAGGTCGACGGCGGCTGGACCGTGGGTACCCGCTGGATGTTCCACGAGAAGATGCTCTACAACTCGCCCTACATCACGATGCCGGCCGGCCTGTCCGACGGTTTCGGTGCCGGCTGGGTGTCCGGCGTCGCCCGTGACGCTGCCCGGCTGGGCGACCCGCACGTGCGTGGCCTCGTCGGTGAGGCGCACATGCTCGACCTGGCGGCCCACGCCCTGCAACGCCGGGTCGCGCTGGGCCTCGCCACGGGCCGGCTGTCCGACCAGGCCGCCGCCGTGGCCCGGCTGTTCACCGGCGTCGCCACCAGCCGCCGCACCGAGATCGCCTTCGACATCGCCGGCCCCTTGGGCGGCACCTGGACCGAGCAGGACGGCGAGGCCGCCGGCAGCGGTCTGGCCTACCTGGTTCGCCAGGCGACCTGCATCGGCGGCGGCACCACGGAGATGGCCCGCAACGTCGTCAGCGAGCGGCTCCTCGGCATGCCCCGGGAACCCGCCCTCGACCGCGACCGGCCCTTCCGTGACGTCCCCCGCGGCCCGGCCACCCGCACCTGACACGCCATCCCATCCACACGTCGACCGCAGGAGACCAGCATGACCGCCGAGACCGAGCTCGAGGAACTACGCCGCGAGATCCGGTACGTGAAGGACCGGATCGAGATCCTCGACTGCGTCAACAAGCAGTCCCGCGGCCACGACCGGCACGACGCGGACCTGATGGCGAGCGTCTACGCCGCCGACGGGATCGACGAGCACGGCCCCGACGTGAACCCCGGCGCCGCCTACGGGGAATGGGCCAACGCGCGGCACTCCCTGGTGTTCGCCGACCACCTGCACAACATCACGACCCACACCTGCGAGATCGACGGCGACGAGGCGCACGCGGAGAGCTACGTCATCGGCACCATGGTCGGCAAGGACGGCAAGACGCTCGCCTTCATGGGCGGCCGCTACCTCGACCGCCTCGAACGCCGCGACGGCGCGTGGAAGATCGTCCTGCGGCGCTGCACGATCGAGTGGGCCTTCACCGCCGACGCGTCCTTCCTGCACTCGGGCGCCTTCAAGGGATTCCTGAAGGGCACGTGGGACACCAGCGACCTCTCGTATGCCCGTCCGCTGAACCTCGACACGGAGCCCGCCGTCCGCTGGTGACACCGCGCCGCCCACCCAGGCCGGCCAAGACCTCCGTCGGACGCCAGAAGATCTGCCGCCGCTGGCGGGCCGACGCGTCGGCCCGCCAGCGGCGGCGGCCAGAACACCCCGAGATGGGGAGCCCGTCAATGAAGGAGAGAGGACGCGCATGGGCAAGCTAGGGGGCAAGGTCGCCTTCATCACCGGGGCCGCGCGCGGCCAGGGGCGCAGCCACGCGGTGCGGCTCGCGGCCGAAGGCGCCGACATCATCGCCGTCGACATCTGCCAGCAGATCGCCAGCGTGCCCTACCCGCTGGCCACCCCTGACGACCTTGCCGTGACGGTGAAGGAGGTCGAGGCCCTGGGCCGGCGCATCGTGGCGACGCCGGCCGACGTCCGCGACCGCGGGCAGTTGCGAGCCGCCCTCGACGCCGGCCTCACCGAACTCGGCCGGCTCGACGTCGTCTGCGCCAACGCCGGCATCTGCCCGCTGACGGACGAGTCGCTGTGCAGCAGTTTCGTCGACGCCATGGACGTCGACCTCGGCGGCGTGCAGAACACCGTGGCGGTGGCCCTGCCGCACCTGGGCGCCGGCGCCTCGATCATCGTGACCGGGTCGACCGCGGGCATGATCAAGGGGACGACGGACGCGATGGGCGCGCCGGGCGGGGTCGGCTACTCGCTGGCGAAGCAGCTGGTCGCCAGGTACGTCGAGGTGCTCGCGTTGCAGCTCGCCCCGCACTCCGTCCGGTTGAACGCGATCCACCCGACGAACGTCAACACCACGCTGCTGCACAACGACAACGTGTACCGGGCGTTCCGGCCGGACCTGGAGAACCCGACCAGGGCAGACGCCGAACTGGCCTTCCCCGTGATGCAGGCGATGCCAATCCCGTACATCGAGCCGGAGGATGTCTCGGCACTCGTCGTGTATCTGGCCAGCGATGAGTCCCGCTACATGACGGGGCTCAACCTCCGGATCGACGCCGGCGCGATGCTCAAGGCTCCCCCCTCGTTCTGAACCGGAATCGCGGACATCACCGGACGAGAGGCATCACATCCTGGCAGCCGGCCACCGGCCGGTTACCGGCCCCAACTCGGTATCCGGGGTGGCTGCGTCCCCGCCGACCGCGACACAACTCGTGAAGGAGCAGCTTGATGGCGCGAATCCCACCTCTGCACCCGAAACAGTGGCCTGCCGAGGTGGTCGCGGCATTGTCCGCGATCGACCCGACCACCCGTGGCCTGCCCGCGCCCAACAGGGACGGCCGCCCGTCCGGGCGGGACGCGATCGCCTCGCTCGCTCGCCACCCGGAGCTCGCGAAGGCCTTCCTGCCGTTCAACGGGTACGCCCTGCTGGACACCGAACTGCCGATCCGCGAGGTGGAGATCCTCATCCTGCGCGTCGCGGCGCGACGCCAGTCCCGCTACCTGTGGGGCCAGCACATCTTCGCCGGGCGGGCAGCCGGACTCACCGACGAGGAGATCGCCCGCGTGGCCTATGGGCCGAACGCGCCGTTCCTCCCGCCGCTCGACAGCGTCCTGCTGCGGGCGGTCGACGAACTGATCGACGACGGTGTCATCTCGGACGACACCTGGTCGGCGTTGGCGACCGAACTCGACGAGAGAAGACTGCTCGACATCCTGTTCGTCACCGGCTGCTACGAAACCATGGCCTGGGTAATGAACTCGCTCGACCTCGAGCCCGACCCGCGCATCCCGGAGTATCTGAAGATCTTGCCGTTGCCCTGACGGCCATGGATCGGGAGCCATACGCGACCGCCGCGTAGCATGGTGGATCGGGAATCATCCAGGGCTGGATCTCACAGCGGACGTGGCGATCTTCCGAAAGTCGCTCCTGAAAGGCGCCAGATGACGACACCTCGCCGGGTCGGCGCGGAGACCTCGAAGACGCGCGCTCTCCTGTTGGAGAGCGCCGAACGGCTCATGCTCGACGAGGGGTACGCCGCCGTCACCTACCGTGGCCTCGCCGCGAAGGCCGGAGTGACGCCAGGGCTGGTCCAGTATTATTTCCCGACCCTGGACGACCTGTTCATCGCACTGGTCCGGCACCGGACCGACCAGACCGTCGGCGCGCTCGTAGGAGCGCTCCGGACCGACCAGCCCCTGCGGGCGCTCTGGGAGTTCTCCAACAACCGGTACGCCGCGGTGCTCATAGCGGAGCTTACGGCACTCGCGAATCACCACAAAGCAATCAGAGCCGAGATCGCGGCGGTCGGCGAGAAGGTACGCGAACTGACCATGGAGGCTCTGGCCAGGTCCTCGAACGACTATTCACGCCCCTTGGGTTCGGTTCCCGCGGAGGTGCTCGTCTTTCTCATGACAAGCACTCCCCGGATGATTCACATCGAAGACGCCGTGGGCATGTCGACATCCCACGCGGAAGCGGCCGAATTCCTCGAGCACTACCTGGACCAGGTTGAGCCCCAGCACACATCTCCTGCTTCGTCTCCGTCCACGTCGCAGACGAAGCACGCCGACTGACGACCTGCGCGGCGGTCAGCCCGTGAGAGAGGCCAACAGGTTCATGGTGCGCTGCCGGGAGGCCCGGCGGTCCGCCCCGACCGGCACGACGAACACCTGGATGTCCGTCGCCCCGGCGTCGAGCAGGCCCTGGAGCTGGCGGGTCACGCTCGCCTCGTCGCCGAGGACAGCGACGTCCGCCGGGCCCTCGGCGCCGCCGATCTCCATGATGCGGCGGTAGTTCGGCTGGCTCTCGTAGACGGCCGAGGTCGCCGCCACCGCCGCCCGGGCCTCGGCGAGGTCGTCATGCACCGCGACCGGCAGCCCGGCGACGACCCTCGGCTCCGGCCGCCCCGCCGCCACGGCGGCGGCATGAAGCCGGGGCACGACATGCGTCTCGATCGCCCGGGCCGAGGCCATGAACAGCACGACGCCGTCGGCGAGTTCACCGGCCACCCGCAGCAGCCGCGGGCCGAGCGCGGCGAGAAGCACCGGCACCGGCTGCGCCGTCGGCACTGTCGCGTCCTTCGCCGTCCAGTCCGTTCCCTCGAACGTCACGGTCTCGCCGCGCAGCAGGCCCGTCAGAATGCGGAGGTACTCCTCGGTGTTGCGGCCTGGGTGGTCGTAGGGCAGGCCGTACAGACCGGTGACGCGGGACGCGTGCGACGGCCCGATGCCCAGCGTGAAGCCGGGCCGTCCCATCGCCTCCGCGACGCCGGCGGCCCGGTTCGCCTGGAGAACCGGATGGCACGGGTACGTCTGGAGGACCGCCGTGCCCAGCTCGATCGCGGATGTCTCCCGGCCCGCGACCGCCATCGCCGCCAGCGGGTCGCCGAGGACCGTGCTGTCCAACCAGAGGGAGCTGAAACCGTCCTTCTCGGCCTCCTTCGCCTGCGCGACGAGCTTCTCCGTCGTCGACGGCCGACCTGTCAGACCAATTCTCACGTGACAATATCCTCAGCGTCGAAAGTCATGATCGGCAATAAGGTGTCGCACAGGGCCGCCATACATCCATACAGCATCGCCATACGACCGTCCAACATTGTCTATGGTCGTTGCCGCAAACCTGGGGGTCCCGATCGATGCCGAGCGGGCCGCGGCAGCCTGTGCGTGCGGTTCGCGCGAGATCGACGTCTGCGTTGACGTCGAGCGCCGGAGGTTATTTGGAGGAGATCAGGTCGATCAGCGTGGCGATCAGATCTGCCGGTGGCACCCGCCGGGCGGACCTTCTAAACGACTGGGTGTTCAGGTGATAGCCGATGAGCGTGCTTCTGATCGTCACGGCGAGGGCCTGTGGGTCGCGTCGGGGAAGCTGCCCGGCTTCCATGAGCTGGCCCAGCCGGGCGGCGCTGGCGTCGAGGGCGGCGTTGTACAGGCCCTCCACCTCGTCGAAAAGGTCGCCCATCGCGGCGGCGTCCCGGTGGATGATCGCCTCGAGTCTGCCGAGCTGACCGAGCGTCGTGAGGGTCTGGTGGAACTCCAACGCCAGTGTGATCTTCACATCGGCCACGGCCGACTCGCCGGGCGTCGCGTCGCCGATCGAGGCGCGGAACCGGTCGAGTTCCTGCCGGACGACGGCCTCGAAGAGAGCCTCTTTCGAGGTGAAGTGGCGATAGAACGAGCCAGCTCCGGCCCGGAGCCCGGCACGGGCCTCTAGATCGGAGACCGTGGTGCCGGCGAGGCCCTTGCCTGCGAACAGGGCGAGTCCCGCGTCCAGCAGGCGCTCGCGGGTATCCCGGGCCATGTCTCATCCTATGGGCGGTCCTTAGCGGATCTTCGGGTGCGAGGTGACGCCCGGAGCGCCCGGCCGCGGATGCGGCCGGGCCTGCGCTCGCACCGACCAAGACACCTTCACCCCCTCCGGCAGCCAGAATAGTGCCAGAAGATCCTTTCTAATGCCAGTAGATTCTTGCGCTGCTGGGTCGGCCGGTGGTACGAACGCATGGCCCCAGATCGCGCGAACCGTCGCGAGGTGGCCGTCGGGGCAGTCGCGGCGCGCGAGCCCAGCCGCCTCCAGGTGCGTCACCCGCGGCGCCGAGTCCCTCTCTCAGCTAGTCGGAGGAAGTCATGTCCATCACGGTCACCAGGCTGGCGCCCGAGATCGGTGCCGAGATCAGCGGCTGGAGGGGAAGTGATCTCGTCAATGAGGCGGTAGCTGCCGACTGCAAGGCCGCTCTGGACCAGTACGGCGTGCTGGTGTACCGCGAGGTTCACATCGAGGACGGCGACCTGGTCCGGTTCAGCCGGCTGCTGGGCGAGGTCGTCGTGCCCAAGGTCAACGACCCCGGCGAGCACCCTGAGATCGCCCGGATCACGCTCGACCCCGACAAGAGCGTGCTGGCCGGCTACCGGCAGGGGAACTTCCTCTGGCACATCGACGGCGCGACCGACGAGCTTCCCCAGAAGGCGACGCTGCTGACCGCCCACGAGGTCGACCCCGCCGGCGGCGACACGCAGTTCGCCAACACCTACGCCGCCTACGACGCCCTGTCCGACGAGGAGAAGGCCGAGATCGCCGACCTGCGGGTGGCTCACAGCTTCGCGACCGCCCAGCGGATCGCCTATCCCGACGCCACGGACAAGCAGCGGGCCAGCTGGGAGAAGGTGCCGACAAGGGTGCACCCGCTCGTGTGGACCCGCGCGAACGGGCGAAAGTCCCTGCTGATCGGAGCGACCGCGGGCACGGTCGTCGGCTGGCCAGAAGACCGCGGCAGGGCACTGCTCGACCGCCTGCTCGCATGGTCCACCAGCCCGCGGTTCACCCTCCGGCACCGGTGGCGCCGCGGCGACCTGGTGATCTGGGACAACACCGGCATGCTCCACCGCGCCCTGCCCTTCGAACCGACCTCACGCCGGCTGATGCACCGCACCACGCTCGTCGGCCAGGAACTCGTCACCACCCGATGACAGCGCGCGAAAGCAGGAAAGCAGGAAGGTCATGGTAGACGTGCGCCTCGTCACCGACGCACGCATGACGATGGGCGAAGGACCGGTCTGGGACGTCGACCGGGACCGGCTCTCCTGGATCGACGTCTTCCAGGCGACAGTGCACCAATGCAATCTTGACGGCGGCGACGCGCGGAGCACGAAGTTCCCCGGACGCGTCATCGCCTCGCTGTCCTTACGCAAGGGCGGCGGAGCCGTCGTGACCTCCGGCAGCGAGATCCACCTGTTCGACCTCGACTCAGGCGAGACCGAGCTGATCTTCGACGCCGATGGAGGCCCGGGTTTCGGGTTCAACGACGGAACCGTCGACCGCCAGGGCCGTTTCGTCACCGGCATGGCCGACATGGCGCTCGTGAGAGCGATCGAGTCCGGGCAGGGCGACCTCACACCGTCAGGCAGCCTGTACCGCGTCGACACAGACCTGAGCGTGCACGTCACCGCAGACCCCATCGGCGTCACCAATGGCCCCTGCTTCGACGAAACGGGCACGACCTTCTACTGCAACGACAGCGCGTTCCGGCGCATCTATGCCTGGGACTACGACCCCGCGTCCGGCGAGGCCACCGACCGCCGGGTCGTCGCCCAGTTCGAGGACGGCGCCGTCGTCCCGGACGGCACCACCGTCGACGAGCAGGGCTGTCTTTGGGTGGCCGCCTACCGCGGCGGCGAGATCCGCAGATATGCGCCGGACGGCACCCTCGACCGGCGCGTACCCGTGCCGGTGGCCAGCCCGACGAGCGTCGCGTTCGCCGGACCGCAACTCGACGTCCTCGTGGTGACCTCCCGTGGCGGCACCACCGCTGGAGGCGACAACGGCCGAGTCCTCGCCCTTCGCGGGCTCGGCGTTCGAGGGCTGCCGGAGCCGAAGTTCGGATAGGCCGCGGCCAGCCAGCGATACCGGACACGCTCCATCGATCCGAAGGGACCTCAAGGCATGGCGGGAAAGCTCGACGGCAAGGTCGCGATCATCACCGGAGCCGGCTCCGGCATCGGGCGGGCGAGCGCCCACCTCTTCGCCACGGAAGGCGCGAAGGTCATCTGTGCGGACTTCAGCGGCCAGGAGGAGCGGACGGCCGACGAGATCGGGGCCGTCGGCGTGGCAGTTCACGTCGATGTCGCGGTGGAGGCCGACGTCGAGCGGATGGTCGCCACCGCGGAAGACCGGTTCGGAAAGCTCGACATCCTCTTCAACAACGCCGGTATCGCCGGACCAAAGGCGCTGATCACCGAGCAGAAGGAGGAGGACTTCGACCGCGTCGTCGCGGTCAACCTGAAGGGTGTGTTCCTCGGGATGAAGCACGGCATCCAGGCGATGCTTCGTAGCGGCGACGGCTCCGTGATCAACACCGCGTCGGCGGCCGGGTTGGTCGGGTGGCGGAAGAACGCCGTCTACGGCGCGTCCAAGGGCGGCGTCATCCAGATGACCAAGGCGGTCGCGCTCGATTTCGCGGACCAGGGCGTCCGGGTCAACGCCATCTGCCCGGGCATGACCTGGACCGGAATGGTCCCAGGATCAGACGACCTCCTGGACCCCCCCGCCGGCGTGCCGGCGCCTCCCCAGCCGATGCGCCGGTGGGGCCTGCCACGCGAACTCGCGACCGCCGCCCTGTTCCTCGCGAGCGACGACTCGTCGTTCGTCACCGGTGTCGCCCTTCCCGTCGACGGCGGCTATGTCATTGGCTGACGTCCGGCCCTTCCGTTTCGCGGTCCAGACCACAACCGCGACCTCGGCCACCAAATAGCGCGATCTCGCGCCCCGGATCGAGGACCCCGGCTACTCGACCCTGTTCCTCGCCGACCACCACCTCGCACCAGGACCCGTCAGCGCCCAGACCCTGCCGCGCCCACAGCGCCTCGCCCCATCGCCCCATCGCCCCAACATCATCGAGCCGGCCGGAGCGAGTACCGGCCGGGTTGGCCCGGCCGGTACCGTGCCGTCGGTCAGTCGGGAATCGGCGAGCTCCCAAGCACCTGGAACTCGGTGGGTTGGCCCTTGTCATCAAGGGTCGTGGACAGCCCGCCGCGTACGCACACCGCGGGGGCTTGTGCGCTGGCCTTGCCGTTGCAGCGGAACTTCATCCCGGCCGCGCCCGGCAGTTCGCTCTCCGGCATGGCCTTGATGGTCGCCGTGACCGTCGCCGGCGTGATGTCACCCGAGATGCCCTCGAGCGCGGTCTGCAGGCCCCCGAGTGTCACGAACACGTACGGCCGGTCGTGGAGCTGATGTCGATGTCGTCGCCGTAGGTCTCCATCGCCGTCTGGTAGAGAACGGCCGAGGGATCGGTGCCGCCGGCCGGCGCGAGTGTCGCGACGACCATTCCGCTCAGGATGTCCGACGACACGGCCTTACGGGTGGCGTCCGTGATGCATTGCGAGATCGCGCTGATCTGGCCGTCGTACCCGACCGCCCGCAACCCGTTGAACGCGCTGATGCAGAACGAGTCGTTGCCCACGACGAACACGATCCCGGGATGGCCGGCGACAGCGCTCTGCATCTGCGGCGTCATGTCGGCGGTGCCCGGCGGCACCCGGACGAGCTCGTACTCGATGCCCGCGTCTTTGAACGCTTTGGGCGCGAGGTTCTGCGGGACGTCCAGCGCGGCGGGCACGTCGATGACCACAAGGGTCACCTTGTCGACGCCCTTTTTCTCCGCGAGACCGACCGGCAGAAGAGGGCCGACGGCGTCGCACGCCGCCTTGCCCAGATTCCCAGCGATAACCGGCTCAGCGATGTTGAGCGCCAAGGTCACGAGGCTCGCGAACACCAGCAGCCGACGCGCCGGCCGGATCTCCGCGCGAGACGCACCCCGCATCGCAAGCTCGCGGATCGCGACCAACAAGCCAAGAACCGACAGATCCACCGCCGGCGCCACCAACGGCGCCACATAGCCCGGCACCCCCAACCGCAACCCCAGCAGCCACACATTGCCGAACCGAACAAGAACGTCAGACCCACCACCATGGCCATGATCACAGTCACGGCTGTGAACGCCACACCACGCCCACGTGCTTCCGACGCCGGAACCGGCGATGATGCGCTCATCGCCTGCCCTGCCGGACCTCGAAACTGGCCTCCACGACCAGCTGCCCGACGGAAACACCCAGGGCAGCGCCTCCCCCTTCTACGAGGCGCCCCGCCGGGGGCACGCGATCGGGATCTTCCTGTTCGCGAAGCCTTCGGGTCCGCTCCCGGACTCCCGCGCCATGTTGCTCCGGGCCGAGCCCCGGACCCCACGCCGAAAGCCGCGTGGATGCTGTACGAACCTGCCCGGGGCACTTTCATCACTTGGCCTGCACGTTGTGCCGCTCGCCGATTTCAAGCGAACAAGCGCTCCGGTCGCAGGCCTATTAACCTTCAGCGCCCGGCACTACGGCTCGGGGCGGGGGCGCCGAGCCGGTGACTCTGCGATCCACCTCGACCTCGGCACCACCGGGAAACTGGCCGTCCGCGCCTGGCCGCGCCCGCCGGAGTAGAGCCCCGGCTTCGACACCGTCGCCCTGGCCCTCTTCAGGGGATCTAGGGCTTCTGTGCCACGGCGGACCAGACGATGTTGCCGCCGGCCTCGGTGACGAAGTCACCAGCGGCCGCGGTGTCGTCAGGGCGCCACAGGTGCACGGGGACCAGCCCCGGAGGGACGAGGTCAAGACCCTGGAAGAACCGGGCGACCTCCGCCCGGGTCCGGGCAGTGACGTCGATGCCCTGGGCCCGGTAGGCGCTGACGAGTTTGGCGACCTGGTCAGGATTGCGGTCGGCGGTCAGGTACGACATCGTCAGGTAGCTGCCGGACGGAAGCACGTCGACCAGCGTGCGGATGATGCCGTACTGGTCGTGCTCGACGGGGACGAAATGCAGCACGGCGATGACGGACAGGGCGACGGGCTGGGTCAGGTCGAGGGTGTCCCGGAGTTCCGGGGCGTTCAGGATGCGGCCGGGGTCGCGCAGGTCGGCGTCCAGGTAGGCGGTGCGGCCTCGCGGGTCGCTGGTGAGCAGGGCGCGGGCGTGGGCGAGCACGATCGGGTCGTTGTCGGCGTAGACGACCCGGGACTGCGGCGCGACCGCCTGGACGACCTCGTGCAGGTTCGGACTGGTGGGGATGCCGGTACCGATGTCGAGAAACTGGCGGATGCCGGCCTCGCCCGCCAGGTACCGGGTGGTGCGCACGAGGAAGGCGCGGTTCTGCACGGCCGCGGCCGGGGTGTGCGGGAACGCCGCCTGGATCTGCGCCGCCGCCTGACGGTCCGCGGGGAAGTTGTCCTTCCCGCCGAGGAAGTAGTCGTAGATGCGCGCGGAGTGCGCGACATCGGTTCTCAGGTCGACCGTTGCCCGGGGACCTTCGACCAACGACTCTTGCAACGAGGAGAACCCCTCCGGCTCGCTGTCCACCACCACAGCCCGCTCCCCATCGCCCGATTTCCCCTTTTCGGCAGCCTAGCGGTCACGGTGGCCCTTCTAGGCGGCGCATGGCTAGCTGGCGTAGCACTTGGCGAGGGTGGCGAAGGCCGCCTTGGGCTCCCAGGCCAGGCCAGGATGGGTCTACGGTTGGTCAGTTATGGGCGGGGGTAGAGGCGGGTGAGGGTCGCGTATCCGGCGTTGAAGGCGCCGACTTCGTCGCTGGGTTTGTTCGTGGAGGTGCAGTCCTGGTTCTGTCGTGCGAGGGCTGGGTCGGGGATCTGTGGTTCGGTGTCGGTTTCGAGGAGTCCGCGGACTGTGCCGCCGGCGAAGCAGTTGGGGACGTTGAGGTTGGTGACCATGGTCTGGCGGGGTTTGGTGTCGGAGAGCAGGCTGGCGCGGTTCTTGGTGATCCAGTTCTGGACCAGTGTGACGGCGGGGGTGTAGTCGTAGGTGTCGCCGAGGCCGAGGCTGACGGCGAGGGCGGGGATGCCGCGTTGGGCGGCGGCGCGGGCGGCGCCGATGGTGCCGGACTCGTCGACGTCGGGGCCGAGGGCTTGGCCTTCGTGGATGCCGGCGATGACGAGGTCGGGGTGCATGCCCAGGTCGTCGAGGGCGACGTTGACCGCGTCGGCGGGGAAGCCGTTCACCTCGGTGACGGGGGTGCCGTTGGACGCGTCGCTCTTGGTGTAGTTGACCGGGCCGTCGGTGGTCTTCCCGCCGGTGCCGCTTTGGTTCGCCGCCGGCGCGACGATCTCTATGGTGACGTCCCCGATGGTGGCCGACAGTCTGCCCACGCCCTGGACGATCGCCTCGATGCCTTCGGCGCCGACTCCGTCGTCGCTGGTGACGAGCACGTCGAGCACAGTGTCCGCCGAGTTGGCGGTTGGGTCGCCTGTCGCGGAGCCACCGGCGCCCGCGCCGCCGCCGGTGGCTGTGTCGGTGGCTGTGTCCGTCGGCGCCGCGGCGGCTGTGGCCGCGGTGGTGGACGTGGGCGCGGTCGTTCCCGCGTCCTCGGGCATACACGCGATGGCACCGAGCAGCACCGCGGCGCTGGCGATCGCGACGGACAGACGGACAGGCTTCCCGGGCATGGGACCCTCCTGACGGTTGAGGTGTGAGGTCGTGTCGGCGCGGCGGGGCGCCACGGCGCCGTGAGCGGCCCGGCCCGGCGCCCCCCTGGACGCGCCGGGCCGGGCCGAGTCGCGGCGGTCAGCGGCCGTAGCGGCTGTAGCTCTCAGTGCCGGAGGTCGAGCTGGTCCCGTTGGTGTAGTACTCGGTGTTCTTGGCCCTGAGGGTGGAGCCGTTGGCCGCGGGAAGGATGTAGACCTTCTCGACCAGGCCGCTCTGGAAGTAGTAGGTCAGGGTGACCGACGTGCCCAGGTAGCCCCAGCTGATGTTCTTGGCGTAGCCCCAGTCGGTGTACTTGGTCCCGAGGCCCATCCAGGGGCGGGAGACGATCCGGAACTTGGCGGTGTTGAGGCGGTCGCAGTCGGTCTGCGAGATCGTGATGCTGGCGATGAACGCCTTCGAGTTGTTCGCCACCCAGACGCCGGCGTAGCCGTTGTCGCAGTTCGTCGACGCGCCGCCCGCGAACGCCGGGCCGCCCGTCGAGACGGCCTGCTCGACCGGCACCGGCGTCCCCGGCGCCGTGACCTCCGGCGCCGTCGGACCAGACGGCGGCGCCGACACCGCGGCCGACGCCGCGGCCGGGGGCGGCGCCGCGTCGCTGGTGCTCTCCGAGCTGCACGCGGCGGTAGCCAGGCCCAGTGCCAGGGCACTGACCGCCAGCGCGGCGCCGACCCGGCGGGAAAACGGAGCGAGAATGCGGTTCACGTTTACTTCTCCTGTCGGCCGCGCTGCGTCTTTCGGCAGCGCTTTACGGTTACGGGGAGCACCCCGGGTCTCCTCGCCGAGCACCGGCCGGCGATGTGGTCGATATTCGCAAAGGCCGAGCTCCGGCCGGAAGGGAGCGCATTCCCGACCTGCCCGGAGTGGGATAGGAACAGGGCCCTACGATCGCCGGGACATCTCGGAAGAAGCCCAGTTGGAGGCCAGACGACGAGGCGAGACAGGGTTCCGCCTGACAATCTGTCGGCCAGCCGACACCACGGCCCAGAACCGCGCCCGGAAACCGCACCGCTATTGGTCTTGGCGATCCGGGACCGCCTTCTCATGACATCGCCGACGCTGTCGTGCTCCCGTCGACGATGGGATCGCCATCCGCCGGCGGTACGGGCACTCGCCGCACGGCCAACGCGCCGAAACCGATGACGGTGGCGACGCTGTCCGCGATGCCGAGGGCGGGGATGTTGCCGATGTTCGCGATCGGGAACGCCACCGCCGCGAGCCCGATCAGGATCGCCACCCACCGTGGCGCGACGCGTCGCAGCGCGATCGCGCACAGCAGGAGCATCAGCGGGAAGCCCAGCCCGAGTGGTTTGATCAGGACGGCCGCACCGTCCCGATCGACGAGGGAGACGTCGCCGAGCGCGACGTGGATCGCGTCGAAGCCGTAGGCGACGTTGCCGGCGATCCCGATCGAGCCCACGACCAACAGCACGGCGGCGAACGTGCCGGACGTCCAGGTCGCGATCCGGATCAGCACGAGCGTGTAGGCGACGGCGCCGAGCACGTGGAAGATCCCGCCGGCCGAGTCGGACTCCCAGCCGCGCAGGGCGTAGAGGACGTTGGAGATCAGGTAGAGGACGGGCGCGACCACGAGGGACGCGTTCAGGAGCCGATCGGCGGGTGAGCCGGGGACGGCGTTCACGGGAAGCTCCTTGCGGTCGGAGCGGATCGGTCCCGATCAGGGTCGCGGCGCGACCGCACCGGCACATCCGGGCAGACCCGGCGGAATGGCAAGGGTTGTCCCGGTACCGCGCGCAGAGTGCGCTGTTGCACCATGTCGCTGTGCTTCGGATCTCGCCGCGTGTGGCGGGGCCGGCGTGCGGTGCCGCCGTCACGGCGCTGGTGGCGGGTGGGTTCGCCCTCGGAGCCTGGCTCGACAACCTGCACAACGGCCTGCTCGCCGTCGCCTTCACCGCCGTGGGGCTCTACGTCGTGTGGCAGCGCCCGGCCAACCGCGAGGCCTGGCTGTTCGTCGCCACCGGGGTGGCGCAGGCGGTGATGTTCGCGGCCCGCCAGTACGGCCTGCGCAGCCCCGCGCTGCCCGCCTCCTCCTGGGTCGGCTGGCTCGGGGTGTGGACGCTCCCGCTGGTGTTCGTGCTGACGGCGGTCACGCTCATGAGCTTCCCGACCGGGCGCCTGCCCTCGCCGACGTGGCGCAGGGTCATCGGGGCGCTGGCCGTGCTGGGCGTCGCGCTCGCGGCGATGTCGGCGCTGTGGCCGGTCGAGTACGCCCGGGTGCCGCTGGCCGCGCCACATCCGCTGCACCTCCCGGGCGCCGCGGCCGCGGCCGACATCCATCCCATCGCGATAGCTATCGGCTACCCGGCGTTCCAACTCGTCTGGGTGGTGTGCGCGATCAGGCGGCTGGCACGCGCGCAGGGCGACGAGTCCCGGCAGTTGCGCTGGTTCGTGTTCGCCGTGGCGGCGACGGGGGCGGTGATGGCCGCGGGGCTGATCGGGTGGCGCACCCCCGTGCCCGGGCTGCTGGCCGTGCCGCTGGTGCCGCTGGCAGCGGGAGCGGCCATCCTCAAGTACCGCCTCTACGACGTCGACCCGGTGATCAACGCGACGCTCGTCTGGGGCGCGATGGCGGCGGTGGTCACCCTCGGGTACGCCGTCGTGGTCGTCGCCGTCGGCAACCTGATCGGCGGTTCGGGCACGCTGCTCGCGCTGCTGGCCACCGCGCTGGTGGCCGTGGCGTTCGACCCGCTGCGCCGCCGCGCGCAGCGGGTGGCGGACCGGATCGTCTACGGCCGCCGCGCCACCCCGTACGAAGCCCTGTCACGGCTGTCCGCCCAGCTGACGGGCCCGTCCAGCGGACTGCTCGACGGGCTGTGTGCCACGGTGGCCGAAGGCACGGGCGCGCGGCAGGTCGTGCTGTGGACGGGATCCGCGGACGAGCTGCGCGCGGTGTCGGCGTGGCCGGCGGGGCGTCCGGACGAGGTACGGACCCTCGACGAGCTGACGCTCGGCGGGCGCGCGGTGCCGGTGGCACACGGTGGCCGGACCGTCGGCGCGCTCGCCGTGACGACGGGGGCGCGCGGCTCGTTGACCTCCCAGGAACGCGGTCTGCTCGCCGACCTCGCCGCCCAGGCGGGCCTCGTCCTGGAGCTGCGCGCGAGCGCCCAGCGGCTGGTCGCCGCGGGCGACGAGGCCCGGCGCCGGCTGGAGCGCGACCTGCACGACGGCGCCCAACAGCGGCTGGTCACCGTCGCGATGGAGCTGGGCGCGCTCGCGGGGGCCGCCGACGGCGCCACCGCGTTCGCCGGACGGGCCGAGGCGGCCCGCCAGCAACTGCTGCAGGCGACCGCCGAGCTGCGGGAGACCGCGCGCGGACTGCACCCGGCCGTGCTCACCCAGGACGGGCTGGAGGCCGCGCTCGGCTACCTCGCCGACCGCTCCGCCCTTCCGGTGCGGCTGCACGTCACCGTGGACCGCCGGCTGGCACCCGCCGTGGAGGCCACGGCGTACTTCGTCGTCAGCGAGGGACTCACGAACGCGGCCAGGCACGCCGGCGCCCGGATCACGACCGTCACCGCCGAGCTGACCGCGCAGGGGCTGCTGCTGGAGGTCCGCGACGACGGCCGAGGCGGGGCGCAGGCGCGCCCGGGATCCGGCCTGGAAGGACTCACCGACCGCCTCGCCGCCCTCGACGCCAGGCTGGTCGTCGAGACCGGACTCGGCGGAACTCGGCTGCGGACGGTGATCCCATGCGGGTGATGCTGGCGGACGACGCCGTTCTGTTCCGCGAAGGGCTCGCCCGCATCCTGACCGAGATGGGCTTCGACGTCACCGGCCAGTACGCCGACGGAGACACTCTGGTCGCCGGGGTGCGCGACGACCCACCCGAGGTCGCGGTACTGGACCTGCGCATGCCACCCGGCTTCGCCAACGAGGGCATCGAGGCGGCCATGGCGATCCGGGCCGCGGCACCGACGGTCGGGCTGATGCTCCTGTCGCAGTACGTCGAGGTGCACCACGCCCTCCGGCTGATGACCGAGTTCGACGGCGGAGTCGGCTACCTGCTCAAGGACCGCGTCTCCGACCTGCGCGTCCTCGGCGCCGAACTGCGCAACATCGCTTCCGGAGGCACGGTGATCGACCCCGACCTGGTGGTCCGCCTCGTCACCCGCCGCCGCGAGGACGACCCACTGGCCAGGCTCACGGACCGGGAACGGGCAGTACTGGGCCTGATGGCACGCGGGCACTCCAACGCCGCCATCGCCGCCGACCTCTACCTCGCGGTGAAGACCGTCGAGGCCTACGTGACCTCCATCTTCACGAAACTGGATCTGGCACCAGGCGACCGCGAACACCGACGCGTACTCGCGGTCCTCCGCTTCCTACGCGCATAAGTCCCGCGCCTGACGATCGCCACCGCTGGCGTCCAGGCCCTTGCCAGCGGCTCGCCCGATCTCTTGACCCGGCCGGAGCCGTCGAGCATCGTACGTCTGGTCAAATGCATACAAGATACATGATCTTGTATGGTTCATGCGTCAGCCCCCTAGGAGACCGCATGACGACCTTGCAGGTGCGGCGCGTGCCCTTCGACTTCGACGGCGACATCCCCTTCCTGTGGAACCCCGACAACCCCGAGTTCTCGCTGCAGGCCAATGCGACGGGCATCATCGCGATCGCGTTCGAGAAGTACATCGTGGCCGCGGTGAAGGAGGCGATTCCCCAGCTCACCGACCCCGACGTCGCCGCGGAGGCGGACGCGTTCCTCCGCCAGGAGGCACAGCACGCCAGGGCCCACCGCCAGCACCTGAGGGCGCTGGCCCGGACCTACCCCGGGCTCCAGGGGACGGCCAACGCCGCGATGGCGCTGTACGACGAGCTGCTGGAATCGAAGCCGTTGAAGTTCCATCTGGCCTACATCGCCGATCTCGAGTCGGCCTTCACCCCGACGTTCAAGCTCTTCCTCGATCATGAGGACCGGCTGTTCGCCCCCGGCGACGACCGCGTCGCGTCGCTGTTCCTGTGGCATTTCACCGAGGAGGTCGAGCACCGCAGCTCCGGCCTACGGATCTACCGGGAGTTCGGCGGCGAGGCCTACCGCCTCCGCGCGCTGCCCGCGGTGCTGTGGCACATCAACCGCCTGATCAAGGTCATCGCGGAGGGCTTCAACGAGCATGTCCCGTTCGAGGACCGGAAGGTCGACGCACGCTCCATGATCCCCGCTGTCGGGCTGCGGCAGGGGCTGCACCAGAAGCTGGCGTTCCGGCGCCGCGGCGCCGGCGCCCAGGGCTCGGGGGGTCTCGACTTCGTGCCGAAGAGCGAACGCCGCGCCGCGGCTCGCCGCGTCCTGCGCGCCCAGCTCCCGGGGCACGACCCCGAACACCAGCCGCTGCCGGAGTTCGTCGGCACCTGGCTGGGCCGCTACGACGACGGCGCGCCCGTCGCCACCTGGTACTCCGCCACCAAGGCCGGCTGAGGACGCCCCATGTCCAGTAGCTGCGACCCCGCCTTCGAACGGCTCGCCGGGAAGATCGGAAGCTTCTCCTGTGACTCGGTCGAACCCGTCATCCACCTGCGCGATCCGTTCGACCTGAGCAACGGGACGCTTCCCGTCGTCGAAACGCTCCTGATCGCCGGCGCGATACTCGCCCTGGTCCATGCCATACGGCGCTGGCGCCGGCACGGCGACCCGTCGAACCTGGCGATCTGGCTCGGGGCGATCGTCTACCTCGCCGTCACCGAGCCGCCCCTGTTCTTCTCCCGGAACCTGGGGCTGCCCGACAACATGCACGAGGTGTTCGCCCACAACGTCTTCACGATCCAGCTGGTGTACGACCGCATCCCGCTCTACATCGTCGCCCTGTACACGGCCCTCACCTCGCTGGCCTACGAGATCGTCCGGTCGCTCGGCGGCTTCCGCCGCAACGTCTTCCTCGGCGCGATCTGCGTCGGGTTCGTCCACCACCTCTTCTACGAGATCTTCGACCAGCTCGGACCCCAGCTGCGCTGGTGGATCTGGAACGACGACCTGGCCATCAACCAGCCACAGCTGGCGTCGGTACCGATGACCAGCGTCTTCATCTTCGCCGCGCTCGGCCCGGCCGCGCTCACCCTGCTGGTCCGGCTGTTCGTGGGGCGCAGGGCCGACCGGGGCGAACCCCCGCGCGGCTGGGGCCTCGCCGGCCGCACGATCGCGGCGGGGGTGCTCGTACCGCCGCTGATCGCCGTCGGCAGCCTGCCGTCCTCGGTGGTCGGCGACGACAACAACGAGGCCCAGGCGGTCGTCATGTGGCTGTGCGTCGCGGCCTTCGCCGTCGTCGCCGTGCCGGTCCTCTACCAGCAGTGGCGGTCCACCCGCGCGGCCCCGGTCCCGCCGGCGGCCGAACGTCCGTGGTTCGCCCTCGGGTATGGCGGCGTCTTCCTGGCGGCCTTCGTCGTTCTGTGGGCCACCGCGCTCCCCGACTACCTCTCGGCCACCGACGGCGTCACCACCGACGCCACCCCCACCGGCAGCCTGCCCTACGCCGTCGGATGCTTCCTGGCCGCGGCCGTCGTACTGGCCGGCCTCGCGACGGCGTCACCAGTCCTCGTCAGCCGCCGGCCGTCACGGTCGGCGCCGCGGGAACCATTGCCGGAGAAGTCGCCCGCCTGACACGATGATCTTGGTCGAACCGTAGCCCGCGGCCCGCAGTCCTCGGCCCGCGTCATACGGACCCGGGGGCGACGGCCGGCGCTATCCAGCGTTCCAGATAGCCGCGTAGGTCGGGCCCCGTGCGCGGCGGATCGGGTGGGTCGATCGTCATCGACTGGAGGATCCGCAGCATCAGCTCGATCAGCTCGTCGAGCCGGCGATCGTCGTAGCCGGCAGCCACCCAGTCGATCTCCGAACGGTGGAACAGGTCCTTCCCGAACTCCATCGCCACGGTCGAGGTGACGCCGCGCGTGAACGGACCGGGGCGGCCGGCGGCGAGCAGCAGGGTGAGGTGCGCCCTCGTGGGGAGCCATTCGATCGCCGTCGCGAGCGCCTCGACGACCCAGTCCGCGGGACGGGTGACCCGGCGCAGGTGCCGCGTGAGCTCATCGACGAAGGAACCGACGGCCGCCTGCCCGACGGCGATGAACAGCTCGTCCGTGCTGGCGTAGTACCGGTACACGGTCTGACGGATGACGCCGAGCTCCATCGCCACGTCGTGCAGCGTGAACGCCGCCGCGCCGTTGCGGTCGACGCACCGCATCGCCGCCTCGATGATCCGCGCGCGCGCCTCGTGCTCATCCGCGGGCGGCGAGCCCGCCCAGCCGTGACGCCTCGCCATGACCCGATTCCTCTTGCGTCGACAACCCGAGCTCTCGCCACCCACCGACCCCGCGGCCAACCTACAGGGCCGCCATCACCATACGAAGAAGATCAATTTGTGTGGTGAGGTGCCGCCGAAACGGAACTGGTCGCGGTGGCCACCGGGACGGGCGCCGACGGCGTCGCGGACAGTCGGGCCGCGAGCTGGCCGGTCCGGCCGGGCGCGGTGATCCATACCGCGCCGGCCACCAGCAGGCCGCCCACGATGCCGTCCAGCCAGTAGTGGTTACCGGTCAGCACGACGACGAGCGTGGTCACGACCGGGTGGGCGAGCGCGGCCCACCGCGCCCGGGACCGCAGGATCGTGACGACCCCCCATGCCTCCAGGATCGCCCAGCCGACGTGCATGCTCGGCATTGCCGCGTACTGGTTCGCCGAACCGCCCGTCGACGACGGGTATGGCGACGGGCCGATGAGCTGGCCGGTGTCGACGATGCCGACGTCCGGCAGCACTCCGGACAGGAAACGCGGGGGCGCGAGCGGGTAAGCCAGGTGGATCGCCAGCGCGGCGCCGGTCAGCGCGATCAGCGCGTTACGCACCCGAGCCCAGTGGTCGCGGTGGCGGAGCAGTACCCAGGCCAGAAAGACAATCGATGCCGGGAAATGGACGTACATGTAGAACCGGTTTGCCAGTTCCACCAGCGTGGTCGAGTGGAGGGCCCAGCGCTGCACGGTCTCCTCGCTCGGCAGGCCAAGCGCCCGTTCCAGCTGCCAGACCTCCCGGGCGTGTCCCAGCGCGACGCTCTCGTGCCCGGCCGCCAGTCGCCGCCCGAGCCGGTAGACCATGAACAGTCCGGCCATCAGCAGCGCCTGGCCGAGGGCGTATCCAAGCCACCGACCGAGCGTCCGCACCCGCCTCGGCGGCTCCTCGGCGGGCGGCGACGAGCCCACGTCCGCCGTCTCCCGTCCGCCAGCACCCACCGCCGCCGCGCTCATCGCACTCCTCCCGCTCTCCCGCCCGCGCGGCCGGCGCATTTCGTACCAGGCCCCATGTGGCGAGCCCCGCCGGCCATGGCCGCGCGCCCGGTCCGCGCGCCTGGCGCAGACATGAACTCCGGGCGTTCCACCGATGTCTGATTCATGAACCCTAGGCGGCGCACGTCCGTGACGTACCACCACCAAGGCAGCTAAAACGCCCCAGCGACGCCCGCGGACCGGCACGGGCGGACGACGCCGCCCTCAACCGCGCCGAGCAGATGCGGGCCGGCCGGCGCGCACGGTGTCAGAGTGCCGATGCCGATGCCAGGGCCGCCGCCCCGCGGGTGGAGTGGCGCAGATGCTGACGAGGAGTGCGATGCCGCATGTGTCGCCTGTTCGGAATGAGCAGCGCTCCGCGGCGTACTCACGCCACCTTCTGGCTGCTCGACGCCCCCGACAGCCTCAGCGACCAGAGCCGGCGTGAGCCAGACGGCACCGGGCTCGGCTTTTTCGACGCGGACGGCACTCCGCGGCTACACAAAGAACCCATCGCCGCCTATGAGGACCGAAGTTTCGCCGAGGCGGCCAGACAGGTCGAGTCGGCGACGTTCCTTGCCCATATCCGTTTCGCTTCCACGGGAGGCGTGGAAAAACGCAACACTCACCCCTTCGACCAGGACGGTCGCCTGTTCGCGCACAACGGGGTGGTCGAAGGCCTGGCCGAGCTGGACGCCGAGCTCGGCCCCGACCTGTCGGCGGTGAAAGGTGACACCGATTCCGAAAGGTTCTTCGCCCTCGTCACCCGCGAGATCAGATCGGCCGACGGCGACGTGGCCGCCGGCATCACCCGCGCCGCCCGCTGGGTCGCCCAGCAGGTGCCCGTGTACGCCCTCAACGTGATCCTCACGACCCCACAGGGGCTGTGGGCGTTGCGCTATCCCGACACCCACCCGCTGTACGTCCTCGAACGCCCGGCCGGCGGACACCATGGCGACCGGCATCTCGACCACAGCGGCACCGGCGGCCACATGCGCGTCCGCTCCCGCGACCTGGCCGACGTTCCCGCGCTCGTGGTCGCCAGCGAACGCATGGACGACAGCCCCGCCTGGCGCCTGATGGAGCCCGGCGAGCTCCTACACGCAGGGCCCGACCTCCGTGTCACCCGCCAGATCGCGCTTTCCGACGGGCCTGCGCACCAGCTCTCACTGAAGGATCTCCGACCTGAGGCCGCCGCCTCGCAGCGGCACGGATAGCGGCCATGGCAAGCGCAAGCCGCCACCCGCGGTCGAGCCGCCACCCGCGGTCGAGCCGCCACCCGCGGTCGAGCACCGCGCGGCCGTGCCTGCCCGGCTACCGGCCGAGCATGGCCTCGAGCGCGATGTTGTCGGGGTCGCGGAACGCGAGCAGCCAGCCATAGGGCAGCTCTCGCTTCGGCGTGAACGTGGCGCCCGCATTGGTGAGGTTTTTCTCGAGCTCGTCGAGATCGGCCTCCGTCTCCACGGAGAACGAAAGATGATCGAGGCCGGGGCGTGTCTCATCGAACGGCTCCGCGATGCGCTGGTCGTGTTCGCGCAGGACGAGGCTCAGTCCGCCGGGCAGCACGCCATGAGCGAAGGACGTCGTGTCGCCGCGGCCTCGGGCCAGCTCCTTCCAGCCCAGGACCTCGGTGTACCAGGCGCAGCTTCGATTCAGATCCGTCACCGTAAGACCCACGTGTGACACCCCGTACGGCATCTCGATCCTCCAAACAGGTGCGTCGACGGTCGCCGGCTCCGCGCCGGTCGGCCAGGTTGAGTCCAGGACGGGACGCCGGGCCTTTACCTCGAGACCTCGGACATGTGGCGTCGGACCCGACCGACTGTAGGCAGGGGCCGCCGCGGGTGTACGACCCGGACGGCCTTCCTCGGCACCGATCCGGCCGCGCTCCGGCCCCGATCCGGCCGCGCTTCGACCGCGCTCCGGGCCGTGGCGGGGCGGCCTACGATCGCGTCGTGACCGCCGCGCCGCTCATCGCCATGCGCCGGTGCGCCACGGTGGTCGCGGGCACGGTGGAGCACCGCGCGACCGAGGTGATCTCGTACTGGCACCGCCACGACCTGCACGAGATCGAGTACGCCGTATCCGGCTGCGCCGAGATTCGCACCCCGACGACGCACTACCTGCTGCCGCCGTCCCATGCGGCGTGGGTGCCCGCCGGAGTCGAACACGCCCCGCTGCTCAGGGACGTGACCACCATCGCGGTGTTCTTCGACCCCGCCGTCTTCGACTTTCCACGCGTGGGGGCCGCCATCATTCCGGTGCCGCCGGTGATGCGCGAGATGATGAGATACGCCGCCCGGTGGCCCATCGGTCGGACCCACGAGGACGCGGCGGCCAACGCGGAGGCCAGCGGCTTCTTCACGGCGCTTGCCGGCGTCGTCCGTCGCCAGCTCGCCTACGAGGCGCCGCTGTCACTGCCGGTCTCGGACGATCCCGTCGTCCGCGACGTGATCGCCTATACCGCCGCGCACCTGGCCGATGCCAGGTCCGCCGCGGTCTGCCGTGCCGTCGGCATCTCCGAACGCGTACTGCGCAGACGGTTCGCGACCGTCCTGGGCCAGACCTGGCAGGAGCACCTGCGGCAGGCTCGGCTGGTCCGGGCCATGGCGCTGCTCAGCACGTCGACGATGTCGGTCAGCCAGATCGCCGCCGCGGTGGGTTTTGGGAGCGCGAGCGCGTTGGCCCGCGCCTTCCGGGCTTGGACGGGAGAGACCCCTTCCGCCTATCGCGACCGCTCCCTCACCAGCGTCGACCCGGATGAGAGCGGACCGAACCAGACGTAAAGCGGATGGCCGCCAGGTTCCCCGCGCCGTCATGTGCCGGTCCCCAGGCGGCCGTCATGGGCTCGACGGGTTCTCCACATGCCCCCGCGCTCTGCCCCATCACCTGTTCCCTCACCCGGCAACGCCGTCGAACGACGTCGGACGACCGGGGAACCGCGGCCTCGTGAGGGCTGTACGCAGCGGTTTTCGCGCGCCACCCATGACATGCTTGCCAGTCGGCGTCATCGACGTAGTTGTCAGTTCCTGTGTTGTATGTAAACTGACGACGCCTGGTACCGCCGGCCCCTGGGGGATTGATGGCGACGGACAGCACGACGACCGGCGGTTCCACGTCGGACGTACTCCCCGAGGACAAGCCCGACACTCGTCTGATCAGCGGCGATTTCTGGGGGGACGACCCGCATCGCGGGCTGGCCTGGCTCCGGGCGAACGACCCGGTCCACTGGGACCCGGACGGCGAGATCTGGGGCGTCACCAAGTACCTGGACGTCCGCGAGGTCTCCAAGCACCCGGAGATCTATTCGAGCGCAAGCGGCTTCCGGCCCGATGTCAGCGGCTTCCCGATGATGATCGAGATGGACGATCCGGCGCACTGGCACCGTCGCAAACTGCTGAACAAGGGCTTCACGCCCCGGCGCGTCCAGGACCAGCGGGCCCGTATCCAGACAGTCGCGCACGCGCTGGTCGACCAGGTCTGCGAGCGCGGCGAATGCGACTTCGTCTGGGACGTCGCCGCCTGGCTGCCGCTCATCGTCATCGGCGACCTGCTCGGCGCGGTTCCCGAGATGTACCCGGACCTGCTGCGCTGGTCCGACGACATGATGCGAGGCCAGGGCCAGTCCGACAACGCCGAGGCCGCCGGAAAGATGATGACCGCCGCCGCCGAGTACTCCACGTACTTCACCGGGGTGCTGGCCGACCGGCGGGCGCACCCGCGCGACGACCTGCTCGGCGTCCTCGCGCACGCCGAGGCCGACGGCGACCGGCTCGACGACGAGTCGATGTTCTACGAGTCGCTGCTCCTGCTGATCGGCGGCGACGAGACCACCCGCCACGTCATCACCGGCGGGCTCTACCAGCTGCTGGCGGACCGGGCGAACTGGGAGCGGCTGCGCGCGAACCGCGCACTGCTGCCGAGGGCCGTCGAGGAGATGCTCCGCTGGGTCAGCCCGATCCGGAACATGGCCCGCACGCTGACCCAGGACGCGACGCTGCGCGGCAGGCAGCTTCGCGAGGGCCAGAAACTGCTGCTGCTCTACCCGTCGGCCAACCGCGACGAGGACGTGTTCGCGGACCCGTTCCGGTTCGATATCGAGCGCACCCCGAACGAGCACCTCGCCTTCGGCCTGGGCACGCATTTCTGCCTGGGCAACTCGCTCGCGCGCCTCGAGCTGAGCATCATCTTCGACACCCTGCTCGACCGGCTGCCCGATCTCGAGCTCGTCACCCCCGACGAGCCGGCGCTGCGCCCGGCGAACTTCGTCAGCGGATACGAGTCGCTCAAGGTCACCTTCACCCCGACGAAGCCGGTAGGCGCGACGCTGTGACCGACGGGGTACGGACGCGCGGCGTCGGTGGCGGCGCCGCGGGCAGGCGCCGCCGAGAGCGGGAGCTCTCGACCGGGATGGCGCCTCGGGTCGACACTGCGGGACGTGCCTGAGACAACCGCGGCGCCCCGCGCCGCCGACGAACCGGAGTCCAGGGCCGCCGAATCCGGGGCCGCCGAATTCAGGGCCGCCGAGTCCGAGCCGACCGAGTCCGCGTTAGCCGAGCCTGAGTTAGCCGAGCCCGTGTCAGCGGCGGCTTCCGAAGCGGCGGCGCCCACGACGCCGGGCGACGTGCTGCTGACGTCCACGACCGGTCGAGTACGGCTGCTCACCCTGAACCGGCCCCGGCAGGCCAACGCCTTCAGCTCCGCGCTCTACCTGGCCGCCGCCGAGGCGCTGCGCGCGGCGGCCGCCGACGACGGGATCGGCGCCGTCGTCCTGACCGGCGCCGGCAAGTACTTCTCCGCGGGTACCGACCTCGTCGAGATGGCCGCCCAGGCCTCCGCGGTCGCGGCCGGGAACGCCGCGACCGCCGCGAATGGCAGAGCCACGGAGACCGCGGCCACGGACACGGACACGGCGGACACGGCGCAGACGGCGCAGACGGCGGGCACGACCGGCGGCGGCCCCTTCAACGCCTTCCTGGACGCGCTGACGACATTCCCGAAACCGCTGCTCGCGGCAGTCAACGGCGCGGGCGTCGGGCTCGGCCTGACCATGCTCGCCCACTGCGACATCGTGTTCATCTCCGAGGAGGCCCGCCTCCTGGCGCCGTTCACCACGATGGGCGTCGCTCCGGAGGCCGGGAGCAGCTACCTGCTCCCTCGCCGGATGGGCCGGCAGCGGGCGGCGCGGGCCCTGCTGGCGGCGGAATGGATCTCGGCGGCCGAGGCGGTGGAGACGGGTCTGGCGCTGCGAGCCTGCCCGGCGGGCACGCTGCTGGCCGAGACGTTGGCGCTCGCCGCGACGATCGCTGACAAGCCGCTCGCCTCCGTGCTCGCGACCACCCGGCTGATCCGGGATGCCGAACGGGCGGGCATCGAGCGAGCTCGGCAGGTCGAGGGCATCGCATTCCGCGAGCTGATGCGCCGTCCCGACCTTGGCACCACCATCCTGGACCGGCTAGGGCCCTCCGCGCGCGACGAGCGGCGGAGCTGACGGCGGCGGAAGCAGGCAGCGCGCGAGCAGGCACCAAAGAGTTGCGGCGCGACCAGGCAGGCCCGAGCCGGGCGCCCGGCAACGGAGCTGGTCACGCGCGCGGCGCGGGCCGCCGGCCGCGTTCCGACGACAAATTCCGCCCATTCCACATACCTAAAGTCACGCAAGCCACTACCGCCTTGGCGGGGCGGATAGGCTGTAGATTTCCTCGGCAATAGCCTGTCGCGTTGCCTAACAGGCACGACACCTCGCACGCTGCCACACCCGATACACGTCCGATACAAGAGGAGCATGGTGGAACCGATCCGCGAGCGCGCGGCCGACGCGCAGCCGCGGCCGGTCCGCCGCGCGCCCTGGTCGGGCCGCTCCCCCGCCGCCGCCGCCGAGTCGGCCCGAGAAAAGATCATCGACGCCACGTTGGCCTGCATCCGGCGGCACGGCCTGGAACGCACCTCGATCAGCGCGATCGCGACGATCGCCGGCGTCTCCCGGCCGACCGTCTACGCGTACTTCGACACCCGCGAGGCGCTGGTCTCCGTCGCGCTCGAGCAGGCGGGCGCGTCGATCGCCGAACGGGTCGTCGCCGCGGCCCGGCGCCGGTCGAGGACGGCCGGCGACTTCGCGGTGGAGGCGTTGATCGCCGCCCGCCGGGAGTTCCGCGCCGAGCCGGCGCTGCACCCGATCAGCCAGGCCCCGGCGGACCCGTGGGCCGCGAACGAGGCGCTGTCCGAGAACTCCCTGGAGATCGCCAGGACCATCCTCGAGCCGATCACCAGCTACGACCCGTCGCTGGAGTCCCGGCTGGACGAGATCACCGAGACGCTGATCCGCTGGCTGCTCTCGCTGCTCATCTTCGACAGCGACCGCACGTCCAGCGACACCAAACTGCGCGCCTACCTGCGCCGCAGCGTCGTCCCGGCGATCCTTCCCGAGTCCCTGGAAGGCTCCGCCGAGCCCGATGACTCCGGGGCCGCCAGCGCGGCGGCGGACGCACCGGTCGCCGACGAGCCCGTCCCCGCCGACCACACCCCCTGACACTCCTCGCCGGGTGGCGCCGGCGATCCACCGGCCCACCCGGCGCCACCCGGCGGCGGGCGGCTCAGGTCGACGACGAGACGGTCTCGAGTTCATCCGTCCGGCCGGTGCCTACGGCCGCCGCCGCCTCCGGCCGGGCCGGGCGCATGAGGATCAGGACGAGGATCGCGGCGAGGACGCCGACGGCGCCAGCTACGAGGAAGGTCGCCTGGACGCCGCTGACGGCCGCGGTGTGCGCCGCCGTGTCCAGTGCCGGCCTGGCCTGCGCCGGCGCGGCGTTCAGCAGGCCGGGGGTCTGGCCGCCGGCGATGGCGTGGGCCACCCGGCCGCCGGCCGCGGGGATGGCCTTGCCCGCCAGGCTGTCCTGCGCGCGGGCGACGAAGACGCTGCCGAGCGCCGCGATGCCGAAGGCGTAGCCCAGCTGGCGCATGGTGTTCACCGCTCCCGCGGCCATCCCGGTGCGCTCGAACGGGACCAGCGACATGGACACCGATCCGAGCATCGGGGTCGTCATGCCGACGCCGATACCGATGATCGCGAAGCCGGGAATCAGTGCCGGCCAGCTGGCCGACCCGTGCACGAGCAGGGCGACCACGAGGGCGCCGACGCCGATGAACGCGAGTCCGCTGCCGATCACCAGGTCCGGCCGGCGCTCGTGCAGCAGCCGGCCGAGCAGCGCGGAGACGAGGAACGCGGTGATCGAGAGCGGCAGGCCGGTGAGGCCGGCCTCCAGTGGGCTCATCCGCAGCACCGACTGCAGCCAGATCGACGTGTAGGTGAAGGCGGAGAAGGCCGCGAACGTCATCAGCAGGCCGGCGAGCAGCACGGCGACGAAGGAACGGTTGCGCAGCAGCGCCAGGTCGAACATCGGGTGTGACGAGTGCGCCTCGAGAGCGACGAACGCCGCCAGCAGCACCACCGTCGCGCCGAGCAGCAGCCAGACGCCCGCGTCCGACCAGCCGTCGTCGTTCGCCCTGATCAGCGCGTACGTGGCGGCGGCGGCCGCGGCGGTGAAGCTGGCGATGCCCGGGACGTCCACGCGCACGCGCTGCTGCGCCCGCGCGTCCGTGAGGACCGTCAGCGCGAGCACGACCGCGATGGCGCTGACGGGCAGGTTGACGAAGAAGATCCACCGCCACGAGATGTACTCGGTGAGCACCCCGCCGACGATCGGGCCGATGGCCGACGAAGCGCCGGCGACCGCTCCCCAGATCCCGTAGGCGGCGCCCCGGTCCCGGCCTGTGTAGGAGGCGTTGAGCAGCGGGAAGTTGGTCGCGAACATGGCGGCGGCGCCGATTCCCTGGACCGCGCGGGCCGCGACCAGCAGCCCGTCGTTCGGGGCGAGGCCGCACATCAACGACGACAGGGCGAACAACACGAGCCCGACGACGTAGGCGCGGCGGTGCCCGACGATGTCCGCGACCGAGCCGGCGCCAAGCACCAGCGCGGCCAGTGCGAGCGCGTAGGCGTCGATGACCCATTGCAGCGCTCCGAAGGATGCGTGCAGATCGTCGACCATGCTCGGCAGCGCGACGTTCACGATGGTGACGTCGATCAGCAGCATGAACGTGCCCAGGCAGACGGTCAGCAGTGGCAGCCACTTGCGCATCGTGATACCTGCGATTCTGGCGAGACAGTGGTACGCGGTTGGGCCCCTCGTGGGCGGCTCGGTCCCCCAGCATGCTCCACGGGTCCGACAAGTCGGCCGTTCCGGGCGGCGGGCCGGGCGGCTGTTCCGGGCACCGTCCGGGGCGGCCGGTCCAGGCCTCCCGAGACCGCGCGGTCGACGGAGGACCGCCGAGTCCCGGGCGTCAGTGCGCGGATTTCCCCAGATAGGCGCACCTAAGCAGCCCGAACGGGCCGTCCTGGCGGGCCTGTGTGGATCTTTGGTCCGTCAGCCGACGACTCGCAGCCAGAGCCAGGAGGCGGTTGGCAGGGAAGCGGCCTGGATGGGCTCGAGCTTGACGGTGGCACCGCCGGGGTGGGCGAACAGCCGGGTGCCATCGCCGAGGAGGATCGGGGCGACGAAGACGAGGATCTCGTCGACGTGGCCGGCCTCGAGACACTGACGGGCGACGTCGGCGCCCAGGACGTTGACGTAGCCGTCGCCGGCCGCCTCCTTGGCCGCGGCCACGGCGCGACCGAGATCGTCGACGAAGGTGACACCCGGGACCGGGGTGGCCGGGGGGCGGTGAGTGAGCACGACCTGCGGCCCCTGCCAGGCGCCCTGGAAGGCGCCTTCCTTGTCGGTGCCGCGGTTCGGGTCGTCGCCGTCGAACGTGCGCCGGCCGGCGAGGATCACCTTGATCCTGCTGACCAGGTCGTCGATGAACGGATCCTCGACGAGGAACTCCGCCAGCCACGACATGTCGCCACCAGGCCCCGCGATGAAACCGTCCAGCGACATCGTGGCCGAGTACAGCACCTTCGCCATGATCCACCTCCGTCGACAACCGCTTTGCCGACAGAATCCGGCCCAACCGGACGCCGCCGCCTCCAGTATCGAAGGCTACGGCACCGCGGAACTCTGAATTCGCCGTATATCTCATCGTCGTCGCCTTGGTTCTTTCTTCTCCGCGCGGTCCCGCTCGGGCCGTGCAGTCGGGGATAGTTGTGCACCACCCCTTTCGGGGCCTGTGAGAGGCCCACTACTCTGCGCCCCCGCAGACATATGAGAACTCACCTTTGCGCCCCACTCGTCCAGGGCGGCGGCGCGACACGAGAGGATTCATGTCCACCTCGGCGTCATCTGAGGACGATGTCAGCCCGACGCTGTTCGCCCGGCTGCTGTCGGAGGCGGGCCTGTCGGACACCCGTTTCGCCCGCCAGGTCAATCTCCGTGCCCGTCGCCAGCGACGGGTGGAGCTCGGGCTGTCGCGTTCGACGGTCGGGCACTGGCGGCGCGGAATGCGCCCCCGCAATCCCATGGTCGCCGAGCTGGCGGCCGCCGAGATTTCCGCGGCGATGGGCTACCCGATCACACCCGCAGATTTCGGCTGGCGAGGCGAACAGCGCACACGTCACGATCTCGAGCTGAGCATCGCCGGCTCGCCACAGGAGACCCTCGGTATCCTCGCCGGGCTGTCTGGCCGGGACGTCCATCGGGGCGGCCTGTTACCCGAGATCCCGGCGTTCACGGCCACCGCGTTCGCGCAGCCAGCGCTGTCGAGTCTCACCGGGATCGTCGCCCGCGTCGAGCAGGCGTCGCCCTCCTCTCCTGACCGAGGCCAGGATCCCTTGGACCGAGGCCAGGACCGGGCTCGAGATTCCGGCGATCCCACGACCAGCGCGGCCATGATCAGAGAGGTGACCGCGTCCTTCCGAAAGCTGGACGCCCGGCTGGGCAGCCGGGAAATCCGTTCCCACGCTGTGACCTTCCTGCACGACCGTCTCCGGGCCGTGAAGAACGGGCCGACGAGCGCCGATCTGTGCGGCGCCTTCGGTGACCTCGCCCAGTTCAGCGGATGGTTGTCCCAGGAGTGTGAGCACCAAGCGCTGGCGCAGCGCTACTACATCCAGGCGCTCGGCCTCGCCGAACATGCGGGCGACGCGATGCTGGCCGGACGGGTGCTGGCGGCGATGAGCGACCAGACCGCCTGGCTCGGGCACCCGCGGCAGAGCCTCGCCTTGGCGATCACCGCGCTCGATCGCGCCGGGCCGGCGGCCACGCCGCTGGTGGCGGCTATGTTGCACGACAAGCACGCTTGGGCGTTGGCCCGGACGGGTGACGAAGGTGGCTGCATGGCCGCCCTGCGGGAGCTGGAAAAGGCTGTCAGCCGTGCGACGCCCGGCGACGGGCCGGTGTGGGCCAGCCACTACAACGCCGGTGACGTGGCCGAATGCCAGGGCCATTGTCTCAGGCTGCTCGGACGACCGGCGCAGGCCGAGCGGTCGCTCGTGGAATCCAGGGCGTTACAGGACCCGGCGCGTGTCCGTAGCCGTGCCTATGGTGAGGCCGATCTGGCGCTGGCATTCCTGCAACGGCCGGCGCCGGACCTGGAGGGCGCGCTGGAGGCCGCCTACCACGCCGTCACGCTGGCGTCTGGCCTCTCCTCGGCCCGCATCACCGCGAAGCTGCGGGAGCTGGACAACGCGTTCGCCGAACACCGGACGTTGGCCACCCAGAGATGGCGGCGCGCGGCGGCGCCTTTGTTGGCGGGCGGTCGGCACCGGCAAGCGGCGAAACCGGTGCCTGCCGGTGCCGACCTCAGTTCGACAGCACCAAAATGACGCGGCGTCCGAAGGCGGTGACTTGAGATCCGGAGTCGGAAGCGGAAGATCGCACATGGTGACCCGTTTCACCTACGGCGCATTTTGTCCGCGGCGAGGGAGGGGGACGAGGATGCGTTCAGGAATTTTTATCGGAACGTCCACCCCAGGTTGTTGCGTGACCTGCGAGCCCTCTCCGCCGATGACGCCGACGACGCCGAGATAACGGCGGCGGCGGCCAGGATGTGGCCACGGATCATCGGGTCCCTGGACACGTTCCGGGCGGACGCGCTCGGTGGCCTGGCCGCCCCGGCTCCGCCCGGCGAGCTTGCCGGCGAGAGCGCCGCGGTGCTCGCCTTCCGGGGATCCCGCCGCGCGGTCGTGCCGCTGTCCCGCGCGGCCGTGCCATCGCGCACATCCGTCGTGCGCAGGCTGGTCGCGGTCAAGACCGCGGCCGCCATCTCGCTCGCCGCCATTGGCGGTGTCGCGGCGGCGACCGGCGCCGTACCGGCCCCGTTCGGCGGCGACGGAACCCATGCGACCAGCACCCCGCCCGTCCGGTCGCCGGAACCGAACGCCTTAGCCGCCACCGGCGGACCGGGAATGCCTCCCGGGTACGGTCCAGGCGCTGGCACACCAGCCACCCCCCTGGGGGGCCCGGTCTGCAGCGCGTATGACGGCACCGCCAGGGGTGGTCCCTCCCCGATCGCCGCCGCCGGTGGCCCGCAGTACGTGAGCACCTCCTGCGCCGGGCTGGCCGGCCAGCAGCCGGAACCCACATCGCCCCCGGCCCCATCCGCGACGCCACGCAAGCACGGCAGCGACAGCGACAGCGACAGCCCAGGCCACCCGGCCGGCAAGCCCAGCGAGCTGCCTGGCACCCCCGGCAAGTCACCGGAGAAGCCCGATGCGGGTAAGCCTGGCCACGCGCCCGAGAATTCTGGCGGGGGTAAGCCCAGTCGGGCACCCGAAAACCCCGCCCCGGGCAAACCCAGCCAGGCACCCGAAAACGCCGCCCCAGGCAAACCCAGCCAGGCACCCGAAAACGCCGCCCCAGGCAAACCCAGCCAGGCACCCGAAAACGCCGCCCCAGGCAAACCCAGCCAGGCACCCGAAAACGCCGCCCCAGGCAAACCCAGCCAGCCGGGCGGCGGACCTGCGCAGTCTCCGGGCAGCCCCAACGCCGGCGCACCCGGCAGGCCGGACGGCGGACCGGATCAGGGCAAACCCAGCCAGCCCGCCAGCGTGGGGGGACCCTCCGACGATGGATCCCGCAACGGAGCCGGCGGTGGACCTGGCCAGGCGCCCAACAGCGGCCCGGACCGCAACCCGGGGAACTCGCTGGGGCGGTAGAAAGCCGACATCGGCGCCAAGGGCGTTGTCGACAACCGCTTCGCACCGGATGTCGGCGCGGCCCGCCGGCGCACCCGCCTCCATGAGACTGTTCGCCACGACTGAACTCATCGCACGTCCGGAGCGGGAACGGGCCAGCCGGCGGCCGGTCAGCCCTCAGCCGGTCGGTTGGGCGGTGCCGCCGAAGTAGCTCTCCTCGATGAGCTCGGGGTGGGCGGCCAGGTGAGCGGCGTCCTCATGGAGGGCGATGCGGCCGCGGTCCAGGACGTAGGCCCGGTCGGCGACCCGCAGCGCGAGCGAGACGTGCTGCTCGACGAGCAGCACCCCCAGGCCCGTCTCGTCCGCGACCCGGCGCAGCGCCGCGAGCAGCGGCGGCACGATGCCGGGCGCCAGGCCGAAGGAGAACTCGTCGACCAGCAGCAGCGCGGGCCGGCGGACCAGCGCGAGGGCGAGCGCGAGCTGCTGGCGCTCGCCGCCCGAGAGCGCGCCGGCCGGCCGGCCGAGCAGCGCGCGCAACGCCGGGAACAGGTCGAGAACGGCCGCGATCCGATCCCCGGCCCGCTGGGCGCCGATAGACGGGGTGGCATCGGCGGAGCGGGTGCGCTCGCCGTCGGAGGGGCCGACGCCGGCCGAAGCGCCAGTGCCCTTGGCGGGGCCGGCCGCGGCGTCGGGGACGGGCCAGCCCGCCCCGGCGGCGCCGCGCGGCGCGGGATGGCGGACGGCCAGCCGCAGGTTCTCCCGGACGGTCAGGGTCGGGACCGAGCCGTGTCCCTGCGGCACGACGGCGAGGCCTCGCCTGGCGAGTTTGTCGGGAGCCGCGCGCCGGGTGGGCGCGCCAAGCAGGGTCACCGTGCCGGCGACCGGGGGCAGCAACCCGGAGATCATGCGGATGAGCGTCGTCTTGCCGGCCCCGTTCGGGCCGAGCAGCGCGACGATCTCCCCGGGGCTGACGGTGAGCGAGACGTCGCGCACCACTGGTGCCCCGGCAGGGGCAGCGCCGCCCGCGATCGCGAGCACGCCGCGTCGCCGCCCGCCGTAGCGCCCGACGACCCGGTCGACGTCCAGCAGCACGGGCGGCAGCGCCCGCGCCGCGGCCGAGCCTGGCCTGGCGGGCGTGGTGTCACCGCTGGCCGCCGGCTGGCGGGGCCGCGGCGGGGCGGGCGTGTCCGCGCCGTCCGACCCGGTGCCGAGGTAGGCGGTCCGCACGGCGGGGTGCACCCGGACCCGCTCGGGCGGGCCCTGGGCGACCACCCGCCCGCCGTCGAGCACGACCACCTCGTCGCAGACGGAGAAGACGAGCTCGACGTCGTGGTCGATGAGTAGCACACCTATGCCGGCGGCGGCGAGCGCGCGCAGGCGGGTGGACAGGGTCGCTCGTCCCGGCGCGTCGAGGCCGGCGGCCGGCTCGTCGAGCAGCACCGCTCGCGGCCTGCCGGCGAGTGCCCGGCCGAACGCGAGCGCCGCGCGCTCGTCGTGGGTCAACGTGTCCGGCAGGCGGTTGGCCACGGCGGCGAGCTCGACCCCGCCGCGCCCCGCCCGGGCGATCCCGTCGGTGATCGCCGCGCCGATGGCCAGCGGCCCGGTGGCCGGGCCGATGGTGATCGGCCCGGTCGTGGCCGGGCCGACGGTGGCGGAGACCGCGGACGCCAGCTGTGAGGACGCGGCCGAGGAGGTCGGTCCGCCCGCGGCGGCACCGCCGGCGACGGCCAGGTTCTCGGAGACGGACAGGTCCTCGAACAGCTCCAACGACTGGAACGTGCGGGCCAGGCCGCGCCGGAACCGCTCGTGCGGCGGCAGCGACTCGATCCGGGCGCCGTCGAGCAGTATCGACCCGTCGGTGTCGGATCCAGGCACGAAGCCGGTGATCGCATCGATCAGGGTGGTCTTGCCGGCGCCGTTCGGGCCGATCAGGCCGATGATCGTGCCGGCCGGCACGACGAACGACACGTCGTCGACGACGGTCACACGCCCGTACCGGACGGTCAGGCCATCGACGGCGAGCCCGCGCTCGGGTGCCACCAGCGCGCCCATGTTCGGCAGCGATCCGCTCATCGGGCGTCTCCCTCCGGCGTCGCCCCACCGGTCACACCGGTCCCGGGCCGCCGATCGCCCGGCGCACTCGGCTCCCCCGCGGGGACCGCGGGGACCGCGCCGGCCGGCGGGTCCGGTCGTCTCAATGGACCCGTCCAGCTGCCCGGTCTCCGCGGGGCGGGGCCGCCGCGCGCCCCGCCCGACCGGGCGCCGCCGCGGCCGGCCCGGTGCGCACCGGCGACAGCGGGCGTCGCCGGGCGCCGGTAGGCGAGCCCCGCGGGCCGCAGCACCGCGAACACCACGACGGCGAGCCCGCAGATCAGCGACTGGTAGGTGCCCAGGCCGGCCACGTCGTCGAGCGCGGTGAACAGCAGCCCGCCCGGCACCAGCAGCCCGGCGGCCAGCGCGCCGGACACCGTCGTCACCCCGCCGACCGCGACGACGGCCAGGAAGAACAGCGACGCGGTGACGCCGAACGAGTCAAAGGAGAGTGTGCCCTGGCCGTAGCCGATGAGGCAGCCCCCCAGGCCGGCGATCCCGGCCGAGATCCCGAAGGCGAGGACCTTGGTGCGCCGGACGTCGACGCCGGCCGCCGACGCGGCGCGCTCGTTGGCCCGGACGGCGAGCATCTGCCGCCCGAACCGGGAGCCGCGCAGCCGGACGACGCCGTAGCAGCAGGCGGCCAGCACGACCAGCGACAGCAGCCCGTACTGCACGCGGGGGAAGCCCCGACCGGCGACACCGAAGTCAAGGCCGAACACCTTCGGCGCCGGCACCTTGGAACCGGCGAGCCCACCCGTGATGAGTGGGTTGGCGAACACCGCCTCCTGGATCGCGACGCCGGCGGCAAGCGTGATCACCGCGAGGTCGATGCCGCGTACCCGGCGGGCGACGAATCCCAGCAGCAGGCCGACGGCGGCGGCCACCGCCGTGGCGAGCAGCGGCGCGACCGGGAACGGGATGTGCAGGCTGCGCTGCAGGCGGGCGAGCAGGAAGCCGGCGACGCCGGCGATCGACATCTGCGCGAGCGAGAGCTGGCCGACGTAGCCGACCAGGACGACGAACGACAGGCAGACGACCGCGCCGGCGAGGCTGCGCTCCAGGCCGAGCCGGTAGGTGCCCTGCAGGAGGAACAGCGCGCCGACCCCGACGGCGACGCCGACGAGCAGCGTGAGCGCCGACCGGCGCGCGCCGATCGGCGGGCTGACCGGTGGCAGCCGGGCGGTGGCCGCGGCGGCCGAGACCCGGCCCGGCACCAGCTGCCCGCGCGAGACGGCGACCCCGATGAGCAGCAGCAGCGGCAGCAGCGCGCGCAGGCCCGGCTGGTCGAGCCAGCTCACGTCCCGCTGGACCTGCAGCAGCGCCGACTGGGCCATGCCGAGCGCGAGCGCGCCCGCCACGGTCGCGCCGAACGACGACAGGCCACCGAGCAGCGCCGCCGCGAGCGCGGGCACGACGAACAGCGAGTACGTCGTCGGGTTGAGGGCCGAGACCGGCGCGATCAGGATGCCGGCCGCCGCCGCCAGCACCGCGGCCACCACCCAGTTCGCGGCGGCGATCAGCTCGGTGCGGTAGCCCCACAGCGCCACCGTGTCCGCGTCGGCGGCTACGGCCCGGGTGGCGAGCCCGAACCGGGTCCAGCGGGAGACCGCCCACAGCACCAGCCCGGCGGCGACCGCGAGCGCGGCGAGCAGCAGCCGGTCGCTGGGGACCGTCGTGCCGAACACCTTGACGGGCTTCTGGGTCAGCACCGGATCGAGGAACCGGCTGTCCGTACCCGACGACCCGGAGACGAACTGGATCACGGCCACCGCCTGCAGCGCGATCATCAGCCCGACGGCGGCCACGACGGCGGTCATCGGCGGCGCGGAGCGCAATGGCCGGAACACCAGCAGATAAGCGATGAGCCCGAACAGCCCGGCGAGCGCCAGCGAGACGGTGAACGCGAGGGTGAATGACGGGTGGTCGGTCAGATGAATTCGTGGTGGCACGCCGACGATGGGAAAGACGATGTCGCCGACCTCACGCAGCTCGGCGTACTGGTACGTCGCGTACATGGCGAAGGCACCATGCGCGACGTTGACCACGCCAGATGCCCGATAGGTCAGCACAAGACCGAGCCCGAGTGCTGCGTACACGGCCCCGGTGCCAAGCCCGAGAACCAACGCGGCTAGATACGTGGACACACCAGTCCCCAAGCTCGACTCGACCGCGCCCGGCTGCCGACGGGAGTGTAGCTTCCTGGGCGTGATCCGTTTTGCGCGTGTTCTCGCGGCTGGCTGCGTAGCGCTGGTGATGGTTCTCGCCGGGTGTACGAGCGAACGCGGAGGGGGTTCGTCGGACGGCGGGACGAACGGCACGCCCGCGGCCCAGCCGACCGGGGCACCCCTGCTGCTCGGCTACGTGACCCAGGAGAACAGCGCGGTCGGCTCGTTCCCGGAGACCCGGATCGCCGCGCAGGCGGCCGCCGCGTACGCGAACTCGGACCTGAACGGGGTCAAGGGCCGGCCGATCAAGCTGGTGACCTGCGCGACGAACGGCTCGCCCGAGTCGTCGCAGGACTGCGCGAACAAGCTCGTCTCGCAGCACCCGGTCGCCGTCGTAGGCGGGATCGACGTCGGCGCCGAGGCGGCGATGGACGTCTACAAGAACGCCGGCATCCCGTACGTGAGCGGCTCACCGCAGCTCAACGGGGAGCTCAACTCGACGAACTCGTTCTCGCTGACCGGCGGCACCGCGGCCGAGCTGCTCGGCATCACCGACTACCTCACGTCGGTGAAGAAGGTCCACAGCGTGCACGCGCTGTACGTCGACCTGTCCGGGCTGCTCTCCATCGCGATCGACTACTCGAAGCGGATTCTGAACAAAAAGGGTGTGACGGACGTCACACTCACGTCGGAGAAGGCTGACGCCGCCGACTTCGCCCCGGCGCTCAGCAACGCGGCCAAGGGCAACCCCGACGCGATCGTCGTCGTGTTCCAGGCGCAGGCCTGCGCCCGCATCGTCCAGGCGGCGAGCGCGCTCAACATCAAGACACCGATGTACCTGATCGGTTCCTGCGCGAGCCCCGCCGTCGCCAGGGCGGCCGGCGGGCACACCGACAACCTGGTGTTCGCCTCCGGCTACGTGCCGGCGACCGACGGGGACAAGGACGCCGCCGCGGCTGCGTTCGCCAAGCGGGTGCCGGCCGAGCAGCGGACGTCCGGTTCGGAGGGCTCGTTCTCGGCGGTGCTGGTGGTCCGCAACCTGCTCGAGACCCTGCCGGACCCGACGCCGGCGGCGCTGACCACCACGCTGCGGGCGACCACGGAGTACCCGAACGTCATGGCGCACCCGTTCACCTGCGACGGCAAGCAGATCGTGATCCTGCCGTCGATCTGCAACTCCGCCGTGCGCCTGCTCACCTGGAACGGCAACGGCTTCACCGACCTCACCGGGAACTGGATAGACGGCCGCAAGCTCGTCGACCTCGTCAGCTGACACCCGAGCCCGACCCCAGCCCGACCCCAGCCCGCGCCCTTCGGCCTGACACCCGAGCCCGCGGGCCTTCGCCCGAACGAACCCGTACCCGCTTGTCCCTCGGCGGCCTGGCCCTGGTGGGCCAGGCCGCCGAGTCGTTCGGCGCGCACCCGGCCGATGAATCGTCTGGCTGCGGTTGCCTTTTCGTCGCGTTAGGCTGGCTGCTGACCAGGGAGGACGGAACCATCGCCGCCGAGAAGGTCACGCCGCGCCAGTACGACCGCTGGCCGGAGGACCACCGTGCCGACGTCGAGATCGCTGACGGCCGAGCCGTCGCGACCGCCGTCCCGTCAGCCCGGCGCCGAAGAGCGGCGCGGCTCATCGCGAACGCCCTGGACGCCGCCGGCGGGTCCGAGTGGAACGCGGACGTCGCCGTCGAGATACGGCTGACCGAGGCGCCGCTGACGGTCCGCCGCCCGGATGTCGTCGTCTACCGCGCCGACGCGCTCGACGCCGCCCCAATGCACGCGGACCAGGTGCTGTGCGTCGTCGAGCTGGTCTCTAGCAACTCCCTGGCGACCGGCCGGATCGTCGGCGTGCACCGTTACGCCCAGGCCGGCATCGGCCACTACTGGCGGATCGAGTGGTCGGCCACCGGGGTTCCCGTCGCCTGCGCCTACGACCTCGACCCCGCGTCGCAGGTCTACCAGGAGCACGCCATCCAGAGCGGGCTGGTGCACGTCACCACCCCGTTCCCGGTGACGATCAATCTGACCCAGCTGTCCTAGCGCCGCACCCAGCACCCGACCCCCGGCACCTCTCACGCAGCGCGAGCGCCGGCGCCCGGCGCCCGGCGCCCGGGAGGCTGGCGCTGGAACGCGACGTGCCATCGACTGATTGGTTGATGGGCCTATCAACCGGCCCGCGGCCGATGACGGCCGGACGGTTGATCCACAACGGGGGCCGATGGCGGCAGGGTTTGAGCCATGGCTGGTTCAGGCTCCACCACGATCGAGGTAGACGGCCTCGAGAAGCGTTACGGCGACCGCGAGGTGCTGCGCGGAGTGTCGTTCAGCGTGCGGCAGGGTGAGATCTTCGGCGTCCTCGGGCCCAACGGCGCCGGCAAGACGACGACGGTAGAGATCATCGAAGGGCTGCGCAGGCAGGACGGGGGCACGGTCCGCGTCCTCGGGCTGGACCCGTGGGCGGACCGGCGGACGCTCACGCCCCAGCTCGGCGTCCAGCTGCAGGAGAGCGAACTGCCCGCGCGGATGACCGTCGACGAGGCGCTGGCGCTGCAGGCCGCGTTCTACGACGCCCCGGTCGACACCGCCGCGCTGCGCGACGAGCTCGGCCTCACCGAGGTGCGCCGGACCCGGTTCGGCAAGCTGTCCGGCGGGCAGCGCCAACGCCTCTCGCTCGCGCTCGCGCTGGTCGGCGACCCGCGGATAGCGGTGCTCGACGAGCTGACCACGGGCGTCGACCCGCACGGCCGGCGCGACGTGTGGGACCTCGTCGAGCGGATCCGCGAACGCGGCGTGACGATCCTGCTCGTCACGCATCTGCTCGAGGAGGCCGAGCGGCTCTGCGACCGGGTCGCGGTGCTCGACGCCGGCCGGGTCGTCGCCCTCGACACCCCGGCCGGGCTGGTCCGCGCCGCCGAGGGCACGTCAACGATCCGGTTCCGGCCGTCCGCGGCGATCGACGACGCCCTCCTCACCGCCATTCCCGAGGTCGCCACGGTGACCCACGCCGGGCCGACCGTCCGGGTGACCGGCAAGGGCGAGCTGGTGCACGCCGTGGTCGCCGTGCTCGCCCGCCACCAGATCGTCGCCCAGGACCTGCGCATCGAGCAGGCCACGCTGGACGACGCCTACCTGTCGCTGACCAGGTCGCCGGCCCCGGAACCCACGGGCGCGGGCGAGACCACGCCCCAGGCGCAGGCGCAGGTCGAGGGAAGCACCGCCGACGACGAAACGAGGAGGTCCTGATGTCCCGGATGGCGTTCGGAGCGCTGACGCGCAGCGAGGCACGACTGGCGCTGCGCGACCCCGGCACGACGCTGTTCGGCGTCGGCCTGCCTGTCGTGCTCGTCGTGATCCTCGGCTGCGTCCCGTCCTTCCGCGAGCCCAGCGCCGATCTCGACGGAGCGCGGGTCATCGACCTCTACCTCCCGATCACGATCGTCATGGTCGTCGCGCTGCTGGGGCTGAGCCTGACGCCGGGGACCCTGGCGAGGTACCGGGAGAAGGGGGTGCTCAAGCGGCTCGCGACCACGCCGGCGAGCCCCGCGCTGCTGCTGGCGGCGCAGGGTGCCGTGATCGCGGTCATCGCGGTCGTCGTCGCGGCGCTGCTCCACGTGGTCGGCGCGGCCGCGTTCCACGTGCCCGCGCCGGAACAGCCCGTCGGCTACGTGCTGGCGCTCCTGCTGACGATCGCGACCCTCATCGCGCTCGGCCTGCTGATCGCGTCCGTGGCGCCGAGCGGCGGGGTCGCGAACGGCATCGGGGTCGGGCTTTTCTACCCGCTGATGTTCTTCGCCGGGCTGTGGGTGCCCCGAGAGGCGATGCCGCACCTGCTCGTGCGCATCGGGGACGCGACCCCTCTCGGAGCGGCCGTCGGCGCGTTGCAGGACTCGATGTCCGGGTCGTGGCCGAGCGCGGCGCACGTCGGGGTGATGGCCGCCTACATCGTGCTGTGCGGTATCGGCGCGGCCCGCTGGTTCCGCTGGACGTGAGAACCTGTCGGGGCTGTTGTCCCCGATCGGCGTGAATTCGGGAGACGGGTGCCAGCCCGGAAGATCGGAATCGGGAAAGAGGTGTCACATGTCCGGCTCGACCGGCTCGACCGGCTCGTCCGCCCCGACCGGCCCGTCGGACGGGTCGACAGTGCCCGGTCCGCCCGGCGCGCCCGTCCCGCGGGAGGCTCCGGCTGGCCTGGGCGTCCTCACCGAGCCCTGGGAGTCACGGGAGCTGCGCGCCTACCGGATCATCCCGTATGTCGGGCTGGTCGTCTCGGCCCTGCTGACCTGCCTGGTGCCGCTCCAGGCAGGCTGGTCGCACCGGGCGGTGGATCTCGGCCTGTCCGCCGTCGCCGCGGCCTGGATGGTGTGGTTCCGTACCGCGCATCCGGCCTGGGTCAGCAGGCGACGGCTGATGACCGGCTACCTGGTCGTCCTGCTGGCGTTGATCGCGGTTCTGGTCGTCAGGTCGCCCTGGTTCGGTTTCTTCGCCTTCACGGGCTACCTGGAGTCGACCGCGTTGCTGGTCGGGTGGTGGCGGCTGGCCGGCGCGGCGGTGACCGCCCTGATCGCGGCGACGTCGCAGGTCGGCGGGGTGCCGACGACCTGGGGCTACCTCGTGCTCTACCTGGTCGTCGTCATCTTCAACGTCGGCGTGGCCGGCACCATGACCTGGTTCGCCGTCGTCGCCAACGAGCAGAGGGAGGCTCGCGGACGCGCGATCGCGGAGCTCGGCGACGCCAACCGACGGCTGCAGGCCGCGCTGACCGAGAACGCCGGCCTGCACGCTCAGCTCGTGGTCCAGGCCCGAGAGGCCGGCATCCTGGACGAACGGGCCCGGCTTGCCCGGGAGATCCACGACACCCTGGCGCAGGGACTGACCGGGATCATCACCCAGCTGCAGGCCGCCGAGCAGGCCGGGGCACGCGGGCGACACATATCAACCGCGCTGCGGCTGGCCCGCGAAAGCCTGACCGAGGCTCGCCGGTCGGTGCAGGCGCTGCGCCCCGCCGAGCTCGCCGAGGCTGCGCTGCCCGACGCGCTGGCAGACGTCGCGGCCCGGTGGACGCAGGCGAACGGGGTGCCGGTCGAGGTGTCGGCCACCGGGCTGGTCGTCGCGCTGCACCCGGAGGTGGAGGCGACGGTGCTGCGGGTAGTCCAGGAGTCGCTGGCCAACGTCGCCAAGCACGCGGCCGCCAACCGGGTGGGGCTCACGCTGTCCTACATGTCCGACGTGGTGACCGTCGACATCCGCGACGACGGCGTCGGCTTCGACACCGACGAGGCCGGCCCCGGCCAGGCCGAGGGCGGTGGGGACACGCGTGGCGGCGGGTTCGGGCTGGCTGCGATGCGCCAACGGGTCGCCCGGCTTGCCGGCGGCTTCAGCGTCGAGTCGGAGCCGGGCGCGGGCACCGCGGTGTCCGCGGCACTTCCGGCGATCCCCGCGCCGCGCGGCGACGCCGAGACGCTGGGAGCCGAGACGGTAGGAGCCGAGATCGTGGGAGCCGGGATGGTCGAGACAACCGCGTGGGCCGTCGATGCCTGAGCCGTCTCCTCCCGGCCGCGAGGAGCAGGGCGACCACCCGGTGCGGGTGCTGCTCGTCGACGACCACCCCGTGGTGCGCGACGGGTTGCGCGGCATGTTCGCCGACACCCCGTCGATCGAGGTGGTCGGCGAGGCCGGTGACGGCGCCGCCGCCGTCCGGCTCGCCGGGGCGCTGCGACCGGACGTGGTGCTCATGGACCTGCGGATGCCGCGGCTCGACGGGGTCAGCGCGATCACCGCGCTGCGCGACGCGGGCAGCGAGGCCCGGGTGCTGGTCCTGACGACGTATGACACCGACAGCGACGTGGTCCCGGCGATCGAGGCGGGTGCCACCGGCTACCTGCTCAAGGACGCGCCTCGCGACGACCTGATCCGCGCCGTGCGCGCGGCCGCCCGAGGCGAGGCGGTGCTCTCACCGTCGGTCGCGACCAGGCTGCTCGGCCAGATGCGCGCCGCGCCGGCGCCGACCCGCGACCCCCTGAGCACCCGCGAGCTGGAGATCCTGGCGATCGTGGCCCGCGGCGCCACGAACCGGGAGGTCGCCCGGAAGCTGTTCATCAGCGAGGCGACGGTGAAGACCCACCTGCTACACATCTACGCCAAGCTGGACGTGAACGACCGGGCGGCCGCCGTCGCCGAGGCGTTCGGCAGGGGACTGCTGCCCACCCGCCGCCCGGGCTGAGCGCTGGGGAGGACCCGCGGGCGGACCGGCGGGCGGCGGTCCGAACCGGCGGCCGGGCGCCGCCCTGGGATCAGCGGCGCCTGAGCCCCTGCACCATCTTTGCCACGGTGCAGAAGTACTGGCGGTGGATCTCCAACAGCTGAGCGGCCTCGGCGCGTGTCGCCACCTTGTCGGACCTGGTCTTGCAGCCGGGGCAAACGTAGTGAGCCATGACGGGGATCCTCCTCCGGAAGTTCCGACCCAGGGGATTGGTGTGTTCCCTGGCGAGTCGCCCGCTACGCCACCAGTTTGGGTGGATTTTAGGCAAGCCGATCAGGGTAAGTCTCGGAGTTGCGGTCAGTGCCGAGTCTCCCGCAGCCGGTCCCGCCGTCGACGCGGCCCCGCGCGCGCTTGGTCCGCGTTGAACTCGCGGGGCCGGAGCCACCCTCATGATCACCCAGGTCCCCCCAACCTGGACGGCGACGGTCCCCAGCTATAGCAACCGATGGTTGCACTTCCGCGGAAGCGGCGATAGCCTGACTAGCAACCAATGGTTGCGATAGCCGGGAGACCCCATGGAGTACGCGAGCATCGAGCGCGAGATCCACGTCGACGCCCCGCCCGAGGTGGTGTTCGAAGTGATCAGCCAGCCCGAGCACGTCCGGGACTGGTGGTACGCCGAATCCGACGTCCAGCCGATCCCCGGCGCAACGGGGGAACTGGCGTGGGCCGACGGCGACAACCCCCGAGCCCAGGTCGTCCCCATGACCGTGCTGGTCGCCGAGCCGCCACGGTTGTTCACCTTCCGCTGGACGCATCCGGCGGGAGAAAAGGCGGTCGACGGCAACTCGCTGCTGGTCACCTTCGAACTCGTTCCATCCGGCTCGGGCACGCTGCTCCGGCTCACCGAGACCGGGTTCCGGGAGCAGGGCTGGGAGATCGCGGTCCTGGAGCAGCAGTACAACGACCACGTCGCCGGCTGGGGCACCTACGTTCCCCGCATCGGGGCGTGCGCCGAACGCCTGGTCTCGGCGCGATGACGCTCGCGATCAACGACGACCTGTGGTCGGCGATCGGGGATCCGACCCGCAGGCGTCTGCTCGACCTGCTGTTGACCACCGACGCCGGGACCGCCACCTCGCTCAGCGAGCAGCTGCCGGTGACCCGGCAGGCGGTGGCCAAACACCTCGGCGTCCTCGATCGCGTCGGCCTGGTCCAGGCGACGCCGGCCGGGCGAGAGAAGCGCTACCGCGTCGACGAGGCCCAGCTCGCGCGCGCCGTGGCACAGCTGAACGCCGTCGGCAACGCCTGGGATGCCCGGCTGCGGCGGATCAAGCAGATCGCCGAAGCCATCCAGAAGAACAGTTGAACGCGCCCCGGCCGCGACCGCGGCCGGGCGGAGAACCGGATCGGGAAGAGGAGAGAACAATGGCGGACATTCTGCACCGCGTGGGGGTCGTAGCATCCCGCGAAGCCGTTTTCCGTGCGCTGACGACGCGGGAGGACCTGGCGGGTTGGTGGACCGAGGACACGCACGGGGACGGCGAGGCCGGCGGCGTTCTCAAATTCCGCTTCGGGGCCGCCGGCGGTTTCGACATGAAGGTTCTCGAGACCCAGCCGGCCGAGCGCGTCCTCTGGGAGGTCATCGACGGCCCGGACGAGTGGGTCGGCACCCAGGTCAGCTGGGAACTGCGGACCGCGGGCGAATTCACGATCATCCTGTTCGCTCACCAGGGATGGCGTGAGCCCGTGGAGTTCATGTACCACTGCAGCACCAAGTGGGCGACGTTCCTGATGAGCCTGAAGGCGTTCCTGGAAACGGGAACCGGCGAACCGGCGCCCCGCGACGTGCAGATCAGCGACTGGCACTGACCGAAAGCCGCGTCGCCCTGGTCGTCATCTTCGAACGGGTCACACCGGGAATCAGGAATCCAGTGACCTGGTGACTTGGTGGCGCCGACGAGTCCGCCGATGGCATCCGGTCCATCCCCAGATGGCAGCGCCCCCGCCCGGCCGTCAGAGCCAGGTGGGGGCGCGCATCGGGTCGGGTGTCGGGTCAGCGGGCGGGCTGCAGGGCCCAGCCGCGGTCCTCGTCGAAGATGGGCGAGAGGGCGACCATCGGCGGGAAGACGAGCGCCGGGTGCAGGCCGAGGGTCAGGTCGTTGTCGACGACGCCGATGGTGAACGTGCCGGGCAGCGGGCCCTCGGTGATCCGCCATTCCCGGGGCTCCGGAAGCGGCCGGACCCGCTCGAACACGTCCGGCTCACCGTCGAAACCGACGAACAGCGGGTCGGCGGCGCGGCGGATCGTGTAGGTGCTGTCGCCGTTGCGGCCCTTGCCGGCGTTCCGGATCTCCCAGTCCTGCGGCCCTCGTCTTCGGCATAGCCGTAGTCGAGGGCGACGGAAGAGAGCTTGCGGTTCCGCGCAGTCCCCACGGCCAGCATCGCAGCGGCAACGCCGCGGGCGGTCGCCGGATCTGCGGTGTGGATGGTCGTCACTGCTCGTCGTCCTCTGCCTGGGCGGCAAGGATCAGCGCGATGTTTTCCAGACTGGGCCGCCCTTCGCCATTCAGCGTGGCGGCAAGGTAGGCGACCGCGGCGATACGTATCGCGGACTCTTCGATGATCTTCCCGGTAGCCTCGGCAAGCGCGTCGGGATTGCTCGCGGCCAGGTCGCGCAACAGTCGTAGGGCCGACTGGCCGTCATCCGGACCGCCATTGTCCACGTCGCTGGACGGCTCCGGCAGGCCGGCGGCGAGGATGATCGCCCGGCGGATCTCCGCGGACATCTGCGTCAAGTCATGGGACGCAGCGGCGGTGATCAGCGCGATGCCCTCGACCAGCCGATCGTTTGCCTCGGTCACGATGTCCTCACTGGTGGATACGGGCGCGGAACCTGCCGCGGCGTCACAGGGCTGCCGATGGCGGCGTTCCCATGTCACCACCTCGGCCGAGTAGGGCGGAGCGTCGTGTCAGGCGTCAGGGGCACGGCCAGCACCGTTTCGTGACCCTGAGGTCTGACCGGACGCCCGGGATCCCTCAGGAGGCGAAGCCGACCTCGCCGACCTTGCCCGAATCAACATCATTCCTGTTGGGGTCATCCTTGGGCCATCCACAGCCAGTTTTAGATCTTGGAGACGACTCAGGGGCCCGACCCGAAGATCCACTCTCGCGAGTGAACCAGCAGGTCAGACCCCTGATCAAGGGCGGAGGCTCGGGGATTTGAACCCCGGATGGGTTGTAGACCCAAACCGCATTAGCAGTGCGGCGCCATAGACCGGACTAGGCGAAGCCTCCCAGCGTGCTCGCCAATCATAGCGGCTCGACCGAGGGGTGTGGCGGCCGGCCGGGCGGCGGGTGCCGTCGCGCGAGGCGGATCTGTCAAGCGTCCGAGTCGGGGCGGGAGGTCCGGTCTGGTGGGGTTCGCGGTGGTCCTGGACGTACCTTGCGCGGCATGCGAGTGGTACTGAGCGTTGCCGATCCGGTTCGCGGGGTCAGCACGGACGTCATGGTGGAGGCGGACGAGGAGACACCTGTCCGAGAGGTGGGGCGGGCGCTCGCCGGCCGCCTCCGCGCCGGGGCGGACCGTGCGCCCGTCGTGTTCGTCGACGGGCGCACGGTGGACGGACGGCTCGATCTGCGGGAGTCGCCGCTGGTCGACGGGGTCGTGGTCGGCCTGGGGTCGGCGGCGGGGTGCCCCGCCGTGGGCGAGCCGGTCGGGCTGGTGGAGGCGCGGGTCGTCGGCGGACCGGGTGCCGGCGTGGTGCACCGGCTCGGGCCGGGCCGGTTTCTGATCGGCACCGGGCCGGACTGCGCCGTGCCGCTCGATGACCCGACGGTCGCGGACGTCGCGCTGGAGCTCATCGTCGGGGCGGATGGTTCGTGCGCCGTCGTCCCGGCGGGGGCGGGCGACGGGTTCGACGAGGTGCTCCTCGACGGGGAGCCGTTGCCGGCGGCCGGACGGCTGCTTCCTCTGCCGCTCGTCGCCGAGCGCGACGATGCCGCGCCGTTGCGGCCCGCGCCGATGTTGGCGGTGGGGGCGGTGTTGTTGACCGTGGCGGTCGCCGGGCCGCAGGATCTGGCGACCCGGCCGGCCGAGGACGGCCACCGGCGCGACGTGAACCGGCCGCCCCGGATGTCCCCGCCGCGGCCCGACGTCCGCTTCCGGCTGCCGCCCGCGCCCGCGCGACCCGAACGCCGCCCGATGCCGATCCTCGGGGCGCTGCTGCCGGCGGTGGGCGCGGGCGCGATGGCGTTCGCCCTGCACATCTACTACCTGCTGCTGCTCGCGCTGCTGGCACCGCTGGGCATGGTCGCCTCGCACCTGAGCGGCGGCCGGCTGGCCCGCCGGGCCCATCGCCGCGACCTCGCCGAGCACCGGCGCCGGCTGGCCGAGACGGAACGCGAGATCCACGCGGCGCTGGCGCGCGAGTGCGCCGAGCGGCGCCTGGGCGCACCGGACCCGGCCCAGGTGCTGCTCACCGCGGTCGGGCCGCGGCGACGGCTGTGGGAACGCCGCCGTGGCGATCCGGACTACCTGCGGCTGCGGCTCGGCACCGCCGACCTGCCGAGCGACCTGACGGTCGAGGACCCCGCCGATCAGCGACGGCATGACGGGCGCCAGCTACAGGGGTGGAGCCGGACCGTGCCGGACGTCCCGGTCACCGTGGCGCTCGCGGAGCACGGCGTGCTCGGTGTCGCCGGCCGTGGCGAGCTGCCGCGGGTGGTCGGCTGCTGGCTGCTCGCCCAGGCCGCCGTCCTGCACAGCCCGCTGGACCTGGTCGTCTACCTGCTGACCTGGTCGGACGGCGCGTCGGCCTGGGAGTGGGCTCGCTGGCTGCCGCATGCCCGCCCGTCGGCTGAGACTGACGGCCAGGAGGCCGCCCTCCGGGTCGGCCTGGACGAGGTCAGCAGGGCGCGCCGGATCGGGGAGCTGGCCCAGCTGGTCGCCGCACGGACCGCGGATCGGGGTGGCCGCCCCGGTGCCCCCGGCTCCCACGGCGGCACCCCCGTTGGACTGCGGGGGCCGTCAGGCGCGCTCCCCGGTGAGCCGGACGTGCTCGTGATCCTCGACGGGGCGCGGGCGCTGCGCGGGTTGCCCGGCATGGTGTCGGTGCTGCGCGACGGGCCGGCGGTCGGGGTGTATTCGATCTGCCTGGACCGCGACGTCCGGCTGCTGCCCGCCGAGTGCCAGGCGGTGGCGGAGCAGGTCCCGAGCGGCCTGCGCGTCAGCCAGGCGAGTGGGGTCGTCGTCGACGACGCCCGGCCGGACCTGGTCGCGACCGCGGCGACGCTGGACCCGTCCGGCCAGACGCTCGATGAGTCGGTCGTCACGGGTGGCGCGGCGGCCTGGTGCGAGCGGCTGGCCCGCGGGCTCGCCGCGCTGCGCGACGTCGGCGGCGATCGGGACGAGTCGACGCTGCCCGCGGCGGCGCGGCTGCTCGACGTCCTCGCCCTCGATCCCCCGACGCCGGCCGCGGTCGCCGCCCGCTGGGCGGCAGCGCCCGGCGGGGACACCTCCTTCACGGTCGGGGTGGGGCACGGCGGGCCGTTCACGCTGGACCTGCGGCGGGATGGGCCGCACGGGCTGATCGCCGGCACGACCGGGTCGGGAAAGTCGGAGCTGCTGCAGTCGATCGTCGCGTCGCTCGCCGTGGCGAACCGGCCGGACGCGCTTACGTTCGTGCTCGTCGATTACAAAGGCGGAAGCGCTTTCGCCGACTGCATCGACCTTCCGCACTGCGTGGGACTCGTCACCGACCTGGACAGCCACCTGGTCGCCCGGGCACTCACCTCCCTGAACGCGGAACTTCGCCGACGCGAGCACCTGCTCGCCGCCGCCGGCGCGAAGGACCTCGAGGACTATGACCGCCTGACCGGTCTTTCCCGTCCGAGTGCTTCTGCCCGTCCAGGTATCTCCGGCGCCGCCGGCCGGATCCCCGAGTTGCCGTGGCTGCCCGATCTACCACGGCCACCCGAGCTACCACGGCCACCCGAGCTACCACGGCTACCCGCGCCGCCACGGCTACCGCGGCTGGTGATCGTGATCGACGAGTTCGCCTCGCTGGCGAGGGAGCTGCCGGAGTTCGTCGCCGGTCTGGTGAACCTCGCGCAGCGCGGCCGGTCGCTGGGCATTCACCTGCTGCTCGCCACCCAGCGGCCCGCCGGCGTGGTCTCCCCGGAGATCAGGGCGAACACGAACCTGCGGATCGGCCTGCGGATGACCGACGCCGGCGAAAGCGCCGACGTGCTCGACGCGCCGAACGCCGCCCGGATCGGCCGGTCGACACCGGGACGGGCATTCGCGCGGCTCGGGCACGCGTCGCTGGTGGCGTTCCAGACCGGCCGCGTCGGCGGCCGGCCGACGTCGCCGGGCCCAGCGACGGATGGAGGCGCGGGTGGCGGCGGGGGCGGCGCCGCGGGCGGGGCCGCGCGGGCGCCGTGGGTGGTCGAGCTGCCATGGGCGGCGCTGGGCGGGCCGCTTCCCCGCCGGCCGACGGAGGCGGCGGACGACGGCGCCGCCAGCGACCTGCGGCTGCTCGTCGACGCGGTGCGCGCCGCGGCCGAGCTGACCGGTGTCCCCCGGCAGCCTGGCCCATGGCTGCCGCCGCTGCCGCCGGTGGTCACGTTGGGCGACCTACTCGCCGACGCGGCACGCACACCGGCCGACCCGAGCGCCGCCCGTAGCGCCGTCCGCGGCGCCGCTGGCGGTGAGCACGCGCGGCTGGCACCGGTCCCGGTCGGGCTGTCGGACCTGCCGGACGACCAGGACCAGCGTCCCTACCTGGTCGACCTCGACGGGCACGGTCACCTGCTGGTCGTCGGGTCAGCGCGATCCGGCCGGTCGACCGTGCTGCGGACGTTCGCGGGCGCGCTCGCGGCCACCGTGTCGTCCCGCGACGCTCATCTGTTCGGTCTCGACTGCGGCAACAACGCGCTGCTGGCTCTCACCGCGCTGCCGCACACCGGCGCCGTGGTCAGCGCGGACGCGCCCGAGCGGGTGGAACGGCTGTTCGCCCGGCTGCGCGCGGAGGTCGCCGGCCGGCAGGAGGCGTTCGCCAGCCGTGGCTACGCCGACCTGGGCGAGCAGCGCGCGGCCGAGCCGGCGGCCGCGCTGCCCTATCTGGTGCTGTTGCTCGACAGGTTCGAGGGCTTCCTGACCGCCTTCGAGAACGTCGACGGCGGACGGCTCGTCGACGAGCTGTCGCGACTGTTACGCGAAGGCCCGGCGGTCGGCCTGCGGGTGCTGGTCACCGCCGACCGGCGCGGGCTGACCGGCCGGGTCGCGTCCGCGATCGAGAACCGGCTGGTGCTGCGCCTCGCCGACCGGGGCGACTATCCCCTGGTTGGCCTGGCGAGCTCAGCCGTGCCGGACGGCGTGACGCCGGGACGCGGGTTCCGGCTCGGCGACGCCGTCGAGAACGCCCTGGGAGGCGCCGGCGGAGACCCTGGGCCACCTGGGTCTCGGCCACCTGGTGCGGCCCCGGCGGTCGAGACCCAGGTCGCGCTGCTCGCCCCCGATCCGGCCGGCAGGGCGCAGGTGGCCGCGCTCGCCCGGCTCGGCGGGTGGGCGGCCGCGCGGGATGGCGTGCCGCCCGGCCCGGCGACCGGTCCGCGCACCGACCAGCGCCGGCCGATGCGGATCGACCCCCTGCCGTCCCGGATCACGCTGGCCGAGGCGGCAGCGCTCCCGGGGTCGCCATGGCCGGCGCTGGGACGTGGCGGTGCGCCGGAGACACCGACACCGGCGCGGCGGGGTCTCGCGGAGGCGCCCGGAGGGGCTGGAACGGCGGCACCGTGGGCGGCCACGGCCACGGCACCGGCAACGCCACCGCCACCTCCAGTGCCGCTGCTGGGTCTGGTCGGGGTCGGTGGCGACGAGCTGGGTCCGCTGATCGTGGACCTGGCCGCGGACGGCCCTGGCTTCACGGTCGCCGGGCCCGCGCGCTCCGGGCGCAGCACCGCGTTGGTCACCCTGGCGACGACCCTGCTCGCCGGCGGAACCCGGCTGGTCCTGATCACGCCCCGGCCCTCGCCGCTGCGCGGACTGGCCGGCGCGCCGGGCGTGCTCGGCTCGCTGGGGGCCGACGCCGCCGCCGATGCCGACGAGGTGGCTCGGCTGCTGCCGGCCGCCGGCCGGCGCGACGACGCGCGGGCCGTGGCGGTGATGGTCGACGACGCGGAGCTGCTCGCCGACATGCCGCTGGCCGGCTGGCTCGCCGATTTCCTGCGCCGGGCGCGCGACACCGGGTCCGCGCTGGTCGCAGCCGGGACCACCGAGGATCTACTCGGCCAGTTCCGCGGATTCCTGGTGGACCTGCGCCGCTCCGGATCCGGACTGCTGCTCTGGCCCGGCGGACCGGCGGACGGCGAGTTGTTCGGCCGGCGGCTGTCCCGCGCGGCCGGAGGCGCCCGTCCCCCGGGGCGGGGGCTGTACTTCCGGCGCGGCCTGCCAGCACCCATCCAGGTCCAGGTCCCGGTCGGGGCCGGAGCCGGGGATGCCCAGATCGGGGGGTCTCACCCCCGAATGACGTACCGCCCTCGATCACCTACGCTCGCCCCGCCACCCGCCCTCGACGTCTACCGAGACGCGGGCGCCTGGATCCCCTTTCCCCGCGAACGGTGAAGGAGCCGCCTCATGAGAACGGTGACGACCCCGGCGGCGCAGGCCGCGGCCCGCGGCCTCGGCGACGAGCTGCCCGGCCTTGCCACGATCACGACCGACCTGAGCCGTCACGGCGGCGTGCTGGCCGACCCGAAGAACTGGGAGGGCCCCAAGGCCCAGTCCTTCCGCACGCAGGTGTGGCCGGAGGTGGAGACCACCCTGACGAACCTGCGGACCAACCTCGACGAGCTCGCGAGATCCATAGCGGAGATCAACCGCCGGATCGCCGACGCGGGCGCCTGAAGCTACGCCGGCCAGCCCTCGACGCCGTCCCGCTCGACGTTCGAGGACTCCACGTTCAAGGACTCGACGCCCAAGGAGATACCCATGTCCGCCTCGGATGGGACCGTCCGCGGCACGCCGGAGGCCGTCACCGCGGTCGCCGGGCTCGGTGCCCTCGTCAACGGACCGCTGCTGAGAAAGTTCGACGACCTGCGTCGGCACGCGAACGTGCTCACCGACCCGGACAACTGGGACGGTCGCACGGCCACCGACTTCCGTTCGACCGTCTGGCCGTCCTATGAGCGGGCGCTCACCGACCTGCACGCACAGCTCGGCCGGCTGCGCACCCGGCTTGGCGAGATTCAGGACGACATCCAGAGCGCCGGCTAGCCTCCCCACCAATCGGGTCTTTCGCGCCGGCTGGCCGGGCAGGGGCCCGACAGGTGTTGGCACATCCGGCCGATAGCACCGGGCAGCCACACCAGCCCGCCGGGAAATCCGAGCTTCTCGCGGAAGGTTCTGGGTAGAGGACTGGCTGCCTGGTACCAGGTCGTCGGGCTACAACACCCTTGTCGGCATACACCACGATGACGCACAGTGATCAGACGGCGAACACGGTGATCAGACGGCGGGAAGGAGAGTCGCGAGTGGCCTTCGGGGGCGTGGGCAGGCGAAGGAACGGACGGCATGCCCGGCCGGCGCGGCCGAGCATCCCAGACCGGTGGCCCGACGATGGGACGGCGCCGAGCCATCCGGGCCCGCCGTCGACCGGCGGCGGCGCCGAACCCGTCGCGCGCCAGCCGGCGCCAAGCCGAGGGCCGGGTGGCCGGTCGCTGCTTGCCGCCGGTCTGGTGGCCGCGCTGACCAGGCACGGCATGTCGACGCTGGCGGCCCGGCACCGCGCGGTCGGCGAGTCCCTGCGGCTGGCGGCCGACGTCGAGGCCGCGAATTTCCTCGACCGCGCCACCCGGCTGCTGTCCGCGGAGCTGGCCGCGCAGGGCAGGCCCCTGCCGCCGGTGTTCGCGGCGACGCTCACCGACGCCGCGTTGATCCTGCACCTGGCGCCGGCGCCGCTCGACCCGCCGCCCACGCCGTGGTGGAAGGCCGGCGCGCCCGGCACGTGGCGGATCGCACGTCTACCCGAGGCGCCGGACGGGCTGCCGGCCGCCGCGGTCGCGGCGATCCCGCCCGCGGTCCCGGCACCGTTCCCCGGCCTGGCGACCGTCGGGCATGACGGGAACCGGGCCAGGATTCTCGTCGACATCGAGGGAGCGCCAGGCATCATCGCGATCGGCGGTGATGAGGGACGCGCCCGCGAGATCGCCATGTCGATCGCCGTCGAACTGGCCACCAACCGGTGGTCGGACCAGCTGCGCATCCACCTGGTCGGATTCCCCGACGACCCGCCCGCGGTCGCGCCGGACCGGCTGCGCGCGGCCGCGACCGTCGACGACGCGCTGGCCGAGCTCGCGGCGCACGAGGAGGTGCGAGCCCGCGCGACGGGTTCGCCCTGGGATGGCTCCGACGCGGCGGGCGTGCTGCGAGGCCGGCAGGAGGCCAGGACCCAGGCGCTCTGGACGCCTGACCTGCTGGTGCTGGCCAGTACACCGGACGAGGCCGACGCGGCTGCGCTGGCGCGGTTCGCGCGCGGGCGGGGCCAGGCCGTCGGCGTGATCGTCGTCGGCGAGCTGGCGGCGGCCCGCTGGGTGTTCACCGCCACCCGGGACGGCCGGCTCTCGCTGGGAGTGCTCGGCATCGAGGTCACGGCGCAGCTTCTGCCTGTCGCGCAGCACGCGGTACTCGTCGACCTGTTCCGTTCCGTGGGCGGTGACCCACCGGGTGACCCGTCGGGCGGCCCGCCGGCCGCGACCGACGAGGCCGGGCCGATTCCCCCACCGATCGGGGGCCGGGAGCGCGTCGCCGAAGACGGCGTCGGCCCTACCCGATCGGGCGACCGGACGCCTCCGGCCAGACCGGCCGTCGCTGCCAGGCCCATCGCCCCGGCGAGGCCCATCGCCCCGGCCAGGCTCGCCGCCCCCGCCGAGCCCGTCGCACCTCCCGGGCCCGGCGCACCGGCCAAGCCTGTCGCCCCGACCAGGCCCGCCGCCCCCGCCGCGCCTCCCAGGCCCGTCGCCCCCGGGGGCGGACCGCGGACCGCGGCCGCCACGTTCCTGCCCGCGGAACCGTTCCTGCCGACGGTGCCCGACGAGAGCCCACCCACCCAGCAGGCGCCTGTCGACCCCACCCGACCCGACGCTTCCTCCCCAGACCTGGGAGTTCCCGCCGCGCCACCCGCCGGTCTGGCTCCGCCGACGCGTCCCAGCCCCGCCGCGCCACCGCCCGGCCCGCCGGCGCCGGCGCCGGCGCCGACCGATCCGGGCACGACCGTTGGCCCGACCGATACCGACTCCGAGGCCCGCCCGACGCCGCCCGGCGCACCGGGCACGCTACCCAGCGGGGGCGGCCCCGCCGCTCCCCCGCCGACGGACTTCCCCGGCCGGCCGCCAGCCAGGCGGCCGCTGTCGGTGCTGGTTCCCACGACCCGTCACCGCGCTCCGCCGGACCCGGACGACACGGCCCCACCCGGCCTCGGGCAGCGGCACCGGGTGGCCGGGCTCCCCAACTCCGGCCCGCGGCCCGCCCCGGCGGGCCCGGTGTCGCCGCTCCACCTTCCCTACGCGGCCGCCACGCCACCCGCCGAGTTCGCCGGCCCGGGCGACGCGGAGATCCAGGTGCTCGGCCGGCCCGCCGTCCACGCACCGGGACCGGTGGCACGCGACCAGGTCGAGCCGTTGACGGAGCTAATCGTCTATCTGGCCCTGCATCCGGACGGCGCACACCCGCGGGCGCTCTCGGCCGCGCTCCGGCAGGAGGGCGCCAGGAGCGCGAGCTCGGGCGGGGCCACTCCCGACGACGTCACGGCGGCCTCCCTCGGTCGCGCCAGAGACTGGCTCGGGACCGGCCCATCCGGCCATCCCCGGCTGGTCGCCGGCGCCGACGGGCGGCTACGGCTCGGCCAGGACGTCCACTGCGACTGGTGGGCGTTCGCCGCCCACGCCCATCGGGCGAGCCAGCCACCGAGGGCAGCCTCCAGTGGCACCGCCATCGCGACGGTCGGCAACGAGGCCGACGCGGAGCTCGCGGCGGCACTGGGCCTGGTCACCGGCCCGCTCCTGGCGGACCTCCCGGCCGGCAGGTATGGCTGGCTGCGCTCGACCGGGCTCGAGGCCGGCCTGCGCGCGGCGGTCGTCGACGTCGCCCACCGCCTGGCCGAACGCAGCCTGCAGGCGGGCGACACCGCGACCGCGATGGCCGCGTGCCGGACCGGGCTTCGCGCCGTCCCGGCCGCCGAGTCCCTCTGGCGCGACCTGCTGCGCACGGTCGCCGCCCGCGGCGACCGTCACACCCTCGAGGCCGTCGCCGCCGAGATGTACCGGGCGCTGCCAGCCGCGACGGCGTCCCGGCCCGGAGGCGGCCTGCCGCGTGGGCGCCGTGCCCAGAACCGTCCGACCGAGCCCGAGACGAACGCCCTCGTCAAGGCCCTCCTGCCCGGCTACCGCCACCGCGACCGGCGCTAGCTGAGCTGAGCTAGAAATGGAACCGGACTGGGTCTGGAATGGGAAGAGGTATCCGCGTGAACGTGCACCGGCTGCTCGGCACCGCGGACAGCGTCGCGGCGACCGGGGGGCTGGCCGACCGAACGGCGGTGCGCGTCGCGGGTGAGGCGCTGCGGCGCGAAGAGCTCTGGGCCGCCGCGGCCGCCGTCGCCGACGAGGTCGCCGGAGCGCGGGTCGTGGCGATACCCGGATCGGCGAGCCTGCCGACGGTCGTCGGGATCGTCGGCTGCCTGCTCGCCGGGGTGGCCGTGGTGCCGGTGCCAGCCGACGCGGGCCCGCGGGAACGGGCGCACATCCTCACGGACTCCCAGGCCGAGCTGTGGCTCGGCGAACCGCCCGCCGAGCACGGCGCGGCGGGCGCGGGCGACAGCGGCCCCGGGCTGCCGGTGGTGCCGGTCGACCCCGCCCGCCGGTCCGGCACCGCCTTTCCGGAGCCGGCCCCGGACTCGACCGCGATGGTCCTCTACACATCCGGGACGACCGGAGCACCCAAGGGTGTCGTGACGTCCAGGCGGGCGATCGCCGCCTGCCTGGACGCGCTCACCGACGCCTGGGCGTGGACGCCCGACGACGTGCTCGTCCACGGACTGCCGCTGTTCCACGTGCACGGGCTGGTTCTCGGGATGCTGGGCGCGCTGCGAGTCGGCAGCCCGCTGGTTCACACCCGCCGGCCGCGCCCCGCGGACTACGCCGCGGCCGCGGAGCGGGACGGCGGAAGCCTCTACTTCGGCGTGCCGACGGTCTGGTCACGGGTCTGCGACGACCCGGCGGCCGCGGCGGCGCTCGGCCGGGCCCGACTGCTGGTCTCCGGCAGCGCCCCGCTGCCGGTCCCAGTGGCCCAGCGGCTGCACGAGCTGACCGGGCTCGTGCCCGTCGAGCGCTACGGGATGACCGAAAGCCTGATCACCGTGGCGGTTCGCGCCGACGGCGAGCGCAGGCCCGGCTGGGTCGGCCTGTCGCTGCCCACGGTGACCACCCGGCTCGCGCCGATCCCCGACGCCACCCATGACGCCGACACCACCAACACCATCAACACCACCGACGGCGCCGACGCGCCGCGCGGCCTGGACGGCGGTGGCCGCGTGGCGGACGTGCCGCGCGACGGCGAGTCCGTCGGTGAGCTGCAGGTCCGTGGCTCGACCCTGTTCGACGGCTACCTGGGCCTCGCGGAGGCGACCGCGGCCAGCTGGACGTCCGACGGCTGGTTCCGGACCGGCGACGCGGCAGTCATCGGCCCCGACGGCTGGCACCGGATCGTCGGCCGGACCTCCGTCGACCTCATCAAGAGCGGCGGCTACCGGATCGGCGCTGGCGAGGTCGAGGCGGCGCTGCTCGCCCATCCCGCGATCACCGAGGCCGCAGTCGTCGGCGTCGCGGACGCCGACCTGGGCCAGCGCATCGTCGCCTACGTCGTCGGGGACGGCACCGCGCCGGTCGACCCGGACGCCGTGTCCGCGTTCGTCGCCGAGCAGTTGTCGGTCCACAAGCGCCCCCGCGAGGTCCGCGTCGTCGAAGGCCTCCCGCGCAACGCCATGGGCAAGGTCCAGAAGAAGCTCCTCGCCAGCCCCTGACCACCGCGCCCACCGACCGCCGCCCTCGGCTCGACGCGAGGCGCCGCGGGGCGGGGCGCCGCGGGGCGGGGCGCCGCGGGGCGGGGGCGAGTTGCGTTGAGTTGAGACCACCGCGTGGCCCCAGCCGGCGACCGGTCCGCCATAACACGGCCACCAGCACAGACATACAGATAGTGAAATCAGTTAGTGAAATCTTCACCCATAGTGATGGGAGAAGCGAATCCAGTCGACCACCGCCTTTATTCCACACGCTTGCGCCGCTAAGGTGCGACGAGCACCTACCCAGCGAAACCGCCGGAATCACCGGCGCCGATCCGAACTGGCGGCGCGGATGTCAGGCTGGAACTTCAGGTCGGCGGTTCCCGAACCGCAGCCACCCCCCGGAGCCTCCGCCATCCAGACGGACAGGCCCACCCCCGCGCGGATATACGACTATCTGCTCGGCGGCAAGGACAACTTCGAGGTCGACCGTCAGGCGGTCGCCACCATCACCGCCGCGATCGGCGAGACAGCGGCGGTGGATGTCCCCAGGGAGAACCGGCGGTTCCTGCAACGCGGAACCCGCTGGCTGGCGAACACCGGGATCGACCAGTTCCTCGACATCGGCACCGGCCTGCCGACCGCCGGAAACGTGCACGAGGTGGCCCAGGAGGTCAACCCGAGGGCACGGGTGGTCTACGTGGACTACGACCCGATCGTGCTTGCATATGGTCGAGCCTTGCTCGCGGACGACAAGTCGACGGCAATCATCACCGCCGACACGCGAGACCCCGAGTCGATCATCACTCACCCGGACACCGCCGCCCTCCTGGACTTCTCGCGGCCCGTCGGCGTTCTCATGGCCGCCGTTCTCCACTTCGTCGAGGACGACGAGGACCCGGCGGGCATCGTCGCGAAAATCATGGGAGCCGTCCCGTCAGGCTCGTATCTCCTGCTCTCGCACATGACGTCGGACGGCCCGCCGGCCGACGCCGTCGCCAGGACGGCGGCGGTCATGAGGGCGGCCACCTCACCCATGATCTTCCGCTCGCGCGCCACGATCCAGAGCTACTTCGCCGGGCTGGAGCTCCTCGAGCCGGGCGTCGTCCGGCCCTGGCAGTGGCACCCCGCCGGCGACAGCCCCCAGACCGACTGGCTGTTGGCTGGGGTGGCCCGAAAGCCCTGATCTTGCGCGCCCCGGTCGCCCTGGCCGTGCCGTGCTGACGGCCCCTGGCCGGGCCGTGCCGACGGTCCCTGCCCGGCCGGTTCGGCCCCGGGTCAGTTCGGTGCCAGGGCGGCGGGCGGCGGGCCTGCGGCGCGCAGCCAGGCGACGGCCCGGTCGCGAAAGTCGGCGAGGCCCTTGTAGTCGGCGACGTCGCCCGGCAGGTGCGCCAGAACGTCGGCGGTACGGCGACGCCAGGGCTCGACGGCCGCGAGCTGCTCGAACGAGAGCAGGTAGGTGCGGATGAGGAACATGACCGCGCCGGAGTCCGGCAGCCGCATTAGGTGCTGAACCTCGACCCGCAGGTGGAGCAGCCGCCCGAATGCCTCGTCGTCGGCCCGCTGTAGCCGCGCCCGGTCCGGCGCCCAGTCGGGGTAGCGCTCGAGGGAGACGTCTAGGCGCCGGCCGACGGTCATCCCCCAGTTGGTCCGGCGGTATGGCTGATGCGGCTGGAGTCGCCTGATGAACTCCTGGGCCCGACTGATGACGCCCTCTGCGTGGATACGCGGAACCGGGCCGTGGATCTCCAGAAAACTCATGCCCAGGTCGAACCCGAAGCTCCAGGCGGCCGCGAAGGTCACGACGCCGGCGTCGACCCAGAGCTGGCCCGCCCGCTCGTCGAGCAGAACGACGTCCTCCTGAACCTGGTTCGCGACCCAGCGCAGCGGCCCGCCGGGCAGTGTCGCGTCCTCTCCGTAGACGAGATCGGCCTCGACGCCGAGCCGGCGGTTCTCCCAGTGCCAGCGGTCGGTGCCTGTCCGGGTGAGGAACATGTCGGCCGGGTAGCTCGCGCCCAGCTCGCGCAGCAGGATCAGCGTGGCGTCCCACGCCGCCGTTCGCATGTGCGTGGGGACCGCGTGCCGTGTCGGGTCCTGAGCGAGAATCCGGGCGCGCTCGGTCAGCTCACGGTGATATTCGCCGTCGATGTCGACGACCGCCGCGCCCCATCGGCCGGCCGCGGTGTGGACCGGTATGCGGGCGGGCTCGACGTTGGTGCTGTACCGGAAACGCTCGTCGGTGAAGGGGAACGGGAAGCCGTGGCGCAGCGGCGACGATTCCGCGACGCTCGGCGGCGACGACGGCGACGGCGACGGTTCCGGGACGGCCATCAGAGCGGGACCTCCAGGTGGGAGCCGTCTGCCCGGGAGACGCAGGGCATGACCCAGGCGCCGGAGGATCTCTCCTCCTCGGACAGGAACAGGTCGCGGTGCAGTGGACGCCCGGCCGTGACCGGGATCCGGCACTCACCGCACACGCCGTGGCGGCAACGGCTCGCGACGTCGAGGCCGGCGGACTCGAGCGCCTCGAGCAGGCTGGTGCCGCCGGGGACCGTCAGCGTCCCGCCGGTCCTCGCGAGGACGACGTCGAAGGAGGCGCCGGGCTCCAGCACGGCCGCGCCGAACCGCTCGGTATGGATCCGCGACGCCGGCCAGCCGAGTCCAGCCGCGGTGGCGACGACCTGGTCGGTCAACGCGGCGGGGCCGCAGACGTACAGATGCGTTCCCAGCGGCTGGTCGGCGAGTGCCTCCTCGACCCGGGTGGAGAACGCCCGGCGGTCGGTGAAGAGCTCGGCGCGGCCGTCGGAGAGCCCGATGACGTCGTCGACGTGGGCGCCGCGCCCGGGGCGGTGGACGTAGAGGACCTGCGCGTCGTGACCGCGCCGCCGGGCGGCCCGCAGATGCGCGACGATCGGCGTCACCCCGATGCCACCCGCGACCAGCAGGTGCCGACGGGCGCGCGCGACCGGCGGAAACGCGCTGCGCGGCAGGCGGGCGGCCAACCGGTCGCCCGGGGCGAGACGCTCGTGTATCCAGCGCGATCCGCCGAGGCCGTTCGCCACCAGCAGCACCGAGACGGCGTACTCGCTGGGGCCGAGGCCGGCGGAGGTGAGGCTGTAGGCGTTGACCCGGCCGCCGCAGTCCAGCAGGAGGTGGCTGCCGGGGACGAAGCCCGGCAGCTCGCGCCCGTCGGGCGCGGCCAGCCGGATGCTCCGGACTCCCGGCACCGGCTCGTCGACGGCGACGACGACCAGTTCGAGATCCAGGCCGCCGGTCATTCGGCGCCTGCGCTGCTCATCCATGGCCCGCGATGTTCATCCAGAACCCGCGCTGGTCATTCGGCGCTCGCCCCGGCATCCGCCTGGAATCCCAGGAAGCGGCCCAATCGGCGGGAAACGTGGTGGTAGATGACCAGGCCACGCCCGCAGCCCGGGCAGCCGACGACGTCGCCGATCGCGGCTTCGACCGAGGCGACACCGCCGCAGTGGACACAGGCCACCTCGATCGGTCCGGCTCCCGTCGGGGCGACGGACAGCTCGTCGTCCTCGAGACCGGCCGCGATCGCCGTCGCCCGCAGGGCGAGGCAGCAACCGACGGAACCAGCCAGCCGCACCCGGACGCCGACCCGCGCCTCGGCCAGGGCCGCCGCGAGCCGTTCGCCCGCCGTCGCCACGTCGGCGGCGCACAGCACCACCGGGTCTGGACGGCCGGGGCGCGGGGCGAGCTCATCCCACCACGACGCCAGTACGCCCGCCGCCTCCGGGCCCACGCCGACCAGGACGTACGCGGCGCCCCCGCCGTCGTCGGCGCTCGCGACGGCGTCGGCGTTCGCGACGGCGTCGGCGTTCGCGACGGCGTCGACGGGCGAGGACGCCGGAGCACCCGGACGCGCCCACGGCGGCACGCTCGTATGAGCCAGGTTCGGCACCGACCAACAGTAGGCCGACGCCGCGAGGCGCGTCAGCGGCGGCGACAGCCGCTCGGGCGATGTCCACGCGATGTCCACGCGACCGCGTCGGAGCAGGTCCTACCCACCCGCCATTAAATAAGTGGTGGCTTATATAGTCGAGCCATGAACACCATCGATCCCGTCGCCGCCGCCGGGCTGGTCGCCCGCGAGGTCCGCGGCGGCTCCCGGAACGGCCAGCCTACGAAGATCGCCGTCGCCCGTCGGACGTATAGCACCGACCAGGCCGATCTCTGGGACGCCGTGACCGACGTCGACCGCATCCCCCGCTGGTTCCTGCCCGTCAGCGGCGATCTGGTGCTGGGCGGCCGCTACCAGCTAGAGGGCAACGCCGGCGGTGTCGTCGAGCGCTGCGAGGAGCCCGAGTCGTTCGCCGTGACCTGGGAGTTCGGCGGCCTGGTGTCCTGGCTGGAGGTCACCCTCACGCCGGCCGGCGCCGGCACCATCCTCGAGCTGGTCCACGAGTCGCCCGTAGACCCCGACTTCTGGAAGCAGTTCGGTCCCGGCGCCGTCGGCGTCGGCTGGGACCTGGCTCTGATGGGTCTCGGCCTGCACCTCGACAGCGGAATGCCGGTCGACCCGGCGGAGGGGGCAGCCTTCGCCACGACGCCGAACGGCGTCGAGTTCGTGCGGCGCTGCGCGGTGGGCTGGGCCGATGCCGCGGTCCGCGACGGCGACGAGCCGGGGCCGGCGCATGAGGCCGCCGCGCGCACCGTGACCTTCTACACCGTCGTCCCCGACGATGCCGTTCCCCCGGATGCCGCCGCCCCGGATGCCGCCGCCCCGGATGCCGTGGTCGCGGATGCCGTGCCCGCGACGGGCGAGGACGAGAGCGCCGGGAGCTAGGTGGACGGCGTCTTCGAGGCGCTCGGCGAACCGGTCCGCCGGCAGATCCTGGAGCTCCTCGCCACCGGCGAGCAGCCCGTCGGATCGGTCGTCGCGACGCTGCGGGCCCGGGCGCCGATCTCGCAGCCCGCCGTCTCGCAGCATCTCAAGGTGCTGCGCGCGGCCGGGCTGGTGACCGTGCGCGCCGAGGGCACTCACCGGTACTACGCCCTCGACCAGGCCGGTCTCGCCGCCGCGCGGGACTGGCTGGCCGCTCTGCTCGCCGACCCGCTGGCGCCGTTCGCCCAGCCGCTCGACGCGCTCGCCACCGAGGTCGCCCGCGGCCGCCGCGCCCACCAGGCTCGGACGTCGGGAGCGCGGCGCAGCGAGTCCGCCTGAGGCCCACCTCGGACACTCAGCACCGGCCCTTGCCCTCTTCGCCGACCAGCGGCGAACCAGCCTCCTCGTGCACGGATTCGTGCACAGGGGTTCTGGTCGCCGTCCGTCGGACCGAGGGTAACCCCCTCCCTGTCGGTCTCGGGTGAGACACCCGCTGGATGCGGGTTGGCCATGGGGGCGTGATCGGAGATCGTTGTGTTCGTGGAGTCAGAGTCGCGGGAACGTGGGGGCGGGTTGTCGCCGCGGGGTGATCCGGCGCCGCGTCCGTCGCGGCGGGTGTTTAGCAACGCGTACAAGCTGCGGATCGCCACCCACTTTCATGATCTGGTGGCATTTTCGGCGCGATAGCTCCGACGATCCCACCAGATCATGAACGGCGCAGGCGACCACCGGTCGCTTCGAACGCAGCGAGGCCCGCCGAGATCCCATCCGAACAACCCTTCACGTTTCGGAGTCATACAGTTGCATCCCGCCACCTGTCGACTCGGTCCGTTCCTGTTGCCGCAGGTAGCGGTCAAGATCGGGTCCAATTTCTACCGCCTGAGGCCAGGCCAGTTCGCCTGGACGATTCGGTACGGGTGACGCGGTCGGTCACACCTTCCGCCGGATCCATTGGGAGATTCCCCACCCCGCCCGCTGGGCCCCGTCAGCGGGCGGAAAGGACTGGCGGTGCGGCTCGTCGCTCATCCCGTGGCGCCGCGCGATCTCGGCGAACATCGCGTTGTGCGGGCGACGGGCGCGCGCCGCCCGGAGCAGGCGACGATATGCGTCCTGGACGATTCCGGAGTCAAGGTTGTCGAATACCTGGCTCCACCAGATCTCGGGGTTGCTGCCGTGCCAGCTGGGTCGCCGCCCACGGGGAAAGTCGATGGAGTCGAGCACCATCCCGGCCTCGGCCGCCTCATGGAATATCTCGGCGAGAGTGATACACAGCCGATGCCGGTCGTCGCCGGAAAGAATGAGCCCCGGCTCTCCCACCGTCGCTGGTCCTTGCCGCTCAGACGCGAGGTATCCGAGGTCTCCCGCCGTCCCCCCGGATGACGGACCTGTTCGCGGCCCGTCATCCGGCGGAACGGCGGCCAGCGCGTCGATGATCCGGGGGAGGTCCCGGAAACGGTGCTGGACGAGCGCGGCGAGAGCGTCGCCGAGTGCCGGGAGCAGCCGCGCGAGCTCGTCCGGCGAGCCCGAGACCGCGAGCACCTGCCAACCCCGGAAGCCAGCCGCGATGTCTTCCGCCTGCGCGGTCACCAGACGCAGCTCGTCTTTGCCGGCCAGCATCGGAAGAGCCTTTCCGATCAGGCGCCGGACGTATCCGGCCGCCGATCGGAGCTGGCCGCTCAGCTCCCGCCGGACTGCCACCTGGTCGATCCCCGCCAGATCCGCGGCCACCCGCGCACGGTCAAGGTCCACGACGAGCTCGGCGGCACGTAACAGGCTGTAGGCGGCGAAGTAGTCAGCGTTCCAGTTGTAAATCTGACGCTGCACCAGCAGGCACATCCCGACCAGGGCGAGGTAGCCCACCATCAGCCCGGCCAGCTTCAGTTCTGGCTGTTCTTCCGCCGCCGATCGCCAAGGTCCCATTCTCCACAGCTGGCCGGTCGCGGCGACGATGACGCCAAGGCTCGCGACGACGAACCCGGGGGCCACGAGGGCGAGCGCCCGGCGGGCGACCTGGTCGCGGCAGGCGAGCGCGGCCGACACGTCGGCCACTGGCAGCCATCGGCCCGTCCGCTCGAACGCGGTGACGACCGAGTCCAGCCGGGCCTTCGTTCTCCTCGCCGCTCGTCCACCTCTGCGTGGCCTCCTGCCGGCCAGCGGCATAAGGACGACGGAGACGCCATCCAGCATCAGCGCGATGGCCATCAACGTGATGCCCGATATAAACAGCTCACTCGCCGTGTCGGCCGGCGCCGTCATCCCGGCGAATGCCCGTGGCCGGCCGTCGGCGGCGCCTCCGGCGGATCTGCGTCGGGACCGTGCCGCACTCGGACGCACCTCCCCGAAGCCAGGCTCGCGCCCGTCCAGCGGGCCATTCCCGCTCGTTTATATCGGAGGTGTTGGCGCCTTCCTCAGGCCGATGAGTACCGGGTGCGAGACGAGGGTTGTGACGAGGGGTCTCTCGCGGGCCGGACGGCCACCGCTCGGCGGTGCTCGCCCAGCTCAGCCGCTCAGCCGCTCGCCCAGCTCAGCGGGCGACGGCTCGCGCCTCGAGGAACCGACGCAGCTCACCGACGGTGCCGAAGGAGCCGAGCCGATCGTCGGGGATCTCGATCTCGAACTCGTTCTCGACGGCGAACATGAGATTGATGTGCGCCAGCGAGTCCCAGGCGGGGATGTCGGCGGCGGTCGTGTCGTCGGAGACGACGAGGGCGTCGTCAGCGAAGATCTCCCGAAAGACCTGCTGCAGTCGATCGTCCATGGTCAGCTCGTGCTCCCTTCGAGTTCCCGGTCGGTTCGGGTGATCTGGATGAGGCCGGGCGGGCTGCCGGCGTCGTCGACGGCGAGCAGCCAGGAGACGGCGCCGGACTGGTGTTCGGGCGAACGAACGCCCCCGGTGGGGGCCGGCTCGGCGGGGGCGGGGGCGAATCCGAGACGGCTGAACAAATCGCTGACCAGTCCGTTCTTGGCCGTGGGTACGTAGTGCCCACGCAGGTAGCGGCAACCGCGGCGGCGAGCCTCGGCAATGAGAAGCCCGGCCGTCTCGTCCTCCAGCGTCCGGCCGATCACTCGGCAGCTCATCAGCCAGGTGTCGATGTCGAGTACGTCGTGCTCCTGGCGGGCGATCGCGACGGCGACCAGGCCGTGGTCGGCGAACTGGTCGGTGAGCCGGACGCAGAGCACCGCGGTGGCCGGGTCGGCGGCGAGCTCGGCGAGCTCGGCCTGGCTTCGGCGCCGGCCGGTGAGGTTGAACTGGTTGGTCTTGACGACCAGCTGCGCGACCCGCGGCAGGGTCACCTCGTCGAGCGGGACGACGGTGGCGACCATCGCGAGGCTTCGGTGGAAGTCCTCCAGCGACGTGGCGCCGGCGGCGAGCTGGGCGGCCTGGGCGCGGGCGCGGTACTGGGCGGCGCGGTCCGCGTCCTCCGTGGTGAGGGCCGGGGTCTCGAAGAACGGATAGGACGCCAGCGCCCGCACGTAGCCGTGTGGGTCGGGCGGCAGATCGATCACGTCGACCTCGCCGACCAGCTGGCGCACGACCTCCCGCTCGGCGGCGTTGTCGTCGACGAAGACCAGCGAGTCCAGGCCGATGCCGAGCGTGCTCGCGATCTGGCGGATCTGCGCCGGCTTGTCCGCCCAGGACGCGGAGAACATCGCGATGTCGTCGAGCCGCAGCCGCATGCCGGGGTGGCGTTCGAACACCTCACGGGCGTCGGCGTCGTTGTTCTTCGAGCAGACCGCGAGGATCACACCCTTGGCCTTCAGTTCCAGGATGTGGTCCTGAAACGCGGTGAACGCCTCGCCGGCGGGGCCGTCGCCCAGGGCGATGCCGCCGAGGCCCTCCTCGCCCAGCACACCACCCCAGAGCGTGTTGTCCAGGTCGAGCACCAGGCACTTGCGGCTGGCGCCGAGCTGGGCGCCGAGCACCGCGGCGGTGTGCCGGGCCAGCAGCGGCACGCAGCCGAGCGAGACCGCCTGCTTGGCCCGGTGCCAGTAACGGGCGTCGAACCAGCGGCGCTTGCCGACCTCGGCCGCGAGCCGGTCGCAGTCGACCAGCGCCACGCGGCTGCCGGTGGCCCGCCCGAGCGCGGCGTTCACCGCGGCGAGCATCGTGGCCCGGCAGCCCGGAGTGCGCGCGGCCAGGTGCCCCAGCGCCACGTCCGGCGGGACGGCGAACAGGTGCTGCACGACCCTGGCCCCGGTCCGGTCGACGAGCAGGTCCCACAGCGACGTCCAACGGGCGGCCTCGGCCGCCACGTCCGCGTCCGGGTCCTCGCTCATCGCCGGCAGCTGGGCCTCGCCGGCGTGCACCGCGAGGACGACGACGTCCGGGCCGAACCGGTACAGCCCGCTCGACGGGTCGAGGATCTCCTGGCGGTACTGGCCGTAGCCACACTCGTAGAGCTCGACCGCCACCCCCGCCCGCGCCGCCGCCACCGGCAGCAGCGCCGAGAGCTGCGACGTCGTGTAGCTGCCGAGCACGGCCACCCGCGCCGTTCGGGCCAGCGGCGCCACCCTCGGCAGGCAGCGTGCCACGACACCGGCGGCCGCCGACCAGGCGGCCAGGTCGTCGCCCGCGTCGGTCGCGACCAGCGCCCACCGCACCGCGCCGGCGTCGTCACCCGCCCGTTCGGCCGCCCGCGCCCGGTCGAGACCGGTGCGCATCGGACCGGCTCCGGCGTCCCGGCCGTCGTCCCATCTCGTGCTCATGTGGGCCGCCTCATCACCCGGGCGGGAGCCGCGAACACGGTCGCGCCGGCCGGGACGTCGACGGTCACGATCGAGTTCGGCCCGATCCTGACGTCGTCCCCGATCGTGATGGGGCCGAGCAGGTGCGAACCGGGGCCGATCTCCACCCGGGCGCCGATGGTGGGCACCGCGTGCCGGGACGCGTCGGCGGAGGCGAACCCGATCGTGACGTTGTGGCGGATGAGACAGTCGTCACCCAGCACGCAGAACGCGGGGATCTGCACCGCCTGGTGATGCCCGATCCGGACCCGGCGGCCGATGACCGCCTCGTCGGCGATCTCCACCCCGTACAGGGCACGGATCACAAGTTCGTTGACGAGTTTGTAGATGATGCCGACCGGAGACCGAAGCCAGGCCGGCGCAGTGAGCCGCCAGTGGCCCACCCGGTACACCACCAGCGCGTGCATGCCGGGATGGACGAGCGAGCGGCCATGATTGCGCCAGTCTTCCCCGATCAGTGCCCCAAGGCTCGGTTCCGCGGCGGCCCCTGGTTCGGATGCGCCGGTTCCATCGACGGCCGCCGTGGCGAACCTGCCGCGACCTGTCTGTGTGCCCATCCAGCCGGACCCTCCGCGCCGCCTCCACTTTTTTCCAACCATACAGTTACGTAACAGTAGGGTCTGCGCAAGCCGGGCCCGGTGGCCTCATCCTCAGACCACATCTGCCCTCCTGCCCAGCTCCGGGCACCGCTGGCGGTGCGACCAGGCTGTGAGCTTGGCTACTCGCCGGGCAACCGAGAGGTCCGCCGACGCGGCCATCGGCGGCGGCGACCACGACGCCACGCCCGGCCTCCCTGGGGCACCGATTGCGCCCATGGGGCGGGAAGACCCGGTCGGAAACCAAGGAATGGTTTCCCGCGAACCTCCGGTATCGCTGCGCAGAACGGACGGATGAATCAACGGCGACTACGCCGGCCTACGGTTCCATGGTCGCGTCTGTTCGTACGGCAGGTGTCATTCCCCCGTCGTCGTGCTCTTTTTTCGGATTGCCGACCGGGGGGCGGGCGCCCTGCGATGTGGGGGGTTTGGATGCGTCCTGAGAAGTTTTCCGAAACGGGGTCCAGCCCGCTGAGCAGGATGGACAGCGCGCTTCTCGGCTATCAGCGGAAAAACAGCGCCGCGCCGGTCGCGGTCGCCTATCTGCTGCGGGCCGCGGGCACCTGCGATCTCGGCGCCGCGCGCGCCGCGGTGCTCGACCGGGCACGGAGGTTCCCGGCCCTGACGCATAGGCTGACGGCCGCCGCGGGCCGCGCCGGTTGGCCCGCCTGGACACCCCAGCCGGGCTACGACGTATCGACCCATGTCCGGGAGCACCACCTGTCGGCGGGTGCGGGAGAGGCGGAGCTGCGGGCCTTCGTCGAGTGGCGCTGCCGGGCGCCGATCCCGCTGGACGCGCCGCCGTGGGAGATCTGCCTGCTGCCAGGTCCCGGCGCCGACGAGTTCCACATCCTGTTCCGCGCCAGCCATATCTGGCTCGACGGGGCGGCCCTGCACCAGGTGCTGGGCATGCTCTTCGGCGAAGGGCCCGCCGCCGCGCCGCCGCGCCGGGGACGCGACGGGCGGGTCACCCCACGCGGGCTGGCGGTGGCCCTGGGGCGCGTCCTCGGCTGGGCGACGCCGGCCGGCAGCCTGGAGGCGCTGACGCGGCCATGGTCGAAAGCTCACAACCTGTACTGGGCGACGACGAACGTCGAGCGGCTGCGAGCCCTCGGCCGGGCGTACGACGCCACCGTCAACGACGTCTTCCTGGTCGCGTTGTCCGGCGCCCTCGACGCCTGGTCGCGGCCGGTCGACGGACGCCGCGAGGTGCGGGCGCTGATGCCGGTCAGTATCCGCCGCAAAGATGAGTTCGGCGGCCTGGGCAACTATGTCGTAGGCGCTCGCGTTTCTCTGCCCCGCGGTCCCATATCGCCCTGGAGCCGTTTCGAGACGGTACGCCGGCAGACGTCGCGCTACCGCGGCGCCGAGAACGTGGCGGCCGGCGAGCGCTGGTGGTTCGAGAAGATCCCGGCCCGTTTCGGGTCCAGGGCGGTGGCGATGGGAATGGATTCCCGAAGGGTGCCCGTGACGACGTCGAACGTCGGCGTCCTGGCCGGTCCGATGGCCGTGGCGGGCTGCCCGGTCACCGCGGGGACGCCGATCCCGGTTCTCCTTCCGGGACAGCGCCTGTTCGTCATGCTGGGCGTCCTCGGGCCCACGGCCTCGCTGTCCGTCGCGGTCAACGGCAACGTGCCGGACGGCGCCCGGCTGGTCGGCCTCTGGCTCACCGAGCTCGACCGCCTGGAACGGACCGCCGGTCTCACCGCCGTCCCGGCCCAGCCCGCGGCCGCGGCCGCGGCCGCGGCCGCCGAGGCATCCGCCACGGCCACCACCTGACGCCACTGGGTTCCGTCCGTAGGCGGTCCTATGATCGGGCGGTGAAGGTGATCTCGCTCGGGTTCCGGACCGACCTGATGGTGCGGAGACTGACGGGCTCCCTCATCGCCGAGCACGCGTCCCACCTGGTCGTCCGCACCCCTACCAATCCCGACTTCTGGTGGGGGAACTTCATCCTGGTCGACGGCCCGGTGCGCCGCGGCGACGCGGACCGGTGGGCGGTCGCGTTCGCCGACGCGTTTCCGCGGGCCCCCCATCTCGCCCTGGGCGTGGACGGCGCCGACGGCGAGGCCGGCGACGAGTCCGAGCTCGCCCGCCTCGGGGTGACGGTGGAGGTGACCTCGGTCCTGACCGCCACCCGGCTGACACCGCCGGCCCGCCCGCCGGCGGCTGCCACGATCCGGCCGCTGGCCGGTGACGACGACTGGGCACAGGCGGCCCGCCTGCGGGCCGCCTGTCACAGCGACGAGGAACCGTCGGCCGAGGAACGGCTGTTCATCGCGAGGACGGTCGCCGAGGAGCGCCGGCTCTGCGAGGCGGGCGGCGGCGTCTGGTTCGGCGCCTTCGTCGACGGTCAGCTGAGGTCCGGCGCGGGCCTGGTCAGCGACGGGGGCGGGCTGGCCCGTTTCCAGAACGTCGAGACCCACCCTGGCCATCGCCGCGGCGGCCTGGCCTCGGCTGTCGTCCACGGCCTCGGGCAGTACGGCCTCGGGCAGCGGGGTGAGCGCGAGCTCGGCGCGCGCACGCTGGTCATCGTCGCCGATCCCGATGACGAGGCCATCCGCGTCTACCGCGCGCTCGGCTTCGTCGACACCGAGCGGCAGGTCCAGCTCCAACGCCCGCCAGGCGGATGACCGCCCGCGAGCCGAGTCGGGCCCGCGAGCCGGCCGGCGCGCTCGGCCCGCGCGGTCAGGGCAGGAGCAGGCAGCTGTCGCCGAACTCGTGCCACAGGTAGCGCTCGCGCAGCGCCTCGCGGTAGGCTGCGGCGACGAGACCGGGGCCGGCGACGGCCTCGAGCAGGTCCAGGTGCGACGCTCCGGGCGCGTGCCACCCGGTGACCAGGCCAGTGACCGTGCGGGCCGGCCTGTCGGGGCCGAGGACGACGTCGGTCCAGCCGGCGGCGGCCCGCACCGTCCCGTCCGGGCCGGTGGCTGACTCGAGGGCGCGGGTGGCGGTGGTGCCGACCGCGACCACCCGCCCGCCCCACCGACGCGTCGCGTTCACCAGCCGGGCCGTGTGCGCGTCGACCCGGAACCGTTCCGGCTGCGGCGGCTCGCCGGGCTCCTGCGAGGAGACACCGGTGTGCAGCAACACCGGCGCGACGCCGATGCCACGGGTGACCAGGTCGGTCACCAGGTCCGTCGAGAACGGGCGCCCGGCGCTCGGCATCTCGGCACTGCCCGGGTCGCGGCCGAACACCGTGCGATAGGCGTCCATCGGCTGGGGGGCGAGCACGTACGCGTAACGGATCGGCCGGCCGACATGCCGCAGGTACGGCACGACACCGCCGTCGACCGGCACGCTCGCCCGCCACAGCCGGTCCTGGCCGGCGGGACGCGGCGCGTGGACCGTCAGCCAGACGCCGTAAGGCAGCGCGATCCGTTCCCCGGGCCGCAGGTCGCCGACCGGTCCCGCCGCGGCCGGGTCCGCCGCCCGGACCTCGACCACCCAGTCGCCGTCGTCGAGCGCCGTCGCGAAGTGGACGACGACCGCGCCGTCCCCGGCCCCAGCTCCGGCCACGGTCCCAGCTCCGGCCACGGCCACGGCTCCAAGGCTGTGGCGGGAGCCGCTCACGGCGGCCGGAAGCATCGCGGAGGTGTTGACGACGACCAGGTCGCTGGGCGCCAGGTGCTCGCCGAGCTCGGCGAAGCGGGCATGGCGGATGCCGTTCGGACGCGCGACGAGGAGACGGACGCCGTCGCGCCGCTCGGGCGGCGCGGATGCCTCCAGGCCCGTCGGCAGATCGAACGCGACGGCGCTCATCGAACGGCCTCCGCCGCCCGGAGGTCGGCTGGGCGGCCGGCGGCGAGATCGGCCGCCACGTCAGCCCTGAGATCACCCCTGGGATCGACCGCGAGGTCGGCCGCGCGATAGCGGCCGCTGGCCGGGCGCGCCTCGATCAGCCGCAGGATCGCCGGTGCCACCTGCTCGGGCGGCGGCCGGTCGGAGATGTCCTCGTCGGGGAACGCCCGCTGGTGCATCTCGGTCCGCATGTCCCCCGGGTCGACCGCGTACACGCTCACCTCCGGCTCCTCGGCGCCGAGGACGGCGGCGAGGTGGTCGAGGGCGGCCTTCGACGGCCCGTACACGCCCCAGCGCGGGTAGGCCTCGACAGCGGCGTCCGAGCTGATCGTGAGCAGCGTCCCGCCGCTTTCGCGCAGCAGCGGCAGTACCAGCTGGACCAGCGCCAGCGGCGCGATGACGTTCGTCTCATAGACGGCGCGGACGGCGTCGAGGGGTGCGTCGGCGAGCGCGGGCAGCGGGCTCGGGCCGAGCTCGCTGGCATTGGCGACGACGAGGTCCAGTCGGCCGACGCTCGTCACCGCGTCGACGAGCCCCCGCCGGTGCGCCGCGTCGGTGACGTCGCCGGCGACCGCGACGACCCGGTCGCAGGGGTCGTCAGGCTGACGGAGCCTCACGCCGCCAGCGGCCTTCCCCGGCACGGAGGGCGTCGGCGCGACGGCGGGCGTCGACGCCACCGCCTCCGCGAGGCGCGCGGCGTCGCGGCCGTCAACGACGACCCGCCAGCCGCGTTCGGCGAGGGCACGAGCCAGGGCGAGCCCCAGTCCCCGCGACCCGCCGGTGATCAGTGCAACAGGATCAGTGGTCATGCGGCGATCGTCATAGTTAAAGTTAACTTCAAGTCAAGGGTCGAGCGCGCCCGACCCGGCGGGTGGGCCGGAGCGTTGCCGGGCGGCAAGGGAGAGTGCGGAGTGCGGGCAACTGATCTGCTGACCGTCGGGGAGACGTCCGCGCGCAGCGGCCTCCCCGCCTCGGCGCTGCGTTACTACGAGTCCCAGGGGCTGCTCGAGACGACCCGCACGGCCGGGAACCAGCGCCGCTACCCGCGCCACGTCCTGCGCAGACTGGCCTTCATCCGCGCCGCGCAGAACGTGGGGCTGTCGCTGGACGAGATCCGGGCGACCCTGGCGACACTGCCGGAAAGCCGCACCCCGACCCGCGAGGACTGGACGTCGGTGTCCGAGTCGTGGCGCACCCGCCTGGACGAGCAGATCGCCGCCCTGCTCAAACTGCGTGACGGGCTCGAATCCTGCATCGGCTGCGGCTGCCTGTCGCTCGACCGCTGCGCCGTGTCCAACCCCGGCGACATCACCGCGCAGCGCGGGCCAGGCGCGAACTACCTCCCTCGGGCCCTGCGCGGCTCCCCACCCCATGGCTCCCCACCCGACAGCGCCCGACCAGCCGGCGCCTGACCAGCCGCCTTCGCGACCGGATGCAACGCAGGTTTTCCGGGCGTTCAGGAAATTCCCGCGAGAGGCCGGGCGGGCTTCCTCCGCGGTCCCGCGGGTACAGGAATCGCCGCACCGTCTCGACGCGACACATCCCGTGGCCGCCGCTAAATTGTATGGGCGAGGTGGCGGTCGCGGAGGATTATCGGTAGCCGCCAGGAAGATAGTGCCGGTGGAAGTCGTCGGGAGGTCTCCCGTGGGCAGGCGAACCGCATATGCATGAGCTTGCCGTGACACAGGGCATTGTCGAGATGATTTCCGACCGGATACCGAACCAACGCGTTCTGACGGTCAATCTCACGATTGGCCAGGTATCGGGCGTGGCACCGCACGCCGTCCGCTTCTGTTTCGATCTGGTCGCCGCTGGCACCGTCGTCGAGGGCGCCCGCCTGCATATCGACACCCCGCCCGGACGGGCACGCTGCCGAAGCTGCGGGCAGGACGACTTCGTCATCGACACCCCGTTTCCCCTGTGCGGCTGCGGCAGCGCCGACGTGGAGGTGCTCGGTGGCGACGAGCTGACCGTCGCGTCGGTCGAGGTGGCGGCCGGGCCAAAGAGCACGCAAGAATGATCCTCTTTCGCGTGCCCCGCGGCTTTTCGCATGCTCGGCGACCATGCCCGGCGACAGAGTCCCGAGAGCACAGCTGGCGCCACGGTGGAGGTGTGGGAACGGATGTGCGTGACCTGCGGGTGTGACGGCGACGCCCAGCCCAGGATCATTGGGCCCGTCGATCCGGTACGCCGCGACAACGAACCGGTACGCCGCGATCGGGACGACATCCGGCTGGTGACCCTTGAGGAGCGCATACTCGCGAAGAATGACACCCTTGCCGCTTCCAACCGACATTGGCTGGCTCATCAGGGCATCCTCGCCGTAAATATCATGAGCTCACCGGGCGCAGGGAAGACCACCCTGCTCGAACGCACCATCCGTGAGCTGAACGTCGAGTGGCCGATCGCGGTCGTCGAGGGTGACCAGGAAGGCGTGCTCGACGCGGACCGAATCAGGGCCAGCGGCGCCCCGGTGGTCCAGGTAAACACGGGCGACGGCTGTCATCTCGACGCGGAGATGTTCGACCGCGGGCTGCGCGCGCTTCCGCTGACGCCCGGGCAGCTCATATTCGTCGAGAACGTCGGCAACCTGGTCTGCCCCGCGCTCTTCGACCTCGGCGAGGGCGCCCGCGTCGTCGTGACGGCCGTGACCGAGGGCGAGGACAAGCCGGCCAAGTACCCCCGGATGTTCGCGTCCGCCGACCTCGTTCTCATCAACAAGTGCGACCTCCTGCCGCATGTCGACTTCGACGTGGCGGCCTGCGAGCGGCGGATTCGCCTCGCCAGTCCGCGCGCCGAGGTCATGACGGTCTCCGCTCGGACGGGCGAGGGCCTGTCCGCCTGGTACGGCTGGCTTCGCCACCAGCGCGGCCACCGCGAGGCCGAGGCCTCGGCCTGCTCGACGCATCACCACCATCACCCGTCGGCCGACCCGGCGGACGCCCTTTCGGGGTCCGCGCCGGTCGAGTCCTCCGCGCTCTGACCGGATCTGAACGGAGTGGATATGCGCATCGCTCAGGGCCGCCGCGTGCCGAGGGGAGCCGAGCATTCCGAGCATTCCGAGCCGATCGAGCCGGTCGAGCTGGGACCACCGCCGCCGGGGTTCGCGGCGGCGCGAGCGGTCGCCGACGCGGTGCTGTATGAGGGCTACCTGCTCTATCCCTACCGGCGTTCGTCGGGAAAGAACCGGGTGCGCTGGCAGTTCGGTGTCCTCGCGCCCAGGCCATGGGTCGAGGCGAACTGTCTCCCCACCGCCACCGTGGCGGGGTCGTCGGACGCGTGGCGGCAGCGGACCGAATGCCTGGTCGAGGCGCCCCCGAGCGCGGTCATCCACATCCGCCTGCGTTTCCTGCAGTTGCAGCGCCGCTCGGTACAGCAACGCTCGGTACAGCAACGGGACGAGCGTGCCCAGTCCGCCGAGGCCCCGTTCGTCGAGGTCGACGCGGCGTCCAGTGGTGGCGAGCGGTACCTCACCTTCGACGAGGCCGTCGAGCGGGAGATCGACATCGCGGTCGAGCTGTCCGAGGTGATCGCCGGACCGTGCCAGCGCCAGGTGTTCTTCCCGGCCGCCGAGTCGGTCGAGCCGGTCGAGGGCGACATCAGAATCGTGCGCACCCAGCAGCCGGTGTCCGCGGTGGTGTCCTTGTCCGCGCAGGCCGCCGAGACGCCGTTCCCGGCGTGGCTGCTGCGCGTCGAAACCGAGAACACCGCGACGGACCTGGCCACGCGGGCCTCCCGCCAGGAGGCGCTGAGCCGCGCGATGCTCGCCACGCATTCCCTGCTCGGCGTGCGGGGCGGGAAGTTCCTGTCCGCGCTTGATCCCCCCGCCTGGGCGGCGCGGGCCACCCGGGCGTGCGAGAACCTGCACACGTTCCCGGTGCTGGCGGGCGCGGCCGACGCCGACGACGTCGTCCTGTCGGCGCCGATCATCCTGTACGACCGTCCGGCAGTGGCGCCGGAGAGCCCGGGTGACCTGTTCGACGCGACCGAGATCGACGAGATCCTCTCGCTGCGGACGATGACGCTCACCGACGAGGAGAAGCAGGAGGCCCGGGCGACCGACCCACGGGCCGCGAAGATCATCGACCGGGTCGAGCTCATCCCCGACGACGTCTTCGCCCGCCTCCACGGTGCCGTCCGGTCGCTGCGCCCGGTATCGGCGGCCACGGGTTCCGTCGCCGGCACTGACGTCATGGCCGTCGGCGTCACCAACGATGTCACCAACAACGTCACCATCGGGGTCACCGACAAGGTCCCCAACGGGGTCACGGACGCCGGCGCCGTGACGCCGAGCCGGCAACCGGCGACCACGCCCGCGCGAGAGGCGTCTCCGCCGCGCTGGTGGGATCCGGAGGCGGACGCCGCGGTGTCACCCGACCGCGAGGCCGTCCTGGTCGACGGCATCCGGGTGGCCAGGGGCGCCCGCGTCCGGCTGCGGCCGCGCGGGCGGGGCAGCGACGCGCAGGACATGTTTCTCGACGGGCGCGAGGCCATCGTCGAGGGGGTCTTCCTGGACGTCGACGACGCGCGGCACCTCGCCGTGATCCTCGTCGACGATCCGGGCGCGGACCTGCACCGGTGGTACGGGCGTCACTACTACTTCGCCCCCGACGAGGTCGAGGTCGTCTCCCCCGCCGACGGCGGGACGGCACCGGCCGTGGGGCCCGAGCGATGACCACACTGCCCACGCGTCCCATGGGCACCGGCCTGGAGCCGGGCCAGGGCAGCGCCCCCGACCGGCCCGCCGCGCGCCGGGTTCTCGTCGCGGGAATAGGCAACGTCTTTCTCCGCGACGACGGTTTCGGCGTCCGGGTCGTCCGCCAGATAACGCCCGAGCTGGTTCCCGATGGCGTGGACGTCGCCGACTACGGCATCCGCGGTGTGCACCTCGCGTATGACCTTCTCGGCGGTTCGTACGGCACGGTCGTGCTGGTGGACGCGGCGCCGCTCGGCAAGCCGCCCGGCACCGTCGAGGTCCTGGAGGTCGACACCGCGGGCGCCACCCGCGACACCGGCACGGCCGGCACGGCCGGCACGGCCAAGGCCGACCTGACCACCGCCGAGACCGGCGAGACCGCCAGGACCGGCGGGACCGGTGCCGACGGGACCACACCGGGCTTCGACGCCCATGGGCTGCACCCCGAGGCGGTTCTCGCGCTGCTGCGCTCCCTCGGGGGACAGATCGACCGCGTCCTCGTCGTCGGCTGCCAGCCGGCCGCGCTCGACGAGGGCATGGACCTGTCGGAGCCGGTCGCGGCTTCGGTGGATGCCGCCGCGCGCCTGGTCATCCGGCTGGCCCGGGACGAGGCGGCCGCGCTGGCCCGCGCCCATGAACCCCACGCCAGGGAACGGAGGAACGTGCGATGACCACCACGCCGACTTCCAGCGGAGCCGCGGCGACATCGGCGCCGCGTGGGTTCGACGAGATGACCATTCTCTGGATCTCGGAGGGGATGAGCTGCGACGGCGACACCGTCTCGGTCACGGCGGCTTCGCAGCCGGCGATCGAGGACGTGGTGATGGGTCTCATCCCGGGCCTGCCCACGGTGAACCTCCACAACAAGGTGCTGTCCCCGACGCTCGGCGGCGAGGAGTACCTCGCCCCCTTCCGGGCGGCCGCGCACGGCGACCTCGCCCCGTTCGTCCTCGTGATCGAGGGCTCCGTCCCGAACGAGAACATCAACGGTGACGGGTACTGGACCTCCTTCGGAAACGATCTGATCACCGGGGATCCGCTGACGGTGAACTGGTGGATCGACAACCTCGCGCCGAAGGCGTGGGCGGTGGTCGCGATCGGCACCTGCGCCACTTACGGCGGCATCCACGCGATGGCGGGCAACCCCACCGGCTGCATGGGCCTGGCCGACTACCTCGGCTGGGACTTCCGGTCCAGCGGCGGACTGCCGATCGTGAACATCCCGGGATGCCCGGTCCAGCCGGACAACTTCATGGAGACCCTGACCTGGTTGCTGTACCACGCGGCCGGCACGGCGCCGCCCCCACCGCTGGACGAGCTGCTGCGCCCGCAGTGGCTGTTCGGAAAGACGGTGCACGAGGGCTGCGACCGGGCCGGCTACTACGAGCAGGGCGACTTCGCCGGGGACTACAACTCGCCGAAATGCCAGGTGATGGTCGGCTGCTGGGGCCCGGTGGTCAACTGCAACGTGCCGAAGCGCGGCTGGATGGGCGGGATCGGCGGCTGCCCGAACGTCGGTGGCATCTGTATCGGCTGCACCATGCCGGGATTCCCGGACAAGTTCATGCCGTTCATGGACATGCCGCCCGGCGCCAGCCTGTCCACGAAGTTCGTCAAGCCGTACGGCGCCTTCATCCGGCGCATGCGAGGAATAACGAACACAACCGTCAACAAGGAGCCGCGCTGGCGCCACAACGGCCCCGAGCTGACGAGCGGATACGATCCCCGCTGGCGTCCCAACGGGCGGGTATCCCAGATTCGATGAGGCGGGCGGACAGTCAGGGACGGAACTGTCTCGGGTAGGCACATCACCTTCCAGCTGGAAAGGCCCGACATGGCGGCGAGAACGACGCAGCGCACGGCGGTTGAACCCTCCTCCCAGCTCGTGGAGATGTCCTGGGACCCCATCACGCGCATCATCGGGAACCTCGGCATCTACACCAAGATTGACTTCGCGAACCGGCGGGTGGCCGAGTGCCACAGCACGTCGTCGCTTTTCCGCGGCTACTCCATGTTCATGAAGGGCAAGGACCCTCGGGACGCCGGCTTCATCACCAGCCGTATCTGCGGCATCTGCGGTGACAACCACACCACCTGTTCGGTGTACGCGCAGAACATGGCCTATGGCCTGAAGCCGCCGCCGATGGCGGAGTGGATCGTCAACCTGGGCGAAGCGGCCGAGTACATGTTCGATCACACGATCTTCCAGGACAACCTGGTGTTCGTGGACTACTCCGCGGCGATGGTCGCCCAGACGAACCCCAGCGTGCTGGCCCGTGCCGAGAACACGCAGGCACCGGGCGCGGCGATCCACGGCTACCGCACGATCGCCGACATCATGCGCTCGTTCAACCCGTTCGAGGGCGAGCTCTACAAGGAGGCGCTCCAGGTCTCCCGGGTCACCCGCGAGATGTTCTGCCTGATGGAGGGCAGGCACGTCCACCCGTCGACGATCTATCCGGGCGGCGTGGGGACCATGCCCGAGCCGGCGCTGTTCACCGACTACATGAGCCGGCTGGTGTCCATCCTGGACTTCGTCAAGAAGTCCGTGGCGATGAACGACGACGTCTTCGACTTCTTCTACGAGGCGCTGCCCGGCTACGAGGAGGTCGGCCGGCGCCGGATCCTGCTCGGCTGCTGGGGCGCCTGGCAGGACCCGGCGGTCTGCGACTACCGGTACGAGACCATGAACGAGTGGGGCAAGGCGATGTACGTCACCCCCGGCATCGTGGTCGACGGCGAGCTGATCACCACGAACCTCGTCGACATCAACCTGGGCATCCGGATCCTGCTCGGCAGCTCCTTCTACGGCGACTGGGTAAACGAGGAGCCTTTCGTCACCCGGGACCCGCTCGGCAATCCGGTGGACATGCGCCACCCCTGGAACCAGACCACGCTGCCCGAGCCGCAGAAGCGGGACTTCGACGGGAAGTACAGCTGGGTGATGAGCCCGCGTTGGTTCGACAAGCGGTCCGGCGACCATCTCGCGCTCGACACCGGCGGCGGCCCGTACGCCCGGCTCTACACCACCGCGCTCGCGGGCCTGGTGGACACGCCGTACGTCACCTCCACCGGGCGAAGCGTCCGGATCTCGCTTCCGAAGAGCGAGCGGCTGCCGGCGACCACGCTGGAATGGAAGATCCCGCCGTGGTCGAACGCGATCGAGCGGAACCGGGCGCGGGTCTACTTCGTCGCGTACTCGGCGGCGATGTCGCTCTACTTCCTGGAGCGGGCGATGGAGCGTCTCCGCGGCGGTGACACCCGCACGTTCACCGACTTCGAGGTGCCCGACGAGGCCATCGGCTGCGGCTTCCACGAGGCCGTCCGCGGCGTCCTGTCCCACCACATGGTGATCCAGGACGGGAAGATCGCCAACTACCACCCGTATCCGCCGACCCCGTGGAACGGCAGCCCGCGCGACAGCTTCGGCACGCCGGGGCCGTACGAGGACGCCGTCCAGGACATGCCGATCTTCGAGGAGAACGGCCCGGACGACTTCAAGGGCGTCGACATCATGCGGGCGGTCCGCAGCTTCGACCCGTGCCTGCCCTGCGGCGTGCACATGTACGTCGGCAACGGCCGCACCATCACCCACCGGCACTCGCCGATGCTGGGCGCCCAGAATGGCTGACCCCCCACGGCTCGACGACGAGGCCGTGCGCGAGCGGCTCACCCTGCTCGACGGGCTGCTGGAGCAGGTCGAGCGGACGCCGGGGCCGACGACCGAGGTCGCGCTGGACGCGGTGGCCACGCTGCTCGAGGTGTACGGCGAGGCGCTGGCCCGGGCGACCGCCTACGCCGCACGGGCTCCCGACGTGCGCGACGCGCTGACGGGCGACGAGCTGCTCGCCCATCTGCTGGTCCTGCACGGCGTCCATCCCGACCCGGCCGAGCGGCGGGCCAGGCGCGCGCTGGAGGCGCTGCGCCCGGAGCTCGCCACGGTCGGCGCCGAGGTCGAGCTGCTCGGGATCGACGACGGCGTGGTGACGGTGGCGGTCCGCGGCGAGAGCGGTTGCGGCGCGGCGGCGACCACGGCCGCGGTCACCGACGCCGTCCGCGAGGCGATCCAGGCGGTGGCGCCGGAACTGTCCGAGGTACGCGTCGACGTCGCCGCGAAGCAGACGCTCGTCCCCGTCGACTCGCTGCTGCGCGGGCCGGCCACGCTCGGGTCGCCCCGGTGATCGCCGACGCCGGCCCAGGGGTGGCACTCGACCCGGGAACGGCCGGTGGCGCCCTGCACCGCACGGCTCGCCGGGCCGGGCGGGCTGGCGCGCGCGGCGCGGCGGCCGCGGCGGCCGCGGCGGCGGAGCGTTGCGGGCTGTGCGCGGCCCCGGTGCCGGAGCCCCACCGGCACCTGCTCGACGAGCGGGAGGCCGGTCTGCTGTGCGTGTGCCAGGCGTGCGCACTGCTGTTCGAACGCGACGCGGCGGGGCGCGGCCATTACGTCCTCGTCCCCCGCCGGCGGCTGGCCCTGCCCGGCTTCGTCTCCGGCGCGCTGGGGATACCGGTCGGGTTGGCCTTCTTCGTCGTTCAGGCCGACGGACGGGTAATCGCGCACTATCCGAGCCCGATCGGTGTCACTCAAGGAGAAATCGATAAGGCCGTCTGGGACCAGGCACGGGAGCAGTGCGACGCGCTGGGCACTCTGAGGCCGCTGGTAGAGGCGGTGCTGGTCAATACCGCCAAGGGTGCGAACGAGCACTGGATAGTCCCGATCGACCTCTGCTACCGGCTTGTCGCCGTCGTACGAAAAGAATGGACGGGATTTTCCGGAGGCAGCACAGTATGGCCCGCAATTAGCGAGTTCTTCACCGCGCTGGCCCCGCACGGCACATCCATCCACGCGGACGCGGCGAACGCATCCGCCAGGACGGGCACCTGAAAGGAGTGGTCATGGCCAAGATCCGAGTCGGCAGGCCTGACGTGGCCATCGATGCCTCGGCGCACACGCCGGGTGTCCCCCAGGGCAACGCCAAGGGCGCCTACGAGCGCGAGGCTGGACACCATCCCGATGGGAAGGCCGACGCGCGCCGCTCGACCGGCATCGTGCCGGAGCGCCACAACCCGGTGCTGCCGGAGATGCCGAACATCCCGCCCCCCTGACCAGCCAGCGCCGGCCGGGCCGGCCGACACGTCGCGATCTTGATCAGCGGGACTGTATCCGGATCCGAACAGGCGGGGGCTCGGAGTTCGGATCCGGATACAGATCTGGCGATCTTGATGGGCGGGCGTGCCGGGGAATGGCACCAGGTAACGGGACAGGCATCGGAGCGGATCGAAGCAGTAGGGGAACCAGTAGGGAGGAGAACGCCGTGCGGAAATCCCTGATGATGGTCGCGCTCGCGGCGGCTGCGGGCGTCACCGGCAGGATCGCCTGGGACGAGTTGCCGGCGTTGCGCCGGTACCTGAAGGTGCGGCAGATGTGACGTCGTCACCCGCCGACCCGGCCGCACTGGACCGGCCACCGGCCACCGCGGTGCCCGGACCTGCCGCGCCGGCCGACGCGCTGGTGCGCCGGCGGTTCATCGTGCGCGGCGTCGTGCAGGGCGTCGGCTTTCGCCCGTTCGTCCATGCCACGGCGACCGGCCTCGGCTTGGCCGGTTCGGTGCGCAACGACGTCGCCGGCGTCGAGGTGGAGGTCGAGGGCTCGCCCGCGGCCGTCGAGGAGTTCGGGCGCCGGCTGCGGGAGGATCCGCCACCACTTGCGGAGATCGAACAGCTGACGGTCGCCACGCTCGCGCCGCGCGGTGAGCTGGGCTTCACCATCGCCCCGTCCGAGTCATCCGAGCCGGCCGCCGCCGGCCGTGCCCAGGCGCCCGCCGACACGGCGACCTGCGACGCGTGCCTGCGCGAGCTGGCTGACCCCGCGGACCGGCGCTACCGGCACCCGTTCATCACCTGCACCCACTGCGGCCCGAGATTCACCATCATCACCGATCTGCCCTACGACCGGCCGGTGACGACGATGGCCGGATTCCCCATGTGCGCCGACTGCGCCCGCGAGTACGCCGACCCGGCGGACCGGCGTTTCCACGCCCAGCCGATCGCCTGCCCGGCCTGCGGGCCCCGGCTGGAGTTCCGCGACCAGGATGGGCGCCGCGTGCGCGGGGACGAGGACGCGCTCGCCGAGGCCCGGCGGCTGCTCCTCGCCGGGGGCGTGCTCGCGGTGAAGGGCGTCGGCGGATACCACCTGGCGTGCCTCGCCACCGACGAGGCGGCGGTCGCGACGCTGCGCCGCCGCAAGCGGCGCGGCGGCAAGCCCTTCGCCGTGATGGTCGCCGACCTCGCGACCGCGCGGGCGCTGGTCGAGCTCGACGACGCCGAGACCCGCCTGCTGACCAGCCCAGCCAGGCCGATCGTGTTGGCCCGGCGCCGAGCCGACGCGCACCCCCGGCCGGCGGACGAGGTCGCGCCGGGCAACCCTGACCTGGGGCTCATGCTGCCCTACGCCCCCGTGCACCACCTCCTGTTCGGCCACCCCGCCCCTATCGGAGCTGGCGCCGGCACCGGTGGCCGCCCCGGCGCCGGCACCGGTGTCAATGCCGGTGCCGGCCTTCCCGACATCGCCGTGCTGGTGATGACCTCGGGCAACCTCGCCGGGGAGCCGATCGCCGCCGATGACGACGACGCCACGCGGCGGCTGGCGCACCTGGTGGATGGCTGGCTGTGCCACGACCGTCCCATCCACATCCCGTGCGACGACTCGGTGGTGCGGGTCGTCGACGGGATCGAGGTGATGGTCCGCCGGTCCCGGGGGTACGCGCCGTTGCCGGTCCGGCTGCCCTTCGCCGTCCCGCCGACGCTGGCGGTCGGGGGCGACATGAAGAACGCCTGCTGCCTCGGCTCCGGCCGTTCGGCGTGGCTGTCCGGCCACATCGGCGACATGGACGACCTCGCGACCCTGACCGCGTTCGGTAGGGCGGTGACGCACCTGGAGCACCTGACCGGGGTGCGGCCGGAGCGGCTGGCCGCCGACGCGCATCCCCGATACCGCTCACGCGCCTGGGCGACGGAGAGATCCCGCGGCCGGCCCGTCCGGTTCGTGCAGCATCACCACGCGCACATCGCGGCGGCGATGGCCGAACGGGGCCTCGACGGCGCCAGCCCGGTCATCGGCTTCGCCTTCGACGGAACGGGATACGGCACCGACGGCGCGATCTGGGGCGGTGAGGTGCTGGTCGCCGACTACCGGGGGTTCCAACGGTTCGCCCATCTTGGGTACGTCCCCCTGGCCGGCGGCGACGCGAGCGTCCGGCGTCCCTACCGGATGGCGCTGGCGCATCTGACCGCCGCCGGGATCGTCTGGGACCTCGACCTTCCACCGGTGGCGGCGGCGTCGGCCGAGGAGCGCGAGGTGCTCGCCCGGCAGCTGCGCGGCGGGTTCGGCACCGTTCCCACGTCGAGTGTGGGCAGGCTGTTCGACGCGGTCAGCGCGCTGCTCGGCGTGCGCCAGACCGTGGACTTCGACGCGCAGGCCGCGATCGGGCTGGAGGCACTGTCCCGCGGCGGCCAGCCGGACGGGTGCCGTTACCGCTTCGAGCTGCGGGAGCCGACCAGCGGCGGCGGCCCGCTGGTCGTCGATTCGGCGCCGGTGGTGCGGGCGCTGGTGGCCGACCGGCGCCGGGGCGTCGACGCCGCCACGGCCGGCGCGGGGTTCCACGAGGCGCTCGTCGCGCTGGTCCTGTCGCTGGCCGAGCGGGCGCGGCGCGAGCTGGGGCTGGAGACGGTGGTGCTGGCCGGCGGCGTGTTCCTGAACGCGCTGTTGCTCGCCGGTGCCCGGCGAGCGCTGCTGGCTGCGGGCTTCGACGTGGTGAGCGGCCGGCGGGTGCCGCCCGATGACGGTGGCCTGTCGCTCGGCCAGCTCGTCGTGGCGGCCGCCGGCGACCGGCTGGATTCCGACAAGCGGCCGGCAGGACCGGCCGCGGTGGACAGGATGGGGTGAGGGCGGGGTGTGTCTGGCGGTGCCGGGCAGGGTTGTCCGGACGTTTGAGCGGCACGGGACGCCGATGGCCGAGGTCGACTTCGGCGGGGTCCGCAAGGACGTCTGCCTGGTGTATCTCCCCGAGGTCGCCGTCGACGACTACGTGATCGTGCATGTCGGCTTCGCCATCCAGCGGCTGGACGAGCGGCGTGCGCTGGAGACGCTCGCCGAGTTCCGGCGGTTCGGCCTGCTCGACGAGGAGTTCGCGAACAAGGAGCTCGCGAATGAGGAGCTCGCGGATGAGGAGGCGGTAGCGCCGTGAGGTATCTGGAGGAGTTCCGGGACCCCGAGCTGGCCGAGCGCCTGCTGACGGAGATCCATGCGGTGACCACCCGGCCGTGGGCGCTCATGGAGGTCTGTGGCGGGCAGACGCATTCCATCATTCGCCATGGCATCGACCAGTTGCTTCCCAAGAGCATCGAGCTGATCCACGGTCCCGGCTGCCCGGTCTGCGTCACGCCACTGGAAATCATCGACAAGGCCCTGGAGATCGCCTCCCGACCCGAGGTCATCTTCTGCTCCTTCGGCGACATGCTGCGCGTCCCCGGCAGCCGGTCGGACCTGTTCCAGGTGAAGAGCGCGGGTGGCGACATCCGGGTGGTCTACTCGCCGCTGGACGCCGTCACGCTGGCGGTCGACAACCCCAACCGGCAGGTCGTGTTCTTCGGCATCGGTTTCGAGACCACGGCGCCGGCCAACGCCATGGCCGTCTATCAGGCCCAACAGCTGGGCCTACGCAACTTCTCGCTGCTGGTCTCCCACGTCCTGGTACCGCCGGCGATCGCGGCGATCATGGAGTCGCCCGCGTGCCGGGTCCAGGCCTTCCTCGCCGCCGGACATGTGTGCAGCGTGATGGGCACCGACGAGTACCCGCCGCTGGCCGAGCGGTACCGGGTACCGATCGTGGTCACCGGCTTCGAGCCGCTCGACATCCTCGAGGGCGTCCGCCGAGCGGTGATCCAACTGGAGGCGGGGCGGCACGCCGTCGACAACGCCTACCCCCGCGCCGTGCTGACCGAGGGCAATCCCGCCGCGCGCGCGATGCTGCGCGCCGTGTTCGAGGTGACCGACCGGGCCTGGCGCGGGATCGGCACCATCCCGCGTTCCGGCTGGCGGCTCTCCCCCGCGTACCAGGAGTTCGACGCCGAGCTCCGCTTCGACGTCGGCGACCTGCGCGCCGACGAGTCCACCGCGTGCAGGTCGGGCGAGGTGCTGCAGGGCCTCATCAAGCCGCACGAATGCGCCGCGTTCGGCGCCGAGTGCACCCCGCGCCACCCGTTGGGAGCGACGATGGTCTCCTCCGAGGGCGCCTGCGCGGCCTACTACCTGTACCGGCGGCTGGAACCGGCCCGGGCGGGTGCCCGGTGACCGCCGCCGAGACCGCGACGAACGCCAGGCCCGCGGTGGCCGGCAACACCGCGGTGACCACCGAGACGGCGATGACCACCGGGGCCACGATGACCACCGAGACGGTGGATCCAGCGGCCTGGAGCTGCCCGGCGCCGTTGCGGGACTCACCCACCATCGTGATGGGACACGGCGGGGGCGGCGCGATGTCCGCCGAGCTGGTCGAGCATCTGTTCCTGCCCGCCTTCGGGGAGGCGGGGGCGACCGAGCTGGACGACTGCGCCGTGCTCGCCGTCGGGTCGGCTCGGCTCGCCTTCTCCACGGACTCCTACGTGGTGAGCCCGCTGTTCTTCCCCGGCGGGTCGATCGGCGAGTTGGCCGTGAACGGCACGGTCAACGACCTGGCCATGTCCGGGGCCAGGCCGTTGTGCCTGTCGACGGCGTTCATCCTCGAGGAGGGGACGCCGCTGGCCGATCTGGCGCGGATCGCGACAGCCATGGGTGAGGCCGCCCGCCGGGCCGGGGTGCGGCTGGCCACGGGCGACACCAAGGTCGTCGACGCCGGCCACGGCCACGGCGTCTTCGTGAACACCGCGGGGATCGGGGTGATCCCTGACGGAGTCGACATCCGCCCCGCCCGGGTCCGCCCCGGTGACGCGGTCCTGGTCAGCGGCGATCTCGGCGTGCACGGCATCGCCGTGCTGAGCTGTCGGGAGGGCCTGAAGTTCGGCACGACCCTGGAGAGCGACACCGCGCCCTTGCACGGCCTGGTCGCGGCCATGCTCGACCAGGGCTCATCGGGCGCCCCGGGCTCACCGGGTCGGCCCGCCGGCGTGCATGCTCTGCGTGATCCCACCCGGGGCGGTCTGGCGGCCTCGCTGAACGAGATCGCCCGCGCGGCCGGCGTGGGCATCGACATCGTGGAGCGGTCCGTCCCGGTTCCGGCCGCGGTCGCGGATGCCTGCGGCATCCTCGGCCTCGACCCGCTGTATGTGGCGAACGAGGGCAAACTCGTCGCGTTCGTCGCGGGCGACGACGCGGACCGGGTGCTGGCGGCCATGCGTCGCCATCCACATGGCCGCGGCGCGGCGATGATCGGAACGGTCGTCGAGGAGCACCCGGCGATGGTGGTCGCCAAGACGGCGTTCGGGGCGACGCGCGTCGTCGATCTCCCGGTCGGCGAGCAGCTCCCCCGCATCTGCTGACGGCCCGGGCGCCGGGCCGCGGGATCCCGGCGTCCGGACGCGGCCGACCCCGCCCCGGCGTCCGGTCGCCCGCGTCTGGTGGGCACGACCGAAACCCGCCACCTGTAACGCTGTGTATGCGTATGGTCTCGGCCCCATGGGCACGCCCCAAGACGTGACGGACTTCTCCGACGACCAACGCATGAGCTACAAGCGGATCAGGCTGGCCGGGACTGGCGCGACCGACAACCTGATCTACTTCGTGGGGACGGCCACGACGATCATCCATCAGGCCGGGTTCACGGTGCTTACCGATCCCAACTACCTGCAGCGCGGCCAACGCGCCGACCTGATGGAGCTGATCGAGCCGCACACGACGGTACCTATCCACTACGACGACTACGGCGTGTTCCGTTCCCCGCTGGCGGACTTCGAGAACGAGGTACGCACCCGTGACCTGACCGGGCGGGTCCGCTTCCTGGACCGAGGCGACGCACTGCCGCTTCCCGCGGTCGCGACGCACCCGTGACCGTTGCGCGCGGCAACCCGCCGCGAACCTGGTCCGGCGAACCGCGATAGTCTCGCCAGACCAGGGACGATCAGCCCATCGGGGCACGATCTGCTCATTTTGTGGCGCAAGATTTCGGCAGGGCACCAGATTTCGGCGGGGCAGCAGGTTGGTTGGACACCAGGTTTTGGTGAGACAAGGGGCAACAGGCTCGTGAGCGACGCGCGGTCGGAGAAACAGGTCGACGAGGCGCGCGCCGCGGACCTTCGCGTGGACGTGCCACACACGGCCCGGATCTATGACTACCTGCTCGGCGGCAAGGACAACTTCCCCGCCGACCGGGAGGCGGCCGAGAGGACGTTGGCGGTTTCACCGCTCACACGCCCCTCCGCGTTGGCCAACCGGGCCTTCCTGCATCGAGCCACCCGGTTTCTGGCGGTCGAGGCCGGCATCCGCCAGTTCCTCGATATCGGAACCGGTATTCCCACCTCGCCGAACCTGCACGAGGTCGCCCAGGGCGTCGCACCGGACGCGCGCGTCGTCTATGTGGACAACGACCCCATCGTCCTGGTCCACGCCCGCGCGTTGCTGACCAGCAGCCCTGAGGGCAGGACGGGCTACATCGACGCCGATCTGCGCGATCCGGCGAAGGTCCTGGGTTCCATCGACTTTCGCGCGACGATCGACCTTTCCCAGCCCGTCGCCCTGACCATCTTCGGGGTTCTGCACTTCATCGCCGACACCAGCGACCCGCACGGTCTCGTCCGTCGCTACCTGGACGCCCTGCCCTCCGGAAGCTTCCTGGCGCTCACTCATGGCTCCCTCGACTTCGACCCGGAGAGTGTGCAGCGAGGCGCGGACGTCTACGAGAAGCGCGGGATCTCATCCTGGCCGCGTCCGCGCGCGGAGATAGAACGGTTCTTCGACGGTCTTGAGCTCGTCGAACCGGGCCTGGTCCCCATGCATCTCTGGCGGCCCGACGGCACGGACTCGCGGGATCCGGCCCCGGCGGGCGTCGTGGGGTACGGCGGCGTAGCCCGGAAGCCATGACCGCCAGCGCGCCGAAAGCGCTCTGAAAGGGCGGCGGCCCGCCGGACATATCCTCCCGGCCAGCCTTTCGGGCAGGTTGCGACGTGGCACCGGGCGGCGCGCGTAGGAGACTCGTCCCGTGACGAAGGCTACCCTGCGTGTCGCCACGGTGACACAATTCGCCCCCACGCCGACGGACGGCCCGGCGGGTGCGGCGCCCTCCCGGGGTGCGCCCTCCCGGGGCGCGCTGCTCGACGGCTGGCGGGACGCTGTGGCGTCGGTGGTGGCCCGGGTCCTGCTCGCGGCGGCGTGCTGGTCGCTGGTCAGCCTGGCCCTGCGGCGGGCCCACTGGGCGCGCCGCGTCGACGACCTGTTCGGGCTGGTCAACCTTCCGGTGAGCCCGAGCCTGTTCTCGACAGCCCTGCTGTTCATCGTCGCGGGCGCGGCCCGCCGGCGGATGCGGGCCGCGCTCTGGCTGTTGCTGGCGTTCCAGGCCGTCGCGGCCGGCTATCTGATCGTGGTGCTGGTCGCCAGCCTGACCGGCGCGCGCGGCGTCCGGGACCTGACGGCGCTGGGCACGGTCTACCTGGTGGTCAACGCGACGTTGACGGCGGCGGCCGTAGCACTGCTGTGGTTGAGCCGGCCGGCGTTCTCCTCCCGGCTGGAGCCCGGCGCGCGGTGGCGGGCGCTCGGAGTGCTGGTGACCGGGCTGACGGCGTCGGTGGCGTTGGCGGTGACGCTCACGCTGCTGTTCCCTGGCCACCTGACCGGCTCGACCCGCAGGATCGTGTGGGGAGCGCGGGCGGCGCTCGGCGTCGAGCCGAACTCGTCGGAGGTGGGCTGGCGAGGGCAGCAGGGCCACCACTGGGTCGCCGCGTTGGCCGGCCTGATCTCCGCCGTCTCCCTCATCACCGCGGCCGTGGTCTTCCTGCGGTCCGCCCGGGCCAAGGGCTATCTCACGGCGGCCGACGAGCTGGCGGTGCGCGGGCTGCTGCTGCGCGCCGGGCAGCGGGACTCGCTCGGCTATTTCGCCACCCGCCACGACAAGTCCGTGATCTTCTCGCCCCGCGGCGACGGCGCCGTCACCTACCGGCTGCTCGCCGCCGTCAGCCTGGCCAGCGCCGACCCGATCGGACCGCGCTCGGCGTGGGCGGGCGCGATCGAGGCGTGGCTCGCCGAGACCCGCCGGTTCGGCTGGTTCCCCGCGGTGCTGGCGGCCAGCGAGGAAGGCGCCCGAGCCTACGTCACGGCCGGGCTCAAGGCGCTGCCGGTCGGGGACGAGGCGATCATCGAAGTCGCCGAGTTCAGCCTGGAGGGCGCGACGATGGAGCCGGTCCGGCGGGCGGTCCGCCGGGTCCGCCGAGCCGGCTACACCTTCACCGTCGCCCGGCACGGGACCCTGTCCGCGGGCGAGCTCGCCGAGATCGAGCGCCGGGCCGAGGACTGGCGCGGCGACGACACCGAGCGCGGGTTCTCGATGGCGCTCGGGCGGCTCGGCGACCCGGCGGACGAGGCGTGCGTCGCCGTGCTCGCCCGCGACGAGGCCGGCCGGCTGCGCGGTGTGCTCTCGCTGGTTCCGTGGGGCTCGCACGGCCTGTCGCTCGACCTGATGCGCCGCGACCGGGGGGCGGAGAACGGGCTGGTCGAGGCGATGGTCGCCGCCCTCGTCCAGGCGGCGCGCGACGAGCTCGGCGTGCGGGCGATCTCGCTGAACTTCGCGGCGTTCCGGGAGGTCTTCAGCGCGGCCGAACGGGTCGGCGCCCGGCCCGGCGCACGGCTGGGCGCCCGGCTGCTCACGTTCGCCTCCCGGTTCTGGCAGATCGAGGGCCTGTACCGCTCGAACGCCCGCTATCTGCCGCGGTGGACGCCCCGCTACCTGTGCTACGACTCCGCGCTCACCCTGACGAGGGTCGCGCTCGTCGCCGGGATGGCCGAGGGATTCCTGCCGGCGCTGGCCGGTCCCCGGGAACGTGAACCGAACGCGGTCGTCGAGTACGACGGGCGGGAGATGCCCTTCACCGAGGCGGTCGCGGCGCAGCGGCGCTCGGCGGTCCAGCTCGTCACGCCCCGGCGCCAGCTGGGCGAGCAGCAGCGGGTGCGGTGCGCCAAGCTCGACCTGCTGCGGGCCGCGGGCATGGACCCCTACCCGGTGGCCGTCCCGCGCGACAGCGATCTCGCCGATCTCGTCGACCGGTTCGGCGCCCTGACGCCCGGCACGCGGACCGGCTGCCGGGTGTCGGTGACGGGACGGGTCCGCGCGCTGCGCAACCACGGCGGCCTGATCTTCGCCGTCCTGCGGGACGGTGACGCGTCGATCCAGGCGATGGTCGACCGCGCCCGGCTCGATCCGGCCGCGCATCGGCTGTTCCGCGCGGCCGTCGATCTCGGCGACCACCTGAGCGTGACCGGCGAGGTGGTGACGTCACGCCGCGGCGAGCTGTCGGTGCTGGTGGACGAGTGGCGGATGGCGGCGAAATGCCTGCGGCCGCTGCCAGACGCCCGGGCCGGGTTCACCGACCCCGACGCCAGGGCCCGGCAGCGCCACGTCGACCTGATCGTCAACCCCGCCGCCCGGCGGATGCTCACCGACCGCTCCCGGGCCGTCGGCGAGATCCGCCGCTTCTTCGCCGACAGGCGGTTCACCGAGGTCGAGACGCCGATGCTGCAGGCGATCCACGGCGGCGCGAACGCCCGGCCGTTCGTCACCCACATCAACGCCTATGACTCCACGCTCTACCTGCGGATCGCGCCGGAGCTGTACCTGAAGCGGCTGTGCGTCGGCGGGATGCGGCGGGTCTTCGAGTTGAACAGGAACTTCCGCAACGAGGGCGCCGACGCCACGCACAATCCCGAGTTCACCTCGGTCGAGGCGTACGAGGCCTACAGCGACTACCTGGCGATGCGCGACCTCACCCGCGACCTGGTCATCGCCGTCGCCACCGCCGTCTACGGCGTGCCGATCGCGCGCCGACCCGGGCCGGACGGCCGGACCGTCGACGTCGACCTGTCGGGGCCGTGGCGATCGGTCACCGTGCACGACGCCGTCTCCGCCGCCGCCGGTCATCCTGTCACCGTCGACACGCCCCGGGACGAGCTCGCCGCGCTGTGCCGCAAGCAGGGCATCACCCCGCCCTTCGACGCGACCGCCGGCGCGCTCGTCGCGGCGCTCTACGACGAGCTCGTCGAGCCCGCGACCACCGACCCGACCTTCTACCTCGACTTCCCGACCGAGACCTCCCCGCTGACCCGGGCCCACCGCCGAGATCCCCGGCTGGCCGAACGCTGGGACCTGGTCGCCTTCGGCGCCGAGATCGGCACGGCCTACTCCGAGCTCGTCGACCCGGTCGACCAGCGGGCCCGGCTCACCGAACAGTCGCTGCTCGCCGCCGCGGACCCGGAGGCGATGCAGCTCGACGAGGCGTTCCTCTCCGCCCTCGAGTACGCGATGCCGCCGACTGGTGGCCTGGGAATCGGGGTCGACCGGCTGGTCATGATGCTGACCGGGGCCTCCATCCGCCAGACGCTGGCGTTCCCGTTCGTCCGGCCCGCGTAGTCGGCCTGGTCAGCGGCTGGCGGGCTCGGTCAGCGCCGCGAGTCCCGTCTGGACTCGCAGGTGGCTCGGAGCCGGCTCGCCCTGCGCCCGCGCCGACCGCAGGACGTCCGCCCACCATTCGAGATCTTCCAGCAGGAGATCCAGGCTGACCCGCGCCATCGGATCCACTGGCCGGCCGTCGTCGCCGAAGGCGGTACTCACCGCCGGCAGCACGACCGAGTTGCGCAGCGGTACGGCCTCGGCCTCGACGAAGATCTGCGCGAGATGCTCGATCGCCCGGATGGCCCCGGAGATTCCCGCGCTGTAGCCGACCGACGCCACCGGCTTGTTACGGAAACCGAAGGACACCCACACGCTGTCCAGGGCGTTCTTGAGCACGCCGGGAATGCTGTGGTTGTACTCGGTCGTGATCACCAGGTAGGCGTCACCTTCCTTGATCTTGTCGTTCCACGCCTTCACGACCGGCGCGGAGTAGGTCGGGTCGGCGAAGTCACCGATGGTGCCGAAATGCTCAGCGAAGATCGGCAGCGGCCAGTCACGGAGGTCCAGGACCTCTACCTGGTCGAACCGCCCGCAGGCGTCCGCTTCCGAGACCACCCAGGGCACCACCAGGTCCGCGGCGCGGGTGGGACGGGTGCTACCGACGATGATCTGCAGCCTGGGCATGACGAGGTCCTTTCGACTGCCACCGAGGCCGTGGCTGCCGCCGAGGCCTGGACGGAACGGAACGGGTCTGACTCGTCATCACCATCGGCGCGGCCACGACGCCGATGAACACCCTGCTGACCCCGGGGAGCGGACGGTGGTAACGCGAGGGCCAGGCTGACGCGATCCCGATGTGCCAGGCTCGTCTCATGGCTTCCGAGCTCGCCAAGTTCATCCGGGCTCACCGCGAACGAGTCCTACCGGCGGAGGTGGGGCTGCCCACGCACGGCCGGCGGCGCACGCCTGGCCTGCGGCGCGAGGAGCTCGCCACCCTTGCGGGCATCAGCATCGACTACCTGAGCCGGCTGGAGCAGGGCCGCCATGTGAGCCCGTCCGCATCGGTGCTGACCGCCCTCGCGTCCGCGCTGCGGCTGACCCCCGACGAACGGCAGCATCTCGTCCTGCTCGCGCTGCGCGACGGTCGATCCGTGCCCTGCGCCGGGGTGGGCGTTCCCGCCGACCGGATCACGCCGTCGGTCGAGCTGGTGCTTCGACGGCTCGCGCCGTCGCCCGCGGTGGTGCTGAGCCCGTACGGCGACCTGCTCGGCTGGAACACGGCCTGGGCGTCGCTCGTGGCGCCGCTCGGCATGCTCGACGGCCCGCGTCCCAACCTCGCCCGGTACGTGTTCGGGCACCCGGCGGCCCGGGCCGCGTACCCGGACTGGTCGGCGGCCGCCGCCGAGCAGGTCCGGCAGCTTCGCGCCGCGGTGACGCGCTGGGATCACGACCCGCGACTGGCCGCCCTCGTCACCGAGCTGTCCGCCCATCCGGAGTTCCGCGCGCGGTGGTCCAGCCACGAGGTCGCCGAGAAACGCCACGGGACCAAGCAGCTGGCCCACCCGGGCGTGGGCGTGCTCACCATCGAGTACGAGGTGATGCTGCTCGGCGACCTGCTCGACCAGCGGCTGATCGTCTGGCTGGCCGCCGACGCGCACACCACCGCCGTCTTCGACGGGCTGCCCGAGACACCCACCGTCACCACCGCTCCCACCCGCCTCCGCCTCGTCGACGGTGGCGCGGCCGCCAGCTGAGGCGATCGGACCGGACGGTCCGCGCTTTCGCCCTGGCGCCGTGCCCGGCGACGGTCGCCCCGCGCGGGTACTGCCGCGCGCTCATCCTGTCCGACGTCATGGGGAATCCCGTCAGACACCAGAGCCACGACCAGCACCGTTTCGCGCCCCGGATGTCTGACAGGACGTCCGGGATCCCCGGGAGGCGGTCAGGAGGCTGGAACGGGAGTGCCGGTCTTTGACAGCGGGACGGTCAGGGATAGCGAGAGCGAGACGCTGGCCCGGGCGGTCTGCGGCGCGAACAGGGCCGATCCGGCGACCACCTGCAGCACCAGGTGGCTGCCGGGCGTCACGTGCCAGGCGACCGTCGCGAGGTCGACGTCGACGCTGTGCTGCTGCCCGTCGAGGCGGAGCTGGACCGGGACCGCCTGGTTGTCGACGACGACGTGCCGGTCGGCGTCCACGAGCTGGGCGTACACGACCGCGCCGGCCGGTTGGGCGGTGCCGTGGTAGGCGACCGTGAGCTTGGGCGCGCCGACGATCGCGCCCACGGCCGACGGCGGCGGGACCGCGACCTCGACGGACGTGCCGGCGGCGGCCGGCGCGGCGGCGGTCGCCGACCCGGACGTCGCGCTCGGGTCGAGGGCGAGGGTGCCCTGGCCGGTGGCGGCGAGCGAGCCTGCGGCGGCGAGCGGGTACGAGTCGGCGCCGTACCAGGTACCGGTGTCGTCGACGTACTCGAATCCCGGCCCGGTCACCGTGCCCTGGCGCTGCCGGAGGTACCGGTCGAGCCAGCTGATCGTGAGCTGCTCGATGTGGTCGGCCGGCCCGGGATTCGTCAGGCACGTGCCGTGGCCGCCGCAGAACCAGACCATCTTCAGCGGCACCCGGCCACGCAGTGCCTGGTAGTTCTCGACGCCCTCGGCGAGCGGGAAGAGTGTGTCCACGGTGCCCTGGATGATCAGCGTCGGCACCCGGATCTTCCCGAGCAACGACGCCGGGCCGTGGTCGGCATACCAGTCCACGATCTCCGCCGACGGCTGGGCGTAGGTGGTGGCCGCCCGGCAGGCGTCGGTCACATGCGTGTCGAGGCGGTTCTTGCCGCTCTGGCCGATCCGGCACAGCAGGCCGCCCCAGCCGGCCTTGTTCGCCCCGTCGGGATAGAGGCTCTCGGTCAGGGTGTTCCACGCGATGGCCGGGACGATCGCGTCGATGCGCGGGTCGGACGCCGCGGCGATGAACTGGATCGCCCCGCCGTAGCTGCCTCCGACCATGCCGACCCGAGGGTCGCCAGCCGCGTCCAGCTGCGTCTCCGGCTGCCGGGCGAGCCAGGCGACCAGCGCCGCCACATCGCGGCCCTCGAACGGCGCGTAGTCGGTGTGCGCGGCGCCGCCGGACCCGCCGAATCCGCGCGGATCCCACGTCACGACGTTGTAGCCGGCGGCCACCAGCGGCGCGATGCTGCCCGTCGCCGGGTCGGTCTCACCGGGCTGACCCCAGCCGGGGCCGTCCAGCACGGTGGGAGCGCGGCCACCGGCCCGCAGGCCGGTGGCCGGGAAGAAGTGCGTCACGATCTGGGTGTCGTCGAACGACGCCACCTTCACCGTTCTGGCGGCCACCGCCGGGCCCGTGCCCGCGACGGCCGGCGCGGCGCCGGCGGCCCGCGCAGCCTCCGGCTTCGCATCACCGGAGCCGCCGCAGGCGGCGAGCGCCAGCGAGGTGAGGACCGCGGCAGCCGCCAGCCACACTGGACGTCGAGGAGGAAGCCGGTTGGGACGTGCCATCATCCGCACCTCAGACGGCCAGAGCCAGGCGATACGTGCCAGGTTCACCTGGTTGAAACAGATAAAAGAACCTGCTGAGGCTAACAGTGCCGTCTCACTCGTGCTACCGGTAGATCGTCTACCCGGCCCGGCGGGCCCGGCGGGTGGCCAGGGCCGAGCGGATCAGGTAGGCCGGCGTCGGCGGGACCCAGCCCAGCTGGGTGGCGGTGCCCAGGTCGTCGCGGTTGGCCCAGTGCTCGATGACCTTCCCCTCGGCGACGCGGAACCAGTGCGTCTGCGTGGTGGCGAAACGCCGCCCGGTCGGCGGGAAGGCCCGCTCGACACGCCCCTCGGCGTCGTAGGTGGCGAACGGGTCGACGTGCCGGCCGCTCATCGTGCAGTGCAGCGCCACGACGTCGCCCTGTTCCACCGTGTCATGCACCTCCCAGTGCAGATCGGCGTAGGCGGATCGCAACCACTGGGCGGTGGCGAAGAAGGCCTCCGGCCCCTGGCCGCGGCAGGCCGGGGGTTCCTGCTCCGCCTCCCGGTTGGCGGCCAGCGGGTGCACGACCTCGACGAAGTCGTCGAAGTCACCGGTCGCCATGATCTCGATGCTGCGTCGCGCCAGCGCCGTGAGCGAGATTGTGCCTTGCATGGGTCACCTCGTGATGGTCTAGTGTCGAAGTTGAATACATGCTCCCTGTATTCGTTAAATGAGGACAGTAAGGAATGATGGAGGATCACGCCAAGGGCCGTCGCGGATACGACAACCGGGGCCGGGCCGAACAGGCGCGGCGCAACCGCCGGCAGATCGTCGCCGCGACCCACGACCTGCTGCTGGCCCAGGGCTACCGCGCCACCACGATGACCGACATCGCCCGCGCCGCCGGCGTCTCCGTCGAGACCGTCTACAAGGCGTTCGGCACCAAGGCGGCCCTGGTCAAGGCCGTCTACGACGTCGCGGTGGTCGGCGACGACGAACCGGTTCCCCTGGTGGACCGGCCAGAGCTCAAGGCGCTGCGCGCCGACCCGGATCCGGCGTCGAAACTGCGCCGCTACGCCGCCATCGCCCGGTCGCTGTCCGAGCGGATCGGGCCACTGACGGGGGCGCTGCTGGCGGGGGCGCGCAGCGGTGGCGACCCCGATCTCGAGGCGCTGACCGCCACCACCGACCAGGAGCGCCTGGCGGGCGCCACCGGCATCGTCAGCCACCTCGCCGAGACCGGCGGCCTGCGCCCCGGCCTCGACCTCGGCCACGCCCGCGACACGGTCTGGGCACTCATCTCACCCGACCTGTACCGCCTCCTCGTCGTGGAACGCGGCTGGTCCCACGACGACTACGAACGCTGGCTCGCCGACACCCTGGTCGCCGGCCTGACCTGATCGGCTGCCGGCGAGGCCTCCCACGCGAACCCGTCCGGGTCGGTGAAGGGCGCGGCGTCGCCACCGATCACGAGCCGGTGCGATCCGGTCCCGTCGGGAGAGACCCCGGCGTCCTTGGCGAGCGCGCGGCGCCGGTAGAGCGCCAGCCTGACGGGACTGGACGGAGTGTCGAACTCGACGTACATGCGGGCGAAGCTCTTCCCGACGGCGAGGCCGCGGTCCGCGTAGAACCGCTTGCTCGCCACCACGTCGGCGACTCCCAGCAGGAGCACGATCTGGTCGATCTCCCGGCTGGCCGGGCCGCTGTCCTTCTTCGCCGAGGTCGCGATCTTCCAGATCGTCCCGTCCGGGGCCTGGACGACACCGCCATAGCCCCAGAACGACTTCGCCACCGGCTTCAGTGGCAAGGCACCGGCGTCGAGGGCCGTGCCGACAAGGCTGTCGACGTCGGCCGGCTGGGACACCGTGAGTGACAACGTGAACCCACGGAAGCCGGTCGTCGGCTCGTCCGAGGCCCGAAGGCCGATCTGGTCGCCCAGGTCGAAGGCGGCGCTGTAGAAGCTGCTGGCGGCGGCGGGGTCGGCCACCTCAAGGGTGACGGATTCGATGGAAGCCATGCCGATCACGCTAGGTGCGGCCCACCACCCAACGCTTCTCCATTCCTGACCGATCCGCCCCCGTTCCAGCCAGCGGGGATTACGGTGACCACGCAGCGTGGGGCGGTCGCGGCAGGTCGCCGGGGCGAGTGGAGGTGCGGTCGGCCGTGGGTGCTGTCGAGACGCCGCTCGGGCCGCTGTCGGCCGGTTCGGTTTCGTTACGGCTTTATCCGCATGCCGTGGAGCCACCGATGAGCGCCCAGCAGACGGTGGCCGAGCTGCGGGTACAGGCCGCGCTGGCCACCGAGGCCGGTTTCGACGGCGTCATGACCAGCGAGCACCACGGCGGATTCCCCGGTTACCTCCCCAACCCGTTGCAGCTGGCCGGCTGGGCCCTGGAAGCCATGACCGCGGGCTGGGCGGCCGCCTGCCCGTTGCTGCTCCCGCTGCGACCGACGGCACTGGTCATCGAGGAGACGGCGTGGCTGGCGGCCCGGTTTCCGGGCCGCGTTGGCCTGGGCGTCGCCGCCGGATCGCTGCGGGACGACTTCGACATCCTCGAGACCACCAAGGACGGGCTGACGCGGCGCTTCGCCGCCGGGCTCGCGGACGTGGCGGGCGCCTTGTCCGGTCGCGACCCGGGGCGGCTGGCCAACGATCCGGCCGTCGCGGCCTGCGCCGACGCCCCGATACCGCTCGTCAGCGCGGCCATGAGCCCGGCGGCCGTGCGCCGCGCCGCGGCCGCCGACGTCGGCCTGCTCTTCGACTCGATGTCCGCCCTTGGGCGCTGCCGCCAGCTCGCCGACGCCTACCGGGAGGCAGGCGGCAAGCGGGCCCGCGTCCTCGTCCGCCGGATCTGGCTCGGTACGCCGCCGACCAGCCGCCAGGACAGGCAGGTACAGGTCTACCGCGGTTACGCGGCGCCGACGGCGGTCTCACACTGGTCGGACGACGCCCTGATCTGCGACGACGACCCGGGCGCCCTGGCCGAACGGCTGGCGGCCGACGTGATCGCCGCGGGCTGCGACGCCGTCAACGTCCGCCTGCACGTCCCCGGGATCACGCCCGCCGAGGTGCGCGACCAGCTCGCCCGCCTCGACGGGCTCGCCGCAGGGCTACGCCGCCTGCTGGTCGGACCCCGGTAGGTGCAGGCAAGCACGTCTCTCGGCGACCAGAAGCCAACCGAAAGACTCTGTCTTGACAGCCTGGGTGGCGGGCGGACACTTGCAGCCGTGCATCGATCGACTGCCGCCGCCGGCAGCGCGGCGTTCTTCCTGGCGGCGCCCGGCGTCATGGCCGGCGTGATCCCCTGGGCGCTGACGAGATGGCGGTTCCTCGCGGCGGATCAGCCCTGGCTCCTGCCGGTTCGGGTGCTGGGTGGGGCGCTCCTCGTCTGCGGGGCGGTGGTGGTCGTCCAGGCGTTCGCCCGGTTCGCGACCGAGGGACGCGGGACCCCGGCGCCGGTCGCGCCGACGGCGAGGCTGGTCGTCGGCGGACTGTACCGATACGTACGCAACCCCATGTACTGTGCCGTCGCGGCGACGATCATCGGTCAGGCACTGCTGCTCGGCCAGCCGGTCCTGCTGGGCTACGCGGCCCTGTTCATGGCCGCCGTCGCCGCCTTCGTCCACTTCTACGAGGAGCCGACGCTGCGCGCCCGCTTCGGCGCCGCGTACGAGACCTACCGCGCGCACGTCCCCGCCTGGACCCCTCGCCCGCGCCCGTGGACCCCGCCGGCCTGAGCGGACGCATCCGCTCACACGGAGGTTCCGGCTGCCCAGGTGAACGGCCCGGGCTGGGTGAAGTAGCGCCCGCCGATGTGGCCGCTGACGGTGGAACAGGTCTGCTGGAGCCGGGCCAGCAGGTCCGGCAGGCCGTCGGCGATGTCCTCGATGCGCTGGAACTCCAGGTCGGTGCGGGCGCGGCCGATGGCGCGGCGGGCCGGGTCGTCGAGGCCGGAGCGGGATGGTCCGCCTGCCGTGTCCAGTTCCGCGAGCAGCCGCTCGGCGGCGCGCAGTGAGGAGTAGACCGAGCGGGGAAAGAGCCGGTCGAGGAGCAGGAACTCCGCCACGATCGGGCCGTCGGCGGCATGCCGGTAGGTCTTCAGGAAGGCTTCGTGTGCTCCGCAGGAGCGCAGCAGGGCGACCCATGAGCTGTGGACGGCGGGGTCGCCCAGACAGAAGGACAGCAGCCGGGTGGTCATGGCGGCACGTTCCAGGTTCCAGCCCAGTTCGAGGAATCGTCGCCCGTCGTCACGGGAGACGGTGGCGTCGATCAGGCCGGTGAGCATGGCGGTGCGCTGGCGGACGTGGCGGCAGAACAGGTGCGGGCCGGCGGCGCCAGCTTCCTCCCGCTGTTTCGGCAGGTCGAGCCAGGTGGCGTTGAGGCACTCCCAGACCTCGCTGGAGATCACGTCGCGGGCGCCGCGGGCGTTCTCGCGGGCCGCGGTCAGGGCGCCGGCGACGCTGGAGCGGTTCTCGCGGTCGTAGCCCAGCGTCTCCATCAGCCGGTGCGAGTCCAGCTCCACCGTGGGCGCGGCCATCCCCAGGTGGGTGAGCAAGGCCCGGCACGCGGCCGATTCGTCGAGCCATGGGTCTTCCATGACCCGCTGCAGATGGACGTCGAGGATGCGGGCGGTGAGTTCGGCCCGCTCGGTGTACCGGCCCATCCAGAACAGGGACTCGGCGACGCGGCTGAGCATGCCGTGCCCGTCGCGATCGGCCGGTTGCGCCGGGCGGCCTGACTCGTTTCGCCATGGCACGCGGGGCGAAGGAATGCTGTGTGCTGTGACGGATGCGCGGGGCGAACGCTCGTCGGCAAGTACCCAGGTGTCCTTGGAGCCGCCACCCTGGCTGGAGTTCACGATCAGGCCGCCGCGAGGCAGGGCGACCCGGGTCAGCCCGCCCGGTAGCACCCGGACCGTGTCACCGTCGTGGACGGCGAATGGTCGCAGGTCGACGTGGCGGGGTGCCAACCTGCCGTCGACGAGGGTCGGCGAGACGGACAACTGCACCACGCGCTGCGCGATCCAGCCGCGGGGGTTGTGCTCGATCCGCCGACGCAGCAGGTCGAGCTCCGTGTCGTCGGCCTGGGGACCGATGACGATGCCCTTCCCACCGGAGCCGTCGACGGGCTTGAGCACGAGCGAGTCCAGGTGGTCCAGGACGTACGCCCGATGATCCGGGTTCTCAAGCCGGTAGCTGTCGACGTTCTCGAGGACCGGCGTCTGGCCGAGGTAGTAACGAATGAGGTCCGGGATGTAGGTGTGGATGAGCTTGTCGTCGGCGACGCCGTTGCCGACGGCGTTGGCGAGGGTGACCCGGCCGGCCCGGGCAGCACCCAGCAGGCCCGGGCAGCCGACCACCGATTCGGCGCGGAAATGCAGCGGGTCCAGCCAGTCATCGTCGACCCGGCGGTAGATGACGTGCACAGGTCGTTCGCCGACGGTGGTCCGCATGAAAACCTGGTTGTCACGGACCACCAGGTCGCGGCCCTCGACCAGTTCCACACCCATCTGCCGGGCGAGCAAGGTGTGCTCGAAGTAGGCCGCATTGTGGATACCCGGGGTCAGCAGCACCACGGTGGGATCGTCGACACCCACCGGCGCGGTGGCACGCAGGGCGGCGAGCAGGTACACGGCATAGTCCGCGACCGGCCGCACCCGATGCGCGGCGAACACCTCCGGAAACACCTTCGTCATCGCGTGCCGGTTCTCCAGCACGTAGCTCACCCCGGACGGCACACGGACGTTGTCCTCGAGGACCCGAAACCGGCCTTCCTCGTCACGGACCAGGTCGATGCCGGCGACATGCACACGGACGTCGCGCGGCGGCTGGATGCCGTGTGCGGCCCGGTGGTAGTTGGGACTGCTGGCCACGAGCCGGCGCGGCACGACGCCGTCCTCGAACACTCCGCCGGCTCCGTACACATCCGCGAGGAACGCCTCCAGAGCGCGGACCCGCTGGGCCACCCCGCGTTCGATGACGTCCCACTCGGCCGCGCCCAGCAGCCGGGGAACGAGATCCAGCGGCCACGGGCGTTCCTGACCCCCGAGATCAAAGGTTATTCCGGCGTTCCGGAAGGCCCGGTCAAGAACCGCTTTGCGCACCGCCAGGTCCCTCCCGCCGAGCAGCCGAAGGGTGTCGTGCAGCGCCGTATATCCCTGCCGCGGCCGCTCGACGTCTTCAAAAACCTCGTCCCAGGCGGCCGAATCCGCGAACTCGGCAAAGTATTTCTCAAAAAGATCCGCCATAACATCAGCGTAGGTTTATCCTGTTACGGGGTCATGACGGCAGGGAAGTTCTTTGGGCTCGAGCTGTCACCTACACCGGGCATCTCAGACAGGCCAGAGCGCACTTGACAGGAAATCTCCAACGTGCGTTTGATCATCCATTGCCTCCACGTCGGCCTAGCCACCATTCACCCCGTTCGTGGCGCCCGCTCACCGGGCCTGTTCCTCACACCCGGGCGGGACGACGACGACCGGGCAGCGGAAGAAGGTGTCGCGGTCCGTGTTCACCGCGCCGAGCAGGGTCCGGCTCAGCGGTCCGTGCTCCTGATGACCGATGACGAGCAGGTCCGCGCGGTGTGACACGGCAACCAGACTCGCGGCGGGCGATCCGTCGATCACATGCGCCTCGACGTGGTCGGGGTCCACACCGGCGGCGAGCAGGGCACGGTCGAGGACGTCCCTCGCGCCATGCCACGCGTCACTGCCGCGCGGCGGCTGCAACATGATGTCGTGACGGTAGGCGACGACGACGGACAGGCGCGCTCCGCGACGCCTCGCCTCGGCGGCGGCCCACCGCAGGGCCGACACGGACGCCGACGACCCGTCGATCCCGACGACCACCCGGGGCGCGGCGATAGTCGAGTCCGCTTCGCTGGTCTCGCCGGTTGCACGGTTCAGAAGCTGGTTTCCGCTTATCTTCTCGTCATAGTTTGGCATGACATCACCATCACTCGGATTCGGGTCTTCGACCATGCCCCCTCGCCCCGCGCTGGCCGGGACCAATATCCTGGCCAGCACGGTCTCACCGGCTCACACAACCGTGAACGTCGATTACCGCGGCATGCGACAGCCATCGCGTAACCACAACGAAACCGGATGATAACCAGCCTGAAGAAACGCCTTACCGCGCAGACAGGTCCGCGTCGTCGAACTCAGGCCACGACGAAGGCCACGCCCGAGCCCTCGTCGACGCCGCCCGCCCGTTCATGGACCACCCGCGCGTTCTGGTCTCGCGTCGAGGAGGGCGACGTCGTCCAGGACGGCCTGGCCCCGCTCCTCACGGCTGCAGAACGCGAGCTGACGCCCGCGACGCGTCATGCACCCGGCACTACAAAGACGGCGCGACGAGGCCATCGATCAACAGCGCAAGCTGCGCGCCGCCGCGCGGCGCTGAGCGGGACGGAACGGGATGGGGCGGGACGGCCTGGCGGCTCGGCTCGCCAGCCACAGACATGATCATACGGGGCATGGGCGGAGAGCTGACGATCCACATCCGCGCCGTCCAGCCGTCGGTTGGGGTCGCCGATATGTCGGGTTATGCTCGCCCAGTGCTCACCACCCAGGATCGACCCGCCCCAGGCGTCGTCCTGTTGGAAAGGCCATTCTCCGAACAGGCGCCACCGCACGCGGCCCGTCAGGCCCACAGCGGCCGCTGAGTTCGGCATGCGCGCGAACACACAGGTCACGGACGCGCACGTCGCGGCTACGCGGCGACCCCCACCGGCGGTTGATTGTCCGCCGATAGACAGTTCCTCCGCGGACAGCTGGCACACACATTGCGTGCGCTGACATCCGCGGAAGCCATCATGCAGGGGGGTCATGGAAGCGGGGGTAACGATGTCAGCCGGGCTGACCGTCCGCAGCGGGCACGAGATCGTGGCCGTCGTTCCGGAAGGCCAGTCGTGCGTCATCGGACGGACGACCGGCGGTGACCCCCTGCTGGCGAACGACCGGGTCTCCCGGCGTCACCTGCTCATCGAGTCGACCCCCGAGGGCTGGGCCGCGGTCGACGTCAGCACCTTCGGCACCTGGCAGGACGGCTGGCGGGTCGGACGCGTCCTGATCCACGAGGAGTCGCGCCTGCGGCTCGGCGCGCCGGACGGCCCGATGCTCACACTGGTCCCGCACCCGACGGCTGGTCCGGCCACCCCGCGTTCGTCGGCGCTGGCGGTGTCCGTCACCGCGGTGGACGAACCCGTCGGCCAGCCGCACCACCCCGATCCGTCGGAGCGGCCGCGGGCGAGCCCTTGGGGGCAGCCGGCCGAGCACCGGGATTCCGATGGGTCCTGGGACTCCGCCGGGCCCTGGACCCAGCCCGCCGTGCCGACGCCCGTGGGGACCTGGGAACCACGGGTCTCGTCGATCCCGATCGGGCCCTGGGACCCGCAGGCGGCCTCGCCCCCCACCAGGTCGGAGCCGTGGGCGGCCTCGCCCTCCACCAGTTCCTGGGAGCCGCCGGCCACTCCGTTCCCCGCCGGGCCCTGGGACACCCAGACGGCCGCACCGCCCGCCAGCCCCTGGGACGCCGCCCAGCCCATGCCGGACGCCGGCTCGCCCGGGGACCCGTGGGCCGTGTCCGCCCCCGCCGCTTCCTGGAACACCCGGGAGGCCCCGTCTCCCACTGATCTCCCGGCCGCACAGGTCTCGCCTGCCCCGGCCCCGACCGTCCCCGCGGGATCCTGGGAGCCGCCACCCGCGGCGTCCCGCACCCGGCCGTGGGACCGGGATCAGCACGACCAGTACCCGTCCCGGCCGTCCGTCCCGGATTCCTGGGACCCGCCGGGAGCCCTCGTCACAGATCGGTCGGACCTGGCGGCGAGGGTGCCGAACCTCGCCGACCCGGCCGGAGCACCGCCCGTCGCCGCCCCGGGCACCGTCGTCCCTTCCGAGGTCAAGCGCCATCACGAGCGCCCAACGCTGCTGCCCAAGAAGGCGCGCCCCGGATCGGGGCCCCGGATGCCGCCGGCCGAGGGCGACGCGCCGGATGTCGGCGCGGGGCTTGGCCGGATCCACACGTTGCGGCCGGGCCGAACGGTGATTGGACGGGCGCTGTCGAGCGACGTCGTCGTCGGGGACCTGCTGGCGTCGCGGGAGCACGCGGCCCTGTTCGTCGACGCCGAGGGTGTCGAGATCGTCGACCTGGACTCGGCGAACGGCACGTTCGTCAACGGCCACCGGGTCGACCGGGCCTGGCTGCGGATCGGGGACTTCTTCTCGATCGGTCACCACGTCTTCCACACCGGCGCCGCCTCGACGGAGAAGAACGCGGTGCCCACCCGCTTGGTCGAGTACCTCGACCGCGGTGACGTGACCTTCCAGGTGGACGGGCTGTGCGTCGACGTCGGCGAGACCCGGCTGCTGCACGACGTCACCTTCCGCCTGCCCGGGCGTGCCCTGCTGGGCGTGATCGGTCCGAGCGGCGCCGGCAAGTCGACGCTGCTGGGCGCCCTGACCGGCTTCCGCCCGGCCAGCCTCGGAACCGTCCGCTACTCCGGCCGCGACCTCTACGCCGAGTACGACGAACTGCGCCGCCGCATCGGCTACGTCCCGCAGGACGACATCCTGCACACCACCCTCACCGTCCGCCAGGCCCTCGAATACGGCGCCCAGCTGCGTTTCCCGGCCGAGACCACCAGGCAGGAACGCGCCAGGCGGATCGACGAGGTCCTCGTCGAGCTCGGCCTCACCAACCGGACGGCCGAGGCGCGGGCAGGGCGTTCCAGCCCGGATTCCGAGGATGCGGGCGGGCACCGCCGCCGTTCGGCCGGTGCTCGCGGCCCGGACGGCGATCATGACGACCTCGATGACGTCGACGACCAGGCGGACGGCCTCGACGAGGAGGTGCCCAGGGGCGTCGACCTGCCTGAGCTGAAGGTCTCGAAGCTTTCCGGCGGTCAACGCAAGCGGACCAGCGTCGCGCTGGAACTGCTCACCCAGCCGACCTTGCTGTACCTCGACGAGCCCACGTCGGGCCTCGATCCCGACCTCGACAAGGAGGTCATGGGTTCGCTGCGCCGGCTCGCCGACGGCGGCCGGACCGTCGTCGTCGTCACCCACAGCGTCGCCAACCTCGACCACTGCGACTACCTGCTGGTGCTCGCCAAGGGCGGTCACGTCGCCTACTTCGGCCCGCCGGCGAACGCGCTCGAGTTCTTCCGCCGCGACAACTGGTCGGACGCGTTCCACCTGCTCAAGAACCCGACGACCGCCGTCAAGATCGCCCACCGGTACCGGAACTCGAAGTACTTCATCCGGGGCTCGGCGACCGTGCCCAGGCCACGGCCGGCGCCGTTGGAGAGCATTCGCCAGCAGTCGGTGATTTCCCAGGCGCTGACGCTGAGCCGTCGATATCTGCGGGTCATCGCCTCGGACCCGTCCTATCTGCGGCTACTGGTCGCGTATCCGATCGTGCTCGGCCTGATACCGCGGACGCTGCCGGCGGCCTACGGCCTGGCTGTGTCGACCAACCCGGCGAAGGCGAACACCGCCGCACCGTCGATCCTGCTGGTCCTCATCCTCATGGCCTGTTTCATGGGCATGTCCAACTCGATCCGGGAACTCGTCAAGGAACGCGAGATCTACCGCCGAGAACGCGGCATCGGCCTGTCCACGGCGGCTTACCTCGTGTCCAAGGTCGCGGTGCTCGGAATCATCACCACGGTGCAGAGCGTCGTGCTCACCCTGGTCGGGCTGGCGGGCATGAAGATCACGGGTCACGGCGTCGTCATCGGCATACCGCTGGTGGAAATCATGATCGCGACGGCGGCCACCGCGATCACCTCGGCGATGATGGGCCTCGCCGTGTCCGCGCTGGTCGACAACGCGGACAAGACACTGCCGCCGTTGGTCGTGGTCGCGATGGCGCAGCTGGTGTTCATGGGCGCGATGATGCCGTTGGCGGGAAAGGCTGGCCTGGAACAGATCTCCTGGCTCTTCCCCGCCCGCTGGGGGTACGGCGCCTCGGCCTCGGTGGTCGACCTCATCACGGTCCAGCGGATTGGCGACGAGCGGTTCGCCCCCGGAATTCCGGTCGACCCGCTGTGGAGGCACACGGCGGCGACCTACCTCACCGACCTCGGCGTCGTCGTCCTCATCGGTCTCGTATGCGGTGTGGTCGCGGCCCGGCTGCTGCGTCGCCTCGACCCCCTGAGCGCCCGGCGCGGCCGTGCCCGCGCGCACGCGCACGCGCGCGGGCACGGGCACGGGCACGGGCACTGACCGGCGCGGACCTCACGGCGCGATGGTCACCGCCGGCAGGGAAGATCGGGTTGTCACGCCGGTCGAGGGGCCGGGCGGCGCGGGGATCGGCCCGCCTTCCCGGCCCTCGCGGGCAAGCCGCCAGCAGGACAGGGCGAGCCAGCCGACGGCGACTCCGACGAGCACGTGCAGCACGCTGGTCACCGGCGTGTCCGGCAGCCGGGCTGCGAGCGCGAACGGCGGAAACCCCAGCAGGTAGAGCCAGACCGGTGTGCGCGGGTAGGTGCCGGCGCGCAGCAGGGCGATCCCGAACAGCACCACGCCGACGACGAAGACGGCGGCGCTGACCAGCAGTGCGCCGCGGCTCGCCGCGGCGAGGTGCGTGTCGTCGCCGAGCGGGTAGACGACGACGTTCAGGGCGTAGGCGGCACCGCCGAACAGCCCGAGCCCGAGCAGATTGACCGCGAACGCGGCGTCGGCGAAGGCGCCGCCGTCACCGGTTTCATCGCCGCCACCACCGCCCCCGCCCGTGGAGCCGGACGGGTGGGCCGCATCCGGATGGCGCGGCCTGGCCAGCCGGCGCCGGTCGCCCGCGGCCAGCAGGCCGAGACGCAGCGCCGGTAGCAGCGGGACCGCCAGGGCCGGCGAGACGGCGAGTACCAGGCTGGTGGCGAGGGTCTCGCCGGTGAACGCCTCGATCAGGCCGGGCACCGCGATGAAAAGGCCGGCCAACAGGCCGCTGACCGCTCCGAAACGGAGAAGAAAGAACATGCCCGGACCGTAGGAAGGGCCGAAGTACGCCGAAAGTGCCTGCCGGCCGCCTGCCCCGCGGCACCCGGCACCTCGCACCCGGTGCCCGCCCGTGCCTTTGGGCACGTGCCCTTTCGGGCATACCGGCGAGCGTGCCGCCCGACGTACCCTGTCGCCGTGTCGCCGTCGGTCCCGTGGGTCGCACCCGTCCTGTACGGGGGTGTGCTGGTCGCCGGCGGGTACGCGGGCCTTGCCGGGGTCGGCGACACCCGGCCGCTGCCGTTCGTCGGCGGGCTGGCCGCGGCGGCCGTGCTGGACCTCGCCGAGCGGCGGCGGTTCCCAGCCGGCGCCCCGCGACCGGTGGCCGTCGGGTTGCTGGCCGCCCGCGCCGCGCTGTTCGTCCTGGTCGCCGCCGGTGACGGGGCGGGACTCGCGCGGGTGCTGTTCCTGCTGCTGCCGTTCACCGCGTACTTCGCCTTCGGCCGCGCGGTGAGCGTCGGGGTCGGCGTCGGCTGCGTCGCGGCGGTCGCCCTGGCGTTCCAGCTGACCGAACCTCGCTGGTACCAGTCGTCGGAACACGTCTCGGACCTGCTGATGTTCGTCCTCGGACTGGTGCTGACGATCGCGATGGCCGCGGTCGCCGCCGAGGAACGGCGGGCGACGGCCCGCGCCCACGACGCGAACGAGCGGTTGCGGGCGTCGGCGGACCGGGTGGCCGAGCTGTCCGCCGCCGCGGAACGCAACCGGGTCGCCCGCGACATCCACGACGGGCTCGGCCACCATCTGACCGCCATCTCGGTCCTGTTGGAGAAGGCGGCCGCCTTCCGCGACCGCGACCCGGCGGCCGCGGACGCCGCCGTCGACGACGCGCACCGGTCGGCGAGGCTCGCGCTCGAGGATGTCCGCCGCTCCGTCGGCGCGCTGCGCGAGGCTCCGTTCCGGTTTTCCACGGCCCTGAACGAGCTGGCGAGGCAGGCCGCGCGGACCGACGACGGCCGGCTGGCCGTGACCGTGGACTGGTCCGGCGACGAGCGCCGCTATGGGCCCGCGGTGTTGATGACGCTCTACCGGGCGGCTCAGGAGGGCATCACCAATGTCCGCCGGCACGCGCACGCCACCCGGGCGGTGGTGACCGTCCACTGCGCGCCGACCGAGGCCCGCCTCGTCGTCGCCGACGACGGCCACGGGTTCGAGCCCGGCCGGGAGGGGTTCGGCCTGCGGGGCATGCGCGAGCGGGTGGCCCTCGTCGGCGGCCTGGTGACGGTCGACAGCGAGCCGGGTCGGGGCACCCGCCTGGCCGTCGCGATCCCCCACCAGCTCGAGCCGACGCCGTGACCGACGCCCCCGCTCCCGCGCCCGAATCCGGGCCTGGACCCGGCTCCGGGACCGGCGGCCGCACGCCAGCCGGGCCACCGCCGACCCGAGTGCTGGTGGTCGACGACCAGCGACTGATCCGGGAGAGCATCGCCGCCCTGCTCGGCATCCAGCCGGGTATCGAGGTCGTGGGCATGGCCGCCGACGGCCGGGAGGCGGTCGAGCGGGCGTTGGCCCTCGGCCCGGACGTGGTGCTCATGGACGTGCGGATGCCGGTGCTGGACGGTGTCGCGGCGGCGGCGGAGCTGGCCGAGCGGGCGCCGGCCTGCCGGGTGGTCATGCTCACGACGTTCGACGACGAGGACTATGTGGTGCGCGCGCTGCGGGCGGGCGCGGCCGGCTACCTGCTCAAGGACCGTCCGGCCGCCGAGCTCGCCGCCGCGGTGCGGCTGGCCCAGGCCGGCGTGGTCCAGTTCGACCCGGCCGCCGCGGCCCGCCTCAGCACGGTCCTGGACCGCGCAGGCTTCTTTCCGGTCCCCGTCCCGCCGACCGGTGCGGACACGGCGCGACAGCCCGCGACGCCACCGGCCGGGACCGCGCGGCCCTCGACACCGCCGTCAGCTGACTGGTCAGCCGCCGGGCCCGCGATCGCCGGTCTGACGCCGCGGGAGATCGATGTGCTGCGCCAGGTCGCGGGCGGGCTGAACAACCGGGAGATCGCCGCTCGGCTCTACCTCAGCGAGGGAACCGTCAAGAACCACGTCTCCCGCATTCTTGACCGTCTCGGTCTGCGTGACCGGACCCAGGCCGCCATCTACGCCCGCGACCACGATCTGCTCTGACCCGACCTGCTCTGACCCGGCCGCGCGCGCCTCGGACGGGTTGCCTGTCCGCGCGGCTCGTCCCGAGTGTGGCGGGGTCTATTCGAGGTAGTCGCGCAGGGACTCGGAGCGGGCGGGGTGGCGCAGCTTCGCCAGCGTCCGCTGCTCGATCTGGCGGATGCGCTCCCGGGTCAGCCCGAACTCGCGGCCGATCTCGTCGAGCGTGCGGCCGCGGCCGTCCACCAGGCCGAACCGCAGCTGGATCACTCGTCGTTCCCTGTCTGGCAGAGCGCGCAGGACGGCGCCCAGCTGGTCGGACCGGCAGGAGACCATGGCCGCTTCCATCGGCTCGATCGCCGCGGTGTCCTCGATCAGGTCGCCGAGATCGGTGTCAGCGTCCTCGCCGACCGGGCTGTCGAGGGACACCGGTTCCCTGGAGATCCGCCAGAGCTCGTCCACCCGGTTGGCGGTGACGCCGAGGGCGGTGGCGAGCTCCTCCCTGCTGGGCTCGCGGCCGAGCTCCATCAGCAGCTCCCGGCGCAGCCGGGCCAGCTGGTTGAGCAGCTCGACGAGGTGCACCGGGAGGCGGACCGTGCGGGACTGGTCAGCGAGCGCCCGGGTGATTGCCTGCCGTACCCACCAGGTGGCGTAGGTGGAGAACTTGTAGCCCTTGGTGTAGTCGAACTTCTCCACGGCCCTGATGAGGCCGAGGTTGCCCTCCTGCACGACGTCGAGAAAGAGCATCCCCCGCCCGGCGTAGCGCCGCGCGATCGAGACGACCAGCCGCAGGTTGGCCTCGACGAGCTGTCGGTTGGCCCGCTGCCCGTCCAGCTCGATGGCCTCGAGGTCCAGGCGTTGCCGCGGGGACATGTCATCGGCGTCGTTCGCGAGCTTGTAGCCGGCGAACAGCCCGGCCTCGATCCGTTTCGCGAGGTCCACCTCGCCCGCGGCGGTCAGCAGCGGGGTCTTGCCGATGCTCGTCAGGTACAGCCGCACCGGGTCGTGGGCGGTTACCGGGGCTTCCCGTGGCGCCACCCGTCGCCGGGCGGGCGACGCCGGCTCGTCGCCCGGGTCACCGTCGTCCTGACGGCTTTCCTCCTGGCGACCATCTTCCTGGGAGGCGTCCTCCGGCCCGTCGTCCTGGGGGCTGTCCTCCGGCCCGTCGTCATCCTTGCCGACGACGTCATCCCTATCGACGACGTCCAGTCGGGGGTCCGCGACGTCGGCGGCGAGGCCGCTCTCGCTCGGACCGCCTGACTCGACGGCGACCCGAACCGGGATCGCGAGGGCCCGCGGGCTTGTAGAGGTGCGTCCCCTAGCGGGCCGGGTTTTGCTGCCCATGGCTGGCTCCAGCCTGTTGGAGGTTCCGGGCGGTGGAGTCACCAAAGTCATGGGTCACGTCCCCGAGGCCGCTCTGTGTCCGTTGGCGCATCGTCCGTGGCGGCACCCGACTGTTGCCGAGCGGAGGTGCAGTTGGGTATCTCGTCGTCCGGCGGCGGTCATGTCGGGCGATGGAGCGTGTGTGGCGATCTACGCCAGGCTACGCCATCACGCGCCGCCGCCGGGGCCTGACGCTGGCCGCCTCGCGGGTTCGCGCCAGCCAGCGAACCGTCACGGTGTGCCCGTGGACGCCCGGTCGATCTCGGCGGGCCGTCTGCCCCGTTCCGTCCGTTCCGACCTCGCGACCCGCCGGAACGGACGGAACCGGACGGGGCGCGGTGGGCCCGTCGGCGCCGGAGGCGAGTAGGGTGGTGCCGTTGCCTGTTCTCCGCTGTATGAGCGTCATGCATCGTCGAACGGAACGGCCGGCCGGGGAATGATCCACGGTCGGTGCGCGACCGGAAGACGAGAGACGTCTGCCGGGAAAAGTAGCAAGGAGAACGTCCGTGGCTCAGGGCACCGTCAAGTGGTTCAACGCGGAGAAGGGTTTCGGATTCATCTCCGTGGACGGTGGCGGTCCAGACGTGTTCGTCCACTTCTCGGCGATTATGGCGGACGGCTACAAGTCGCTCGACGAGGGGCAGACGGTACAGTTCGAGATCGTGCAGGGCCAGAAGGGCCCGCAGGCCGACAACGTCCAACCCGTCTGACGACACTCAGACTTCCATAAAACAGCGCGCGGCCACTCGGCCGCGCGCTGTTTTGCGTGCGCCACTCTCGGCGGGCGCGGCTCTGCCATGCACGAGCCCTGCCATGCACGAGCCCTGCCATGCGCAACCATGCGCCACGCCGGCCCGCCGGCCCGCCGGACTGGGTGAGGCCACAGGCGAGCACCACCTGCCGTGATGCTGGCGGCATGGCGGCGCGGCGGCGCGGCTCTTCGCCACACCGCCGCGCCGGATGGATCAACGGGTCAACGGGTCAGGAACCCGTGACCTTGCCGGCCGCGAACGCCGCGCCCTGGGTGGTCATCCCGTTGATGGAGTAAGTCAGATGGGCCGCGCCATTGACGCCGTTGGCGCAGACCGGGTCACCCAGTGCGCAGAACTCCTTGGACTTGGGGCCGTAGAGCTGGCTGGCGGTCGGGATGTGGCCGCCGGTCAACGCCAGCGGGTTTCCGAAGACGACGACCGCCGCGACCCGTGGAGCCAGGTTGGTCGGGATGGTCTTACCGCTGCCGAGAAACGTCGGGATACCGATCGAGATGTCGGTGACGCTGGCGCCCTGCGAGTATCCGCCGAGCACGAACTTGGTGTTCGGGCATTCCGCGGCCACCGAGGTGACGTGGTTGGTCATGTCGGTGGCACCGGGGCCGGCCGAGGTCTGGGCTATGTCGGCCGCGTAGTTCACGGCATATGAGTTCACCGACCTGCCGGCCAGATCGGCCTTCAGGGAGGTGACGAACGGGCCGCCGGTGATTCCGAGGCCCGGCAGCTCTCCGCTGCCGCGGGCGAAGACGACCTCCACGTCGGCGCACTTCACGGGCGTGGATGGCCCCGAGCCCGGCCCGGGGCAACCAGCGACACCTCCGGTCGCTGCCGTCGCCATCGCCAGGAACGTAAAGAGAGTTCCGTTCTTGAGCACCATCGTCGCGAGCACCTTCCTCGTCGCTGGCTGCCCGGGGAGGGGGATCCGGGCAACTTCCCGGCTGGGGGATCCGGGCAACTTCCCGGTTGGGGGTACCGGGAGCTCCCGGTTGGGGGTACCGAGAGCTGGGCAAACGTAACGAGGGGCCATTCAGCGGGAAAATGGCACCTAGGTGCTGCCGAGGGGCCTTTCGACTTCAGTTGCACAGTGAAACTGCAGGCCCAGAAGATGGGGCAAATGGGTTGCCGGGACTATCGACCTAGCTAGAAAGGACCACCGACTAGCACCTTTAGGCTAGTGTCGCGGTTGACGAGAACCCGCGATCGGCACATGGCCTCGGCCAGACGGCCGAGGCCAGATCGGGCCGCGTTGACGACAGCCTCGCGCGCAAGCGGCTCAGCCCCGTCGCCGAGCGGCGTCAGAACCTGCTTGGGCGCCTGCGGAAGCGGCGGAGCAGGCCCGCCGGCGGAGCGGACCGAACGATGACGCCGGGCACAGTCACATGATCGCCTGACAGGTGCTGACCAGTCCCATGGTGCGATCCGCCGCCCACTGAGCGCGCCGAGAAAGCGTTTCAAGCACCTCGTCGAGGTCGTGCGGCACGGAGTCGGCGAGCGCCTCATCCATCCGGCCGCGGATCTGGACGCGCTCGCGCGGTGAGAAGGAGAACGCGGCCAGGATTCCCGGTAGCGCCGCCGCGAGTTGGGCGGGATTCAGGACGAAATTGCCAAGGAATCCGGGCAACGACCGGGCGCGCGCCGGTCCGATCGCGTGGAACAACGCCTCGGGCGCGGAGCATCGACGAGTGACGTGAACATCGGTGAGCGCCTCCGATGCGCACTCGTGGACGGCGTTGACGGTGACACCGTGGGCGCCGAGCTCGTCGGCGAGGGTCTTCGTCAGCGCGACGATGCCGGCGTTGCGGATCGAGCCCGAGACGAGGCCGACCTGGCGGGCCGCGACCCCTCCGACGTTGATGATGCGGCCCCACCACTGCGCCACGAGGTGCGGAATCACCTCTTGGGCGGTGCGCAGATAGCCGAGCACCTTCACGTTGAGGTCGGCGGCGGCGTCCGCCGTGGCCAGGCCCCGCACACCGCCAGGACCGCCCGCGCCGCCGACGCGGGCGGCGTTGTTGACCAGGATGTCGACTCCGCCCAGCTCGTCGACGGTGCGCGCGACCAGCTCCCGCACCGACTCGTCGCTGCCGGTGTCGGCCACCACCGGGACGACGACCCCGTCCACGCTGCCCGCGGCCAGCTGGGCCGCCGCCGTCTTCAGCCGCTCACCGTCGCGGGCCGCGATCACCACCTGGGCTCCCTCGGCAAGCAGAGCACTCGCCACCGCCAGCCCGATGCCCCGGCTGCCGCCCGTCACGATCGCGCGTCGCCCCGCGAGTCCAAGGTCCACAGTGCACTATCCTTCTCGATGTCACGCCGGTGATGCATCACGCGGGTGCGGTGTAACGCCTGTGCGGTGTCACGCGGGTGATTCGATACTGGCGGAGGCGACGACGAACGAGTCGGCGGAGTTCGCGCTGTAGCCGTTCAGGGTGTAGTCGAAGCCGGCCTCGTCGAGCGCCCGGACGTACTGGCGGTAGGCGGCCAGATCGACGCCGAACCCTTGTGGATGGAGCTCGGAGCCACCGCTGTGGCTGGTCGCGCTGACGAACTCGACCTTGCGGGCCGCGGTGGCCGGGATCTGGCTGTCGAAGACGGGGACGCTCATGTCTGCTCCTCGGTCGCGGGTCCTCCCGTCCAACCGCCAGTCCGCGCCCTAGATGCCCCCGTTACCTCAATATTGCTGCCAGAACACATCCCCAGAGATCGGCCTGATCGTGACCGAGGGCACCTGTGTGGATCACCCAGGCGAGTCCGACCTGGTGGCGCTCGGCCGTGCGCTGCTCTCCGACCCCGCCTGGACCAGCAAGCTGCGCGACCGGCGCCTCGCTGAGATCCGTCCCTACGACCAGGCCGACGGGACCCGGCTCACCTGACCTGCCTCCGCGAATCTCTCCGCACCCGCCTCCGCGAAGCGGCAACCATTCACGGTCGCGAAACGACTTTCCATGGGGAGGGGACCCGACTCGACGGAGCCCAACCATGACCCTGAAACGAACAGTCCGGAACTCGGCTCTGGCGGTGGTCGCCGTCGCCGCGATCGCCGGCTGCGTACCCGCTGGCTTCCCGGGCGGAGGCGGCGCCGGCGGCGGCACCGGGGCCACCCCGACCGCCTCGCCGTCGGTCCGGCCGACCGCCTCTCCGTCCGCCCCGCCGACCGCGCCGTCGTCGCCAGCCACCACCCCGGCGGGAACCCCGACGCCATCACCCACCACGACCTCCTCCGGACCGGCGTCCGGTACCTGCGGGCGGACGGCGGGTGCCTCACCCGCGACGAGGATCACCGAGGTCAGCCTGGGGTCCCCGGTGGTCAGCTTCGCGCCGCAGGGCGACACCGACCCGTTGCCGACCGCGATCGCCGCGGCGCCGGGCGGCGGGTCTTGGCTGGCCTGGTTGGGCACAGACTCCAAGGTCCACCTAGGCAAGCTGGACTGCGGTGACCAACTGGTCGGTACCCCCACGGCCGTGGACGGGATCGACCTGCAGGACATCAAGGCCGATACGCAGGGCGTGGTGGTACTACTGACCCGTCCTGGCCCGCAGGGCAGTGGGAAGCTGTGCGGCGGGACCTCCAGCCCGACCAAGACCATGTGGATGGTCCGCTTCGACAACTCCGGCCGGCAGGTATGGGAGCAGCAGGTCACCAACCTGAGCGATAGCCTCGGCGGCTACGATCCCGGGGCTCTCTTCGTGTGGTGGTACAACCACCACGGCACCCTGGCCTACGACGGCACCAACTACGCCGCCTACTTCGAGGCGGCGATCACCGTGGCCAACGGCAGTTGCGTCGACATCCACGAGGGTGACCGGATGCAGGTGGTCAACGCCACCACCGGCTCCCCGGTCTCCGGGCACGACAGTTTCGCCTGGGGCTGCAGCCACGCCTGGGACTCCCACATCATCTGGGACGCCCGGACCGGCCATTTCGCGATGGTCTGCGCCACGGACAACAACTGCCGCATCGCCCGCCCCGGCACCGGCCAGACCGTCGCGGCCGGGGTCTGTGACGGGACCCTGTTCGGCGGCAACATCCTGCTGGCCGGTACCCAGGGCTACTGGACCGCCTGGAGCAACGGCAACCAGACGCGGCTGGAGCACTTCTCCACCGGCGCGTCCGATCAGACGGTTCTCACCGCCGACAAGACCCAGCACTCGCACCTGGCCGCCTACGGCCCCGCCAGGATGCTCCTGACCTGGAAGTCGGGCTCCTCGATCGCCGCCCAGGCGTACGACTCCACCACCGGCAAGGCCGTGGGCGGCCAGTTCACGATCGCCGTGGCGGACCACACCTACGTCGAGGCCAAGGACTACGCCGACGGCAGCATCGCCTTCCCCGCCGCCGGCGCCTCCGGCACGTCCATCCGGATCGTGCGGGTCATGCCGCTCAACTAACTGACACCACGGGACACGACACCACGGGAAGCGACGGACGGACGGGCGCGGCGAGGTGGCCGCGCCCGTCCGCAATTCCGGACCGAGGGGTCCCGCCCCGCCAGCGTCGGGCGGGGCGGGCGGAGATCAATCGACTGCTACTCGGCATGACCGCCTGCCAGGGATCAGACTTTGGTGAGGCGTTTCGGGGACGGGCGGAGGAAGACGTACCAGGTGAGAGCGAAGCAGATCGCGTAGTAGGCGATGAAGACGATGTATGCCCCGTTTCCGGACTTGTAGGTGAGGAAGGATTGGCGGAAGGCGAGGTTGACCAGCACGCCGCCGAAGGCGCCGATCGCACCGGCGACACCGATGAGCGCGCCGGCCAGCCGGCGCGCTTCCCGGTCGGAGGTGGTCTGGTCCGCTCCGGTGGCGATGCGCAGCTTCGACTTGGCCCGGAAGATGGCCGGGATCATCTTGTAGGTCGAGCCGTTTCCCACCCCGCTGAAGACGAACAGTGCGATGAACCCGACGAGGAACAATGCCAGTGACTTGTTCAGCGACGCGACCAGTACGAGCGCGGCGCTGACGGCCATCGCGACGAAGTTCCAGAAGGATACCTTCGCACCGCCGAGCCGGTCGGCCAGGGCGCCGCCCACGGGGCGGATCAGTGAACCGAGCAGCGGTCCGAGGAAAGTCAGGTAGGCGGCCTTGATGGGTGTGTCGAAGTCGGACTTGAATTGGACCTGAAGGACCTGGCCGAACGCGAAACCGAAGCCGATGAACGAGCCGAAGGTGCCGATGTAGAGCACCGACATGATCCAGGTGTAGCCGTCCCGGCAGACGTCCCGCATGGCCCGCTTGTCATTGCGGGCGGAGGTCAGGTTGTCCATGAACAGGTAGGCGCCGAGAGCGGCGAGGACGATGAGCGGGATGTAGACGGCGAGCACGACCCGGGGGTGGCCCCTGCCTGCGGTGGCGAGCACGAGCAGACCGACGAGTTGGACCGCGGCCACGCCGATGTTGCCGCCGCCGGCGTTGAGGCCGAGGGCGCGGCCCTTGAGTCGTTCAGGGAAGTAGGCGTTGATGTTTGTCATCGACGAGGCGAAGTTCCCGCCGCCGACACCGGCGACGGCCGCGACGATGAGCAGGGTGCTGTAGGAGGCGCCGGGCTTCAGGATGATCGCGGCCAGAATGGTCGGGACCAGCAGGATGGACGCGCTGAAGACGGTCCAGTTCCGACCGCCGAACGTGGCCACCGCGAAGGTGTAGGGCAGCCGCAGCACGGAACCGACCAGCGTCGGCACCGAGGTCAGCAGGAATTTCCCGGCCGCGTCGATGTGATATTGGGGGCCGAGGAACAGCACGAGGACGGACCACAGGCTCCAGATGGAGAAACCGATGTGTTCCGAGAGGATCGAGAAGACCAGGTTACGGCGGGCGACCTTGGCGCCGCCGCCGGACCAGAACGTGGTTTCCTCGGGCCGCCAGTCCTCGATCCAGCGGCCTCGCTGGATCGGGATGGTGACGGATCCGGCCGACGGGACATCCTCCAGTGAGGTGCTCATGGGCGCGCTCCTGCGGCGTCGGGCTGGTCCCATGACGGTAGGTACACGCCGGCCGCATGGGGCGTGGGTGTAACAAGCCGGGATGGCCACTCACCGCCCCGCCGGCGGCCGGCGCGCGGGAGTCTCGCGGCTGAGAAGGCCCACGCCGGCTGCCCGTGGCAGGGTCGGGCCAGCGGTGGGATCGGGTGGCTGGCCGCGGCTGGATCTCGGTGGCGGTAGGTAACACGCACGGCACTGCGACGAAACCGCCAGATCTGAGCATGTCGTCTATGGCGGCGTCTGTGGTGGTGGGCAGCGGGTGACGGCCACGGCGACGCACTGTCCCTACTGCTCCTTGCAGTGCGGGATCGAGCTACGCCCGGGTCGGACCTCGGTCGGCCTCACACCGCAGGACGACTTCCCGACCAATCGGGGCGGGTTGTGCTCGAAGGGGTGGACGGCGGCGGACCTGCTCGACCACGGCGAGCGGCTGACCACCCCGCTGGTGCGTGATGGCCGCGGCGGCGAGTTACGGCCGGCGTCGTGGGAGGAGGCGCTGGACCGGGTCGTGGCGGCGATCCGGGACTGCCAGGCCCGCTACGGGCCGGACAGTGTGGGCTGCTTCGGCGGGGGTGGGCTGACCAACGAGAAGGCGTACACGCTGGGCAAGTTCGTCCGGGTGGGGCTGGGGAGCCGGTCGATCGACTACAACGGCCGGTTCTGCATGTCCTCGGCCGCCGCCGCCAGCAGCCGCGCGTTCGGGATCGACCGGGGGTTGCCGTTCCCGGTGAGCGATATCGCCGAGGCGCAGGCGGTGCTGCTGGTCGGCAGCAACCCGGCGGACACGATGCCGCCGGTGATGCAGTGGTTCGACGCCGGCCGGGCGCCCGGCGCCCGGCACGTGGTGGTCGACCCGCGGGCGACCGCGACCGCCCGCGGCGCCTGGCTGCACCTGCAGAACACCCCTGGCAGCGACCTCGCGTTGGCGAACGGGCTGCTGCACATCGCGATCCGCGACGGCCTGGTCGACGACGACTACGTCGCGGCACGGGCGGTGGGGTTCGACGCGGTGCGCCAGACGGTCGCCGGATACTGGCCAGGCCGGGTCGAACGGATCACCGGCGTGCCGGAGGCGGACCTGCGCCGCACGGTCCACCTGCTCGCCGAGGCGGACCGGGCGATGGTGCTCACCGCACGGGGCGCCGAGCAGCACGCGTCCGGCACGGCCACCGTCGCCGCCTGGATCAACCTGGCGCTCGCGCTGGGGCTGCCGGGCCGGCCCTCCTCTGGCTACGGCACGATCACCGGGCAGGGCAACGGGCAGGGCGGGCGGGAACACGGGCATAAAGCCGACCAGCTCCCCGGCTACCGGAACTGTCCGACCCGGCCGACCGGGCGCACGTCGCCGCCGTCTGGGGCATCGACCCGGACACGCTGCCACCGCCGGGACCGTCCGCGTACGAGCTACTCGACGCACTCGGCAGCGACGGCGGGGTGCGGGCGCTGCTGGTGGTCGCGTCCAACCCGGCAGTGTCGGCCCCGGACGCGAACCGCATCGCCCGGCGGCTCGCGGCCCTGGACTTCCTGGCCGTGTCCGACTTCTTCGTCTCCGAGACCGCGCAGCTGGCCGATGTGGTGCTGCCGACCGCGCAGTGGGCCGAAGAGGAGGGGACACTGACCAACCTGGAAGGCCGCGTCCTGCTGCGCCGCGCCGCGCTGCCCCCACCCGACGGCGTGCGGACCGACCTGCAGGTGTTCGCGGAACTGGCCCGGCGGCTCGGCCGGGGTCAGTTCTTCACCGACTCACCGCGGATGGTGTTCGACGAGCTGCGCCGGGCCAGCGCCGGCGGCCTGGCGGACTACGCGGGGATCACCTACGAGCGGATCGCCGCTGAACGCGGCGTGTTCTGGCCCTGCCCCGACATCGACCATCCCGGCACCCCCCGGCTGTTCACCGACCGGTTCGCCACCGCGGACGGCCGCGCCCGGTTCGTCGCGGTCCGCCACCAGGGACCCGCGGAACAACCCGACCGCGGCTACCCGTACTACCTGACCACCGGCCGGATCATGCAGCAGTACCAGTCCGGTACCCAAACCCGGCGGGTACGGGCGCTGCTGACGGCCGACCCCGACCCGGCCGTCGAGATCCACCCCACGCTCGCGGCCCAACATGAGATCACGCCTGGCGATCTGGTCGAGGTGTCCTCCCGTCGGGGCCGGGCGGTGTTCCGCGCTCGGGTCAGCGACACCATCCGCCCCGACACCTTGTTCGCCTCGTTCCACTGGAGCGGGCTGTCGACCGCCAACCTGCTGACCAACCCGGCGCTGGACCCGACCTCACGGATGCCGGAGTTCAAGGCGTGCGCAGTGACGATCCGTCGCCTCGATGGCCTGCCCGACGGCGGCAGCACCGTGCCGGCTGGCGCGACCGTGCCCGTCGCCGACACCACTGGGACGACCCGGCCGCCGGGCGCCACATCCCTGGCCCCGCCTCCGCTGTCCGCACCGACCCGGAAGGACCGCCGCATGCACAGCACGCCACGTTTCCTGCAGGGGGTCTTCCCCTTCGAGGGCCACGGCCTGCAAAAGCCGTTCCTGCTCGACCCGTCGCTGACCTATGTGGTCCCACCCGGCATCGCCACCCAGCCGGTGTACGTCCGCGCCGGCAACTCCACCAGCGAGCTGATCTACCTTGTGCTGCTGCGGGACGGCACGCCGATGCGCTACTTCCCCGTCGGCGCCAAAGGCGACATCCACGTGCCGCTGCGGGTGGTGGAGGACCTCCTCGGCGACGCCCGCATCGAGGTGCACGTGGCCGCGCCGGAAGGAACCGCCGGCACGGTGGTCGTCGACCTCGGCCTCATCGAGGTGTGACCGCGATGACCACCACCATGCCGGCACAGCGGCAGCCCGCCGACCGCCCCCGCCAGCGTCTCGTCGTCGTCGGAAACGGGATGGCCGGCGTCCGCGCCGTGGAGGAGATCCTGGCCCGCCGCGGCGGGAGCATGTTCGCCATCACCATCTACGGCGACGAGCCGTACGGCAACTACAACCGCATCCTGCTGTCGAACGTGCTCGCCGGGATCGAGGACGAGAAGGAAATCTTCCTTAACCCACTCGACTGGTACCGGTCCAACGGCATCCGCCTGCACGCCGGGGTCCGGGTCACCCGGATCGACCGCTACGCCAGGGCGGTGTTCGCCCCGGACGGAACCGCCCAACCGTATGACAAACTGATCATCGCGACCGGCAGCCGAGCGTTCATCCCCCCGATCAACGGGGTGCACCGGTCCGATGGCACCCTCACCCCCGGGGTGTTCGCGTTCCGCACCCTCGACGACTGCCGGCAGATGATCGCCGCCGCCCGCGGCCACCGGACCGCCGTCGTGATCGGCGGCGGGCTGCTCGGCCTGGAGGCCGCCCGCGGCCTGCAGAACCACGGCCTGGCCGTCCACCTCCTGCACGCCGCCCCGACCCTGATGAACGCCCAGCTCGACGCCGAGGCGGGGCAGATCCTGCGGCGCAGCGTAGAGGCCCTCGGCATCACCGTCCACACCCGCGCGAGGACCACCGCCGTGCTCGGCGACGACACCGTCACCGGGGTCACCCTCGCGGACGGCACCCACATCGGGGCGGACATGGTCGTGATCGCCACCGGGATCCGCTCCAACAGCGAACTCGGCGCCCGCGCCGGCCTGGAGGTCGAACGCGCGATCGTCACGGACGATCAGATGCGCGCCATCAACGACCCCGACATCTACGTCGTCGGCGAATGCGCCCAGCACCGCGGCGAGGTGTATGGGCTCGTCGCCCCGCTGTGGGAACAGGCGACCGTGCTCGCCGAGCACATCACCGGCGCCAACCCGCACGCCGCCTACCACGGCTCGAAAATCGCCACAAAACTGAAGGTCGCCGGCTGCGACGTCGCCACCATGGGCCTGAAGGAACCCGAACGCGACGACGACGAGGTCGTCCGCTTCATCGAACCAAGACACGGCGTGTACAAGAGCGTCGTCATCCGCGACGGGAAACTCGTCGGCGCGACCCTGCTCGGCGACACCCGCAAAGCCGCGTTCCTCATCCAGGCGTTCGACCGGGGTCTGCCGCTCCCCAAAGCCCGCCTGGAGATGCTGTTCGACATCGGCACCCCACCGCAGGAGGTCGGCGCCGCCGAACTCGCCGACGACACCCAGGTCTGCAACTGCAACGGAGTGTCCAAGGCAGCACTGGTCGCCTGCGTCCAGGCCGGGCAGAAGACCGTAGGCGGAGTGATGGCCGCCACCCGCGCGGGCAAGGGCTGCGGCTCCTGCAAGACCCTCGTCACACAGATCGTCGAATGGGCCGCCGGCGGCGAGGTCGAACAGGACGAGGCAGCCGACTGGTACGTGCCGGCCATCCCGATGGACAAGCCGACGCTCATCGCCGCGGTGCGGGAACGCAATCTGCGGTCGGTGTCGGCAGTGTTCGCCGCGCTCGCCCCCGACGGCCAGGAAGACGCAGCCAGCAAGATGCCGCTGACCTCCCTGCTGCGCACCATCTGGGGCCGCGACTACTTCGACGAACGCGACGCCCGGTTCGTCAACGACCGGGTCCACGCCAACATCCAGAAGGACGGCACCTTCTCCGTGGTGCCGCAGATCGCCGGCGGCGTGACGACCCCGGCACAGCTACGCCGGATCGCCGACGTCGCGGAGAAGTACAACATCCCCATGGTCAAGATCACCGGCGGACAGCGTATCGACCTGCTCGGCGTCCGCAAGGAGGACCTGCCGAAGGTGTGGGCCGACCTGGACATGCCCTCCGGCTACGCCTACGGCAAGAGCTTCCGCACCGTGAAGACCTGCGTCGGCCTGGAGTTCTGCCGCTACGGCCTCGGTGACTCCACCGCGCTGGGCATCGCCATTGAAAAACGCTTCCAAGGATTGGAAAGCCCGGCGAAGATGAAACTCGCCGTCACCGGCTGCCCCCGCAACTGCGCCGAGGCGCTGGTGAAGGACCTCGGCGTCGTCGCGATCGAGGGCGGCCAGTGGCAGATCTACGTCGGCGGCGCCGCCGGGGCGCACATCCGTAAAGGCGACCTACTCGCCACCGTCGACACCCCTGACCAGGTCATCACGCTCACCGGACGGTTCCTGCAGTACTACCGCGAGAACGCGAGATGGCTGGAACGGACCTATTCGTTCGTCCCCCGCCTCGGCATCGACAAGATCCGGGACGTCGTCGTCGACGACAGCGACGGCATCGCCGCCGACCTCGACGCCCGGATGCAGCAGGCGGTCGACGCATACTCCGACCCATGGCTGGAGGGACGCGACCCCGTCACCGCCGGCCAGTTCCGCACCTCACTCCCCCTGGTCGACCTGCCGAAGGTGCCAGTCCGATGAACCCAGCCACCGAGACTGCCCACGCCAGTCCGGACGGCCGTGTGGTCCACCGCCTCGGCCCACTGGCCGACATCCCCCTCGGAGAGGCCCGCGCCTACGCAGCCGGCGGCCGACAGATCGCCGTCTTCCGGCTACGCTCCGGCCAGCTACGGGCGATCGACGCGGTCTGCCCGCACGCCGGCGGCCCACTCGCCGACGGCCAGGCCGACGACACGGTCGTCATCTGCCCGCTGCACAGCAGCACCTTCGACCTGACCACCGGCATCTCACCCAGCGGAGCACCACCCCTAACCTGCTACCCGATCCGCGTCAGCGACGACGGAATCATCGAGATCACCATCGGCTAAGGGCTTGCAGATAGTCAGACCGCGTCGCCTTCGTGGTGGCCCTGGTCGCGAGCACAACGGGCAGATGCCGAATCATTGGGATGCCGGTAGTCGCAGTCGGCAATGACGGCGGGATGGGTCGTTCGCGACGGCAGACCCCCGGCGGGCCCCGCCGTCCACCGCCGGGCTCGTGGGCCAGCCTGGCGGAGCCCGCCACGCAAGGTCTTCACCCTCGACACAGCGCGATCACAGCTGGCACACAAGCTCGCCTGCTCAAATGAACGGGTCATGAACTCCAGGCGAAGGAATCTCTGTGGCCCAGTGGAAGATCCTTGTTGCCGATCTGGTGGCCATCGCCGTGCTGGCGTTCGGTCTCTATTTTCCTCGGCACCACCGCCGAGACCTGGTAGCCGCTTTTCTCGGCGTGAACGTCGCCGTGCTCGCGGTGTCGACGGCGCTCGCTTCCTCGACGGTGGGCGCCGGCCTGGGACTCGGCCTGTTCGGCGTGCTGTCGATCATCCGGCTGCGGTCGTACGAGATCACTCAGCATGAGATCGCGTACTACTTCGCGGCCCTCGCGCTGGGCCTCCTCGCCGGGCTGCACCAGACACTGACCGCGCTGACCGGCGGGCTCATGGGCCTGATCGTCCTGGCGCTGTTCGTCGGTGACCATCCGAGGCTGTTTCAGCGTTATCGCCAGCAGACCCTGCGGCTGGACTCCGCGCACACGGACGAGCACGCCCTGCGCGCCCATCTGGAGATGCTCCTGAACGCCCGGGTGGTCAATCTGACAGTCCAGCACGTCGACCAGGTCAACGACACGACGCTGGTCGAGGTCCGCTACGCGCTGCTGCACGCCGAGGCGCGCCGTGCGTCGATGCCGGCTATAGAGCGGCTGACCTCATGAAGACCACCGGCAGGAACACATCGATCGACGCCTTCCCGCCGATCGAGCTGGACGAGTTGGTTGAACGGGCGGAACTGCTCCGGCGGGTCGACCACAAGTACGTCCTGCCTTCCCGTGACCTGCCCGCGCTGCTGGAATCGCTGGCCGTTCTGGGCGGCGTACGGGTGTTGGAGATCGACGGGCGACGAGAGCTCGACTACCGGTCCGTCTATTTCGACACCCCGAACCTGGACAGCTATCTGGGCGCGGCCCGCGGCCGGCGCCGACGGTTCAAGCTCAGGACGCGCAGCTATCTGGACACGGGCGCGCGTTACCTGGAGGTCAAGACGCGCTGCGCCCGCGGTGCCACGGTCAAACAGCGGACTCCGTACTGGGGAGACACCCACCACCTCGACGCCCGCGCCCGTGCGTACACCGACGCCGTCCTGGCCGCGGCGGGTATCCGCGTCGAGCATCTGCGGTTCGACCCGGCTCTGATCAGCGCCTACCGGCGGTCCACTCTGTTCATCCCGTCCGCCGCCGCCCGGGTGACGATCGACACCTCGCTGGCCTGGGCGCTGCCGGACGGACCAGCCATCGAGACCCCACGGCGTGTCGTCGTCGAGACCAAGTCGCCCCGGGATGCGTCCGACGTCGACCGGCTGCTGTGGTCCCTGCAGCACCGCCCCTGCTCGATGTCGAAATACACCACCGGCCTGGCCGCCCTGCGGTCCGACCTGCCCGCCAACCGGTGGCACCCCGTGCTGCGGCGCCACTTCGCCGAATCCGCGACCGGGAGGACCCGGCCCGCCCGCGCCTGTTCGGCGCAGGAGACGAGACCATGAGAATCAGAAGGAAACTGGCCGGCGCGTCCGTCTGTCTGGCCCTGCTCGCCGGCGCGCTGTCCGGCTGCTCGGGTGGCGACGACGCGAGCACGGCCCCGGCACCGGCCACGTCCGCCCAGGTCAGCCAGAGTGCCGCGCAGAGCGCCGCCCAGGTGCTCGCCGCCAACCAGGCCGACCACGCCGAGGACGGCGACGCGACGTACGACGAGTCCGCGGTCGTGAACGTCACCCTGACCGGATCCTCGGCGTCTGCCGGCGGCGACGGGGTCACGGTGACGGGATCCACGGTGACGATCACCGCCGCCGGCACCTACCGGCTTACCGGAACCCTGAACGGCCAGGTCGTCGTCAACGCCCCCGACCAAACCGTGAAGCTGGTCCTCGACGGGGCCACCATCGCCAGCTCCTCGAGCGCGGCGATCGCGGTCACCGACGCGGACGAGGCGGTCGTCATCCTTGCCGAGGGCAGCACCAACTCCCTGCGCGACACCGACTCCTACGCCCAGGACGCGGACGTCAACGCCGCGCTGTTCAGCTCCGCCGACCTGACCATCACCGGCAGTGGCGCGCTGACCGTGCACGGCATCGGCAACGACGCGATCGCGAGCAAGGACGGCCTGGTCATCTCCTCGGGCAGCATCACGGTCGACGCCGCCGACGACGGGATCCGAGGCAAGGACTATGTCGTCGTCGACGGTGGCACGATCACCGTCAAGTCCGGGGGCGACGGGCTCAAGGCCGACGACACCGAGGACGCCGACGCCGGATATGTCGCGATCGCCGGCGGCGCGGTGACCATCACCGCCGGTGGCGACGGCGTCGACGCGGCCACCGACCTGGTCGTCACCGGCGGCACTCTGTCTGTGAAGGCGGGCGGGGGCAGCGGCGTCCAGCCGACCGACGACACGTCCACCAAGGGGCTCAAGTCGGCAGTGATCACCGTGCTGGAGGGCGGCACCATCGCGGTGGACTCCTCCGACGACGCCATCCACACCGACGGGGCCCTGCACGTCAGCGGCGCCACCATCACGGCCGCCAGCGGCGACGACGGCGCGCACTCCGACGCGGGCCTGCTCGTCGACGCGGGCAAGCTCACCATAACCACGTCGTCTGAGGGCCTCGAGGGCACCGACATCGCCATCAACGGCGGCGACGTGAACATCGTCGCCAGCGACGACGGGGTCAACGGCTCCGGCGGCACGGGTCAGGGCGGCGGGGAGGATATCGGCGACTACTCGGTGGTCGTCACCGGCGGCACCCTGATCATCGACTCCGGCGGCGACGGGCTGGACTCCAACGGCACCGGGACGATCTCGGGCGGCACCGTCGTGGTCAACGGGCCAGAGCAGGGCGGGAACAGCGCCATCGACGTCAACGGCACCCTCGACGTCACCGGTGGCGTCCTGGTCGCAGCCGGCAGTGCCGGCATGGGGGGCGCCGCGCCGAGCACGGACTCCACCCAGGGATGGGTTGCGGCGACCTTCGACTCGGCCGTCACCGCGGGCACGACCCTGCAGGTCGTCGATGCCGACGGCACGGTGCTGGCCACCTTCGTCACCTCGAAGCCGATCGGGAATCTGATCTACTCTGGAGCCGGCATCGCCACCGGCAAGGAGTACGCGATCTACTCCGGCGGCACGGCGTCCGGGAACAGCGTCGGCGGGCTCGCGGAGACCGGCAGCCTCGGGTTGGCCACGAAGATCGCGACGGCGACGGCCGGCGCCGCCCCGGCCGGCGGAACGGGCGGCGGAGGCTTCCCCGGCCGCGGCGGGCAGCAACCACCCGGTATGTCCGGAACCTAACGGCCATACGAAGGCGACCCTGACCGTCCAATTTCACGCCACAGGGTCATGTCGTTCGGCGTGCCCGATGACGTCCGGCTCCTGTTCCGGCCCAGAGGTCCACGCGGGTTGTCTGGCGTTGTTCAGGGATGTGCCGGGGCGGGGGCGGTGGTTGGTCGGCGCGCTTCAGCAGGCCGAATCCGGCGCCGAGCGAGACGAGGCCCATGCCGGCCGCGGCCGCGATCCCCTTCGCGCCGCCGACGTAGAAGTAAGCTGCCGCGGCGACGGCGCCGTTGAACAGGAACAGGAACCACTGCACCTTCCGCGAGGCGAGAACAGATTTCAGTGGTTCTCTTTTCGCGAGAAGCGAGCCGGCGACGAGCGACACTACAGCCGAACCATAGCCGATCAGCTGTTTCTGTGTACCGTCGACGTCGAGGATCCTGCCACCGGCCACGGTGCCGACCAGGCCGGCCGCGAACGCCTGCCAGAGGATGAACGACCAGACGGTTGAGAGGATTGATCTCACCGGTGTTCCTTTCGCATGAGGGTGAGGTCCGCGGTCCCGACGATGCCGTCACCCAGCTCTTCGCCGCGGGGCGTCACAGGGGGATCGTCGGTGCAGCTGGCTGAACTGGTGTCGCCCACGCCGGCACGGCCAACGGGAGACGTTCACGGGTCGGGCGCGGTCCGCCGCGCAGGCGCGGGTCAGCGGGCGGGGCAGAGGGCGAACATGTCCAGTAGCGCAATGTTGTAGAGAACGGCCTGGTCGGCTGTCGAGCTACCCAGGCTGTAGCGCTGTCCCATCGAAGGCGTGACCATCTTCCAGCTGGCGGCCATATCCGAGCAGTCAGCCTCGCCATCGCTGAGGATCTGCGCGTCGGTCTTACCCTCGGCGAGGTCGGGAAACTGTCGGCGAAACTGGCTGACGTACGTGGAGGTGTCGGCCGCGTCGCCGGTGTCGGCCGCGTCGCCACTGTCGGCCGTCGGACTCGCCGGCACTTGCGTCGTGACGGAAGAAGGTGTCGGACTCACGGCGGAAGTGGCGGCCGGTCGGCAGGCCGCCAACGACGCAATAGCCACGCCGATCAGGATGAGTCGCCGGTACATGGAGTTCCCCTTTCGTGCCGTTCGCCGCGTGAACGTGCATGGTCTCCACAGCGGACTGACATTTGGTGTGGGCAGACGCCCGGCAGAGGACCGGTGCTGGGATCCGGTCGCGATATCCGGCCGTTGTGTACGAGACGATCCTGTTCCACGGGGCCCAATCCCACGTCCTGCACGTGCCGACAATTCCGGCTACCACGAGCGCGGTACTCGAGGCCCGGCACCTCCGTAGCCGATGGCAGAGCCAGGGACCTGGTGACGGACACCGTTGGCAGGTATCACCGGCTTCGTCGCGAAGCCGGCCCGTCAGGGCCGTCGGCGGACGCAATGAGGCCACACGCGAGCCGGTCGGGGCAAGCACCAGCCGTAGCAGGCAGTGGGTCGGTGTACCGCGTTGGTGGTACGCGGAGATGACGTCAGCGGGCGGGCGGGCGGGCGCGGCGAGCTACTGGCCGGACGGCACCGACCTACGTCCCGTCCTCACCCAGCCAGACGGCCGGCATCCGGTGGGTTCCAGCGGGAGATGATGTCGAGGGCGGGCGCGGTGGCGGTACCGCGCGGCTCGGCGACGAGGCCGGCGGACTCGGCGACCTCGGCCACGTCGTCGGCGGTCTTCACCGGACGGCCGGCCGCTTCGGTGAGCAGCAGCGCTCGGGTCAGCAGGCCCTTCGTCTGCTTGGCCTGGTAGCTGAGCGGGCGGCGAACCCAGCGCCCGTCGACGAGTTTCTCGGTCAGCGCGCGCACGGGCAGCGCGCCCGACCGGAGCGGTCCGGAAAGGGTGGGCACGGTCGCGTAGTCCGACGAGCGCAGGTCCACGACGAGGTGCTCACCGACGGCGGCCGGGGTGGATACGAGCAGGTCTGGCAGGACCAGGGCGAGCCTCGCGCGCCAGAAGGTCGCGAGCACCGTCGGTGTGGAGCGGCCGCCCAGTCCGGGGATGGCCGCCGCCATGCCGACACGGTGGTCGGGCACCGGCTCGGCCGCGCCAATCAGGCCGAACGCGCCGTTGGAGACGAACAGCGCGCGGTCGGCCGCGGCCCGCGCGGCGGGCGGAAGCGTCGCTGGGGCCAGCGCCTCGTAGAGCACGCCCACGAACCGGTCAAGTGCCGGCCTTGTCGGCGCGTCCAGGATCGCGGCGTTGGCGGCCAGTTCCATCTCGGCCCGCGAGGCCGGCAGCCGGAACGCGACGATCGCAGCCGCCGGGTCGTCGCGGCAGAAGGCGGCGACGGCCTGTGTCACCTCGGCACGGGCGGCCGCGAGCGGACCGTCGCCGAACCCGGCGACCCGCAGCGACGGCCCGTCGCCACCCTGGGTCTTCGCCTCGCTCGGCGGCAGCAGGATGCGCACCTGTCCGACCTCACTTCCCGCTATCTGGGTGTCCCGATACGGATCACCTTCTCCCGCCCCGTGGACTACCGGCGCGGCTGGTTCGAGGCGACCCGCAGACCGCTCCAGTAACCGGTGATGGCGGCCTTGAGCTCGCGAGTCACGGCGGGCCGGTCTCCAGGCGCCGCCGCGGCGATGACGGGCAGCACGCCGGCGAAGATCTGGAACGAGACGGTCGCGGCGAGGTGGCGTGCACCGAGAGCGAGATGCGGCGCGATCTCGCCGATCAGCACCTCGATCTGATCGCAGATCGACGCGTGCAGGGACCTGGTGGCCGTGGCCAGCTCCGGGGACAGACCGGCGCCCGCGAGCAGCGTGTTGGCCGCCGGGTGGGCGAGGTTGAACGCGACGACCGGGTCGACGACCCGCTCGACGAGTTCCGCCGTGGGCAGCGTGACGAGCTCGGGGCCGAGCAGGCCGGCACCGGCCGCGCCGAGGTGTTCGAGATAGCGCAGGGCGAGCGCCTCGACGATCGCCTGCTTGTTGGCGAAGTACTGGTACAGCGACCCGGGAGAGATGCCAGCCCGCGCCGCGATCAGGTTCGTCGTCACCGCGTCGTAGCCGACCTCGCTGATCGCGAGCTCGGCAGCGTCCAGGATCGACTCGGCGCGGCGGCGCCCGCGCTCCTGGCGCTTCGGGCCCGCCGCCGCCGCTGCCGCCGCCGGGTCACGTGTCGGTGTCACCGGCTCGCCCTCCTCGCGGCCAGGCCGCCAACGGGCCGCCACCATCATTGACGAACACGAGCAATCACTCGTATTCTGCGTTCGCCCTAATGCGAGCATTCGCTCGCATCTCGACGTCGTCAAGGAGCGTCACCATGACGAACGGCTCGACGGTACGTGGCCGGACCGCGATCGTGACCGGAGCGTCCAGCGGCATCGGCCGGGCGATCGCCGAACGGCTGGGAGCCGCCGGGGCCGCGGTCCACCTCGTCGGGCGGACCGCCGAACCGATGGCGGCGTCCGCCGCCCGCATCGAGGCCGCGGGGGGTTCGGCGTCCGCCACCGTCCTCGACGTCCGCGATCGCGACGCGTTCGAGGCGCTGGTCGCCCGGGTCGCCGACGAGGCGGGCCGGCTCGACGTGATGGTCAACAACGCCGGGATAGCCGGCAACCGCCCCATCCTCGCCGAGGACGCCGAAACCGCCCAGGAGATGCTCGACGTCAACGTGCTCGCGCTGCTGGTCGGCTGCCGCGCCGCCGTCGCCGCGATGCGCCGCACCGGCAGTGGCGGACACATCGTCAACATCTCTTCCACCGCGGTACTGCGCCCCGATTTCGGCGTCTATGGCGCCACCAAAGCCGCCGTCAGCTACCTGAGCGAGGGTCTTCGCCAGGAGCTCGAAGGCGACGACATCCGCGTCACCTCCCTGCTTCCCGGCGTCGTCGCGACCAACGCCGTCCGCAACTTCACCCCCGAGGTCATCGCCGGCATCGGAGCACTGGCCGGCGCCGCCCTGGACGTCGTGCCAGGCCAGCGGCTCCCCGAAAGCGTCCTCGACGCCGCCCAGGCCGCGCTCGAAACCCACATCGCCCGGCCGGATGACATCGCCGACGCGGTCCTCTACGTCCTGGGCACCCCGCTACGCCTCAACATCCCCGAGATCGTGATCCGCCCGGCCCAGACCATGAGCGTCTGAACGCGCTGGACCTGGCTACGTCCGCCACCGCCGGCCGTGAAGGAACGTTGCACGCCACGAATCCGCGCCGAGTCGAAACAGATCACGGCCCGGATCTCCCACCGCCACCGGCTCCTCACCCAACGCTCAGCATCAGTCACAGTCGGACGCAGGGCCATCGCGATATGTATCTTTCTCGAGTTCTTCGCCGTTCTCGAAAGAATCACGCGATGGCCGTCCAACGTCACGGACCATCACACCGACAAGTCGCCGGACGATCACACTCCGTACATCATGTCCGTGGACTCCACCCGGCGCTCGACAGGGAGGGCCAACGGGATCCACAATGCGGGCCTACCTCGCGGGCTGTAGATCGGCAAGAGTCGCCGCCGCGTCGAGAGTCGCCAGGCCGAGAGCCCGCCGAGTCTCGTCATTGAGCGGAATGGTGCAGCGAGAGCTTGGGGGGCCGCCGTAGTGAAACCAATGATTCGCCTTCGGGGCGGTCGCCCGTGGTCGTGCACTTCTCCTTCCGACTGCCGACCGCCCGCTCATGGCTTCGCGGCTCCGCCGCACAACAGCGCATCCTGATGGGACGACAGTTGATGATCTATCACTTACAGAACCGGCGGGCCGCCGTCCTGGCGATCACTGCCGCATTGCTCGCGTTACCAGCGACACTGGCTGGGTGTGCCTCATCGGGTGCGCATGGATCCCAGACCGGCGCTTGCTCGACAAATGTTCCCGGGGTCACAGCCACATCCGTCAAGCTCGGGTTCATCTATCCTGACACCGGTCCCGCGGCACTCGTCGATGTGTTCAAGGGGGCTCGCGCCGGCGCCACGGCCCGCATTGACGAGCAGAATGACCGGGGAGGTGTCAACGGTCGTCGCATCGAACTCGCGTGGAGCGACGACCATTCCAACCCGGATGCGTTCCTGCTGGCCACGCACCATCTGGTCGACTCCGAGAAGGTCTTCGGTCTCGTCATAACATCCGTCGTCATGGACAAAGCGGCCGGCTGGCTCGCGCAGGAGAACGTCCCGATCACCGGAACGGCCACCAGTGCGATCTGGAGCAAATACCCCAACCTCTTTCACTTCGGGAACCTGTACAACTCCGGCGACACGTCCGTGTTCGGCGACTTCGTCAAGGCGCGCGGCGGCACCAAGGCCGTCATCGTCGTCGACCAGAACCAGGAGGTCACCCTGGATCTTGCCTCGCACTTCGTGCCCAGCCTACAAAGTCGCGGAATCACGGTTGTCGCCTCGGTCTCCTACACCGCGGGAATCACCAGCCCGGACAGCGTCGCCGAACGAATCAAGGAGCTGGGCGCCGACACCATCATCGGCCTTGCCCAGACCGAACCCTTCATTGACGTCTACGCGGCGTCCAAGAGATCCGGAGTCAAGCTGAACGTCGCGCTGAACACCAGCGGCATCAGCCCTGAACTGCTCGCCCGGCGTGGCGGCGAGATGGCCGGTATGTCCGTCATGTCGACCATCGCCCCCCCGGGGTCCGCAGCCAGGAATGCCTATCAAGAGGCGATGACCACGTATACGCCCGAGGCGGTGGACCCGACCGAAGAACTCGCCATCGGTGGCTACGTCGCCGCCGACGACATGCTCCTGGGTCTGAAGCTCGCCGGCGCCTGCCCCACCCGCCAGACCTTCATCGACAGCCTCCGCGAGGTGGACAACTACTCGGCGGACGGCCTCATCGCCCCCGTCGACCACACGCGACCCAAGCAGCCGACGCTCTGCGAGGGCTTCATCACCGTCAACCAGGCCGGAACGGGCCTGGCGCCCGTGCCGCCCCCGGCCTCACTCGCCCGCGACGGCTACTGGTGCGGATCTGCCCTCAACTGACCCACCGCGACCCGCGTCCCCGTCCATAGCCCCGACGGTGCCGTCAAGCAGTTCCCCCGGGCGCGCAGGTCACCGCACCCGAATCGGCACGACAGCCGACATCTACGCCCACGTCTTCGACGACGTCCCACGCGGAACGGCCCGCAGCATGGACGGCATCCTTCGACGAGCCAGCGACATCCTCCGAAGCGCCGAGCGCCCCCCGCCTACGGATGCCCGGTACGGACCAGCTCCTGTTCGTCCTCGGGCCGGCCGCCGTCGGACGAGCCGGCGCCCGCCGCCACGGGGACAGCCTCGGCGGCCGGTTCCACAGAGAAATGTGGCGTGACTCGGTCGAGCCATTTCGGGAGGTACCAGTTGGCCCTGCCGAAGATGTTCATCAGCGCGGGTACGAGCATCGTCCTCAGGATGAACGCGTCGAGGAACACGGCCGACGCCAGACCGGTGCCAAAGATCTTGATCGGCCGGCCCGGGCTGAGGAGGAAACCGAGGAAGACGGCGATCATGATCAACGCCGCGGCGGTGATGATGCCACCGGTCTCGGCCTGACCGATCGTCACCGATCGCTTGTTGTCGCGGGTGTGCACCCATTCCTCGTGCATACGGCTGACGAGGAACACCTGGTAGTCCATTGACAGGCCGAACAGGATGGCGAACAGCATGACCGGCATCCAGGCGTCAATCGGTCCACCCGGTCCGGCGCCCATGCTGTCGGAGAGCCAGCCGTACTGGAAGATTGCCACAGCCAGACCGAACGAACCCCCCGCGGCCAGCAGGTTCATCACCGCGGCGGTGGCCGGGATGACCAGGCTGCGGAACGCGATGAGCAGCAGTATGAATGACAGGCCAACCACGACCGTGATGAACAGCGGCATCTTGCGCCCCAGCACGGTTGCGAAGTCCACATTGATGGCCGTGCCACCGTAGGTGTAGATGCGGTTGGCCGTACCGTCGTACAACGGCGGGAGAACGGTCGAGCGCAGGTGCCGGACCAGTGTGTAGGTCTTCTCCGACTGCGGCGACGTCGTCGTCTTGAACGTCACGAACGCGACGTCCTTGGTCAGCGGGCTCGTGCCCAGGCTGCCTGGGTCGACGCCCGGGACGGCCGCCAGAGCCTTCGACACGCGCTCCAGGTAAGCCGGTTCCGAGGCACCAGGGCCACTCACGACGGCTTCAAGGGCGGAGTTGTAACCAACGCCGAAGTCGGCGGAGATCAGGTCGTAGCCCGTGCGGGTGGTGGAATCCTTCGGATCGCTGCCCTGGTCGCTGGCGCCCAGCTGGAGCGACAAGAAGGGCAGAGCGATGACAATCATCACCGCGCCCGCGACGATCGCGACCGGAATGCGGTTTCGGGCGACGAACTGCGACCACCGAGCCCAGAGCCCCACCGGCTGGTCGTCGATGAACTGGCCCGCCCGCACGGCCGCCCGGTGCCGGCGGGGCAGCACCTTCAGTCCGAACAGGCTGAGCAGCGCGGGCAGCAAGGTGAGCGAAGCGATCATGGTAAACCCGACCGCGAGCGCAGTTGCCACTGCCATGCCGTTGAAGAAGCTCACTCCGAGAGCGATGAGGCCAAGGATGGCGATGCACACGGTCGAGCCGGCGAATAGCACCGCGCGACCGGAGGTGTTGATCGCGCTGACGATGGACTCGGTGACGGGCATTCCGCGCCGCAGGTTCCGGCGATGCCGGGTGACGATGAATAGCGCGTAGTCCACACCGACGCCGATCACCATCAACTCCGCCAGGTACGGAGTGATATTGGACACGTTGATGGCGTGGGTAAGGATGTAGATGACGCCAAGGCCACTGACGAGCGCGGCCACCGCGCTGGCCAGCGGCAGCACCGTCGCGGCGACGGTACGAAACACGATCGCCAGGATGATGAGCGCGGCGAGGAACCCGATGAGCACCGAGCTGCCCGAGCCACTGCTCTGCCCAATGCCCTGGAAGGCGTCACCGGTGAACTCGACCTGCAGCTGGTCGCTGTTCAGGGTCTTCAGGTCGTCATAGACGTTCTTGAACAGGGCGGCGTCGTAGTGATCATTTTCCCAGGTGACGGTGACCAGAGCCGTGGTGGAGCCGCGGGAGCTGTTGAGCAACGTCGGGTTTCCCGGACCTGCCGCGCCACTCTTCGAGCAGTCGATCGACTGCCACGGCGTCGCGATCAAAGCCACGTGATTGCCCGAGCCGCACAGCTTGACCAGAGCCGGTTGCAGCTGAGAGGGCGCCGCGGTGAACGCTCCGGCCCTGTCCTTGAGCACGACCGTGCCCGCCGCGCCGTTCTGGTTGTTCAGGCCCGCGTCCTTCAGCAGGTTCGCGACCGACGCGGTCTCCGTGTGCGGAAGGCTGAACGTGTCCTTGTAGGATGCCCCACCCATCGCGCCGGCGATGGCCTGCACCGCGATGACAAAGACAACCCAACCGACGACCACAAACCACCGGCGCCGGACAGCGAACTCCGCGATCCCTTTCAACAGCACTCCTGCTCAGCGTCTGGCAACCGGCGAACGTCAGGCAGCGACGGCCGGTTCTGAATCAATCGCAGTCTCACACACGCTCTCAGCCCACTGAAGTCTGGAACGGCAGAAGTGACAAGCATCCCGTCGGCCGCTGGACGCTCCGCCCACGCACCTTCATCCAATGTGGTCCGCGACACACCATGGCCTGGCGGCTGACGACGATGCCCGACCCGGCTGCACGCTCTGGCAGCCGTCACGGACGGTGACCGCACGCCGGCCCACGCGCGCCAGGAAAACCTCGACCGAATTCGATATCGAATCAAATGCGGTACAAACCGCGAACCACATAGCTGGTCAGGCGTGTGGCTGCGTAAGGATGGCTCCGTGAACGAACAGCCTGTATTCGTCGATCCGTGGTGGGACCTCCGCGGAGGCGGACCTACCGAGCATCGGCAGCGTGAAGCCATGGCGAAGGAGCTTCGCGAGGAGGTCGCCGCCGGCCACCCGCTACATCGCCAGTCTTTCCAGGTCATTGCCCGCTCAGACGCCGCGGACGACATCGCCATCGAGTTGGCAACCGGCGGTTGGGCCCTGGTGCATCTCACCTGGCAACGCCCCGACAGACCTCCTTGGCCCTCGACCACCATCTACGACACCAGCAGCGCTCTCGAAGAAGCCCTCCGTTGGAGGTACTCGCCATCCTCGGGCAGGCCGCCGGTGAGCATTCTCGGGCGCCTCGGGCGCGTGTTGGAGCGTGATCTCACCGACGAACATGGCTGATGGGCAGGGCGATGCCACGTAGCACGGTGTCGCGAGCGAGTTCGCGTGCGCCTTTGGTGCCCAGCTCATGAACGATGTTTTCGGGGGTCCATAGGAGCGAGAACACCGACCGGGCACGCAGGTCGGTCGGCCAGTCCGCCAGCTTGAACTGACCCGCGTCGTCACCGGCCGCGAGCAGGAGCCTGACCTGCTTGAGCATCGCGGGGAACGACAGTGACAGCTGTACCGTCGACGGCGGTGCCTGCTGGAGGGACAGGGCCTGAATCCGGTGCTCCTCGTGGAAACGGTCGAGGACGTTGATGGCGAACCACAGCAGGCTGTCCAGCTTTTCGATTGGTGATGCCGCCGTGCGCATGACCTGGTTCCATCCGTTGGCTACGGAGGAGGCATATGATCGCATGATCGTTCCGAGCAGCTCTTCTTTGGAGTCGAAGACGCGGTACAGGGCCGCCGAACCCAGTCCCGCGGCGGCGGCGACGTCGCGCATCGTGGTCGCGTCGAAGCCGCGTTTCGCGAACTCGGAGCGGGCCGCACGGCGAATGAGTGCCTCCCGGCCAGCCGGTTCGGACTCCGTGGCTTCCCATTCCTCGATGAATCGTTCCGCCGTCCGGTGCGCCGCACTGTCTGTTGAGAATTCGCCGTCACGCGGGTCGACGGCGAGCCCATCGAGGATGATTCGACACTTCAGTTCTGGAACCCGACGGCCGTCCCGTGTCCTGTGGTAGACGCCGATGCCGACGTGGAGCATGCTCTGGCAGACGCGGTCGGCCAACATCTCGGCGTCCAGGTTCGCCCGAATATAGCCCCGGTCCTGGGCGGAGCGCAGAGTCCTCGACATCGCGGACTGAATGGGCAGCGGGGTGCGGCCTGTTGCCTCTCGTAGCTCCGGACGTGCGCTCGCGGGGGGTTCGAAATAGCTGAGGAGGAGCGCGGCGCGATGCCGGATGGCGCAGTGCGCAATCGCGGTGGAGAGGGTGATGATCGCTTCGTCGGGCTCCTGCTCGCCCGATTCTCCGTCGAGCGCCTCGGCCGCGATCCGGGCGAGATCCTCGTGGAAGCGCTCGAGCAGCTCGACGATTATTGCCTCTTTGGAGTCGAAGTGGTGGTAGAGACTTCCGGGAAGGATCCCGCAGGCGTCCGCGATGGTCTTGAGTGATGCGCGGACACCTGACTCCGCGAAGATCTTCGCCGCGGCGTCGAGGATCGCGTCCTTCCGCGATTCATTGCTCACCGAGTGCCCCTCCGACGACTTCCTCCTACTTCAATCTATTACGGTACCTGACACCGCGGCACCTGCTGCCCATCGTTGACGTGTGGTCGCTCGCCTCGGCCAGGCAGCCGACCCGCATCCCATGCCAGAGCGGTAGGTCGGCACCGTCCGTTCCGATGGCAGAGCATCGTGACCCTTGCATCAATGAAGGCCTCGTAGAGGAGCACGGGCAACGGCGGGCGAAGATGGCTGGCCTTACGGATCGGCCCGGAGAACCGGGTAAGGCGAGCACCAGGCTCCTGAGCCGTTGCGACCGAATCGGCACGTTGAACGGCGGGTACACGAGATATCCGACGACGAAGAGCGAGCCGGCGGATGCCGTTCCGCCCATGGCCCCGACCTCACCCGGCCAAGAAATACTCGCGCCGCCAGCCAGTCGATGCCGACCCCAGTCAAGATGTAGCTGGTACTACCAGCTAGGAGGACAGCGTCGACTTCGCGAAGGGCTCGAGGTGAAACCATCACCAGGATGTCGGGAAGTGTGGGAGGTCCAGCCGGCACCACCTCTCCTGTCGACGTCTAAACCGCGCTCGTCTTCCTTGAAGGATGTAGGTCCGACCTAAAGTCGTCGGCCGCCGCTGGACCTGGCGCGGTACGTCACAACGGCTGGAAGTCGACGTGGATGGCGTCCAACCCGCGGAACACGAAGGTCGGCAGGTACTGGAACCGGCGGGCGCCGGCCGGGCCGTGCTCGGCCTCGGACAGTCTGATGTCCGCCATCCGGTCGAGCACCCGCTCCAGGGTGACCCTGGTCTCCGCGCGGGCCAGTGGCTGGCCGATGCAGCTGTGCGCGCCGCGCCCGAACGCGACCTGCTCGCGCACGTTGTTCCGGTCGAGGGAGAATCGGTCCGGTTCCTCGAACCGCCGCGGGTCCCGGTTCGACGCGCCGGGCAGGAGCATGATCGTCGCTCCGGCGGGGACGTCGACTCCAGCCAGCCGGGTGCGCCGCCGCGCCATCCTGAAGTGGCTCTTGATCGGGCTTTCCAGCCGGAGCATTTCCTCGACGAAGACCGGGATCAGGTCGCGCTGCTCGCGCAGCAGCCGCTGCACGTCGGGGTGCTCCGCCAGGTGGCGCATCGCGAAGGCCATCAGCCGGACGGTCGTCTCCTGGCCGGCCGCGAAGACGAAGGACGCCTCCCGGGCGAGGACGGCCACATCGGGTCGTGACCCGTCGGAGAAACGCGCCGTGGCGAGGTGCGTCAGGATGTCGTCACGCGGGTTCTTCCGGCGGTCCTCCACGTAGTCCGCGAAGGCACCCTCGATGAACGCCAGGGGGTTGTCGACGAGCGCCTCCGGACTCTCTGTCACCACCGAGATCGAGGTCCTCTCGAAGCCCTTCCTGAACCGGGCCATGTCCTGTTCGGGCACGCCGAGCAGGTCTGCGATGACGAGTCCCGCGAACGGCCCGGCGTAGTCCCGTACGAACTCGCACCGACCACGGGAGACGAAGCGGTCCAGTTGGACGTCGGCCAGCCGCCACATGAAGGCCTCGTTCTCCCGCAGGCGCCGCGGCGTGAACAGACCGGCCAGCAGGCCGCGGTAGGCGCTGTGCCGTGGCGGGTCCATGGTGACCATGAACTCGTGCATGGGCATCTGCTCACGGGACTGCTCGATCAGCTCTCCCGCGTCGTCGCCGTCCGGCATGGCGGGTAGGCCGGGAAAGGGGCCGGTCGGCGAGTTGCAGGAGGAGAACAGCTCCGCGTCCCGGTACACCTCCATCGCCTCGTCGTGGCCGGTGACGACGACGACCCCGTGGTTCGGCTCGAGCCACACCGGCCCCTTCTCGGTACGGAGGAACTCGAAGTAGGGGTACGGATCGTCGACGATCGACGGGTCCGAGAAGAAGTCGACGCCCTCGAAAGGGGAGGCCGGCGCGCCTCTCATTTGTCTCTCCTCTCCTGGCGGGCGACTGGCCCGCGACAGTGCGCCTGCGGGGTGACCGCGAGCACCTGGCACCTTGCGCCCGATGGACTCGATGAGCCGGGCGCGTCGCATATGGATGGGTCCGGCGGGCTGGTCCCGGCGACGTGTTCGCCGTCACCGGCACCCGCGACGGGTAGAGATTCGTGGGGGTGTCAGGCGTCCTGCTCGCTCTGGCCGGACGGCACCGTCAGAGGCTTCAGGCGGACGGGATGGTCACGAAGTGCGCCGGGCCGCGGGACGCCCATCGCCCTGCCAGTCACCGCCCGGTAGAGCCGGGTCGGCATCAGCCGGCTGGCCAGGAGCACCATGCGCGCGTCGGTGCCCACGGCGCGGCGGGCGAGTGGCGCACTTTCCTCCAGCGCTCGCGCCAACGCCCGCGCGAAACGCTCGGGTGGTTTCGCCAGGCGCATCATCCGAGGCCCGCACTGGTCCAGCGCGGCGTGGTGCACCGCGTAGGGACCGTCGGTGTCAGCGTAGGTGCGGGTCTTCTCGAGGATGTCGGTCCTGAAGGTTCCGGTCACCAGAATGGTGACGCCGATGCCGAAGGGAGCCACCTCCCCCGCGAGAGCCTCCGCCCACCGTTCGGACGCGCCCTTGGCCGCCGAGTAGGCACTGATCGTCGGGATTCCCCGAACGCCGCCCACGCTGGACACGACGACGATCCGTCCGCGCCCCGCGGTCCGCATGGCAGGCAGCAGCGCCTGGGTGAGCCGCACCGGCCCGAAGAGATTGGTCGTGAAGGTCTGGAGCCACACGTCCGCCGGTGTCTCCTCGACACACCCCGCGCACGCGACGCCCGCGTTGTGTACGACGGCGTCCGGGGCGCCCACCGCGTTCTCGATCGCCCGGCCGGCGGCCATGATGGACCCCGGGTCATCCAGGTCCAGCCGCACGCAGGTCAGACGCGGGTCGTCCTCGTCGGCGCCGGTGGCCTCCCGCAGTCGCGCGAGTCCGGCGTCGGGTGACCGCATGGCGGCGACGACGTGCCATCCCCGCCGGTGAAGGTAGGTGGCCGACGCCAGCCCCAGACCTCGCGAGGCGCCCGTGACGACGACACTGCGCGCTTCAGACACCACGACCTCCCCACCGTGGCCACCCATCGCGGCCGGACCCACCGGCGCTGTCAGCCGAGGGCATGGCGAGGCAGCGACCCGAAGGGGACGTGCGGTCATGCTCTCTCCTCAAGTCGGCCTTAGATTCTCGGACGGCGGCCGCAGGTGCGCGCGGGCGTCGGTTGCCTGTCTCGGAGTCAGGATCCGGTAGGCCGCGGCCGTCGTCGCATCATGGAGCAGGTAAGCACCCAGCTCGTCCCAGGCGCTGTCCACGTCGTCGGCGACGAAGACCGCGGTGGGCGCGGCACGGTCCGGGAACTGCGCGATCCCGGGCTCGCGGCCATGCGCGCGGCACTCCGCCGTGTACAGCTCGCGTAGCCCAGGTCGGTCCGTGCGGTGGATGTCGTACCGGTCCGGGTCGGGGAATCGCGCCGGCATGCTGACGGCGGCGCTCAGTCCTGGCCGAAGCGGTCGACGAGGTGCGAGTTCACGCCGTCCGGATCCAGCCGGCGAGCGACGAGGTAGCCGGCCCCCATCCAGCCGCGGCGGGTCCACTTGCCGAACGACAGACGGGTCCCCGGGGCGCCGGACGCCGCGGGCACCATCTTGACCCGCTCGAGGGCCTCCTTGACGCCGCGTGGGCTCAGCGGATGGGCATCGGCGAACGCGTGCAGCAGCACGGTGGCGAGGTCGCGGTTGACCACCGGCACGCACCACTCCGGCCGCCGGCCATAGGCGGCCGCGTACTGGTCGAGGAAACGCTGGCCGACGAGGTTTCCCTCGTCGTACTGGTCGAGGCCGGTCCAGCCGAGGATCGCCTGCCACATGACGTCGTTGATCCAGGCGTTCTGGAATGCGGTCCCCATGAAGCGGGGCGGATCCCAGTCGAGCGCCGTCAGCGCCGGATTGATGAAGACGACACCGAAGCCGAAGCCGCAGTGCACGAGCGCTTCCGCCTTCGCCTCATGGATCTTGCGGATTCCCGCCTGGACGTCCTGGGCGGTCTGAGCGGTCCACTCCTCGGCAACGATGCGGATACCCGCCGCGGCGCAGGCCTTGCGGAAGTTCCTGATGTAGGACTCGCCGACCAATGACTGCTCGATGAGGCAGCCCACCGCGGTGTGGCCGCCCTTCGCAAGCAGGTGAGCCCAGAAGATCGGCTCGTCGGTCAGTGAGCCCTGCGGAAGCGAGAACGTCCACTCGCCCAACCAGTCGTCCGTCCCGGTCACACTGATCGCCGGCACGTGGAAACGCTGCTCGATCGCCTCCCGGGTCGGAACGCAGTTGTCGGTGATGGCGGGGCCGAAGACCGCCAGACATCCCTCGTCGACGAGCTCGCCATAGGCGTCGATCACCGCCTTGACGGAGCCCTTCGGCAGGCCCTCCACCTCCCGGAACACGATCTCCACCGGCCGGTCGATGAGCCCCTGCCTGCGGCCTTCCTCGAAGACCAGCTCGAAGGTCTGCGTCAGGTCGTCCCGCCGCTCCCGCGGGTAGCCGTCCGGAAGGCGGAAGTCGAACAGGTAGCCAAGCTTGATCGGCTCCGCGCTGCTCTCGTACGACACCGGTCCTCCTTCGCTGACGCGCAGGCGGCTGGCGCGTGCGCTCGTCGTCTGGTTGTTCGTCGCGCGATGCGGGGGGCGGCCCACCCTGATCTGTCGGCTGGTTCGTCAGGCCCGTTGGACGCGGGACCGCGCCGCGCGGCGAACGGGCTGGTGCCTCGACCGAGTTACCAAATATTAGTTCTCATCGGATGGTGTGTCCATGGCCGCCGTGGCGGCTCTCACGGAGCGCCGGGCCCGGCGAGACAGCCACGCCCCGTGACGCGCGTCGCCGCCACCCGTCGACCGCGACATCCCTCGACCGTCACCCTTCGCCCCTCTTTGCGCGAGCGAGTTCGCCACCGGTTGACAAGCGGTCGCCGTCACCGGGCCGGGCCTGCTAGCCTTCGGACCAAATTTTCGGTCCAACGAACGGAGCTCGGAATGTCGTGGCCGACGCGGATCCCGCAAACATGCTGATCATCAACGACACGGCGAACCGGGACGAGCGGGCGCTCGACGGCCCCGACCGGATCGACCTCCACCGTCCGGTGAACCATCACCGGAGCTCCGGCAAGGGCCCGTACTTACACGTCGGCGTGACGCTGGCCTGGATCAAGGGGCGCGTCTCGCTCGGGGAGGTCATGACGCACTGGCACGAATGGGAGACCGACAACGAGAGGGCCCGCACCGCGGGCACGTCGAGCGACCGGGGCCGGGCCGCGCTGCCCGCCCGGCTGGGCTGAGGGGCGACGTGGGCGCGCTCATCATGCTCGGCACACTGTTCGCCCTCGTCGCGCTCATCTACTTCGTGGTGCTGCGCTTCGACCCCGAAATGCGGCGCCCGCCGACGTCAGGGCATGACCGGTGAACGACGGGCTGACGCCGGCGCTCGTGTTCGGCCAGGTGTTCGCCTACGCCGGCGGCGCGGCGTTCCTCGCGATCGGCACCTACCTCACCGTCCGCCGCCGGCGCCTGCACCCGCTCCTGCTCCTGTGCGTCTCCGCGATCTCGTTCTCCTGGATCGAGGCGCCGTATGACTGGGCGATGTACGCGCAGTTCGCACCCGCCTTGCCGCGCATGCCTTCGTGGTGGCCGCTGAACATGACGTGGGGCGGGCTGCCAGCGTCGGTGCCCTTGGGCTACATCGAGTACTTCGTGCTGCCCGCGCTCATCGGGGTGGCGGTCGAGCGGCGGCTGCGCGCGCGGTTCGGGTGGCGACGACCGGTCGGCCTCCTCACCGTCGGGCTCGTCGTCGGCTACATCTGGGCCCTGCTCTTCAACGGCGTCTTCGGTGTCCGCGCCGGCGTCTTCTACTACGGCCGCGTCATCCCAGGTCTCGCGATGTTCGCGGGGACCAAGCACCAGTACCCCCTGTACGACGCCCTCGCGATGGGCGTGCAGATGATGGTCTTCACCTACCTCCTCGGCCGGACCGACGCCGAAGGCCGCACGATCATCGACACCTGGGCCCAGCGGAGGACGAAGACCCGCGCCCGCGCGGTCACGTTGTCCGCCGTCTCCGTAGTTCTGCTCGGCAACCTGCTGTATGGCGCGGTGTTCGCACCCCACCTCGTCACCAAGCTGAACGGCGACGTGACCGAGGGACCGACGACCGAGCTCTTCCCCGGCGTGTTGAACCAGCCCCTGCACGGCGGAGCAGGAGGCGGGCGGCCTGCCACCTGCTCGGGATCGGGAGCGGTCTGTGCCGGAAGCACTCGCGCCCAGGCCGCGAGACCACGTGCCTCGGCGGCGACGTCGGTGGGCGCGGAGGCGTCGTCCGCCTCGAAGTACCTGCGTGGCGTACAGCCGAGATAGGACCTCCTTCGCTCCGAAGCACGGGCGGCGTTTCCACGAATGCGCTCCGGAAAATAATCAACTCCAGTCTCGACAGCGAGCCTGATTGCCTTCTCTACGAATTCCGCGGCAGCTTCCGTTTCACCAATAGATTCGAGGTAGGCGGACGCCGTCCGCTCCAGCCTGCCGGCTGACCTACCCGGTTGGCCACACCAGTATCTGTGGATTCGGGCGGCGTGACACAGCGTGTATCGCCCTCGCGGCCAAGGGATTACGAGGGCCTCGACCTGTGCTCCGCCGATGTCCGTGGATGTCCGCCGATGCTGGTCATGGGCTCGACTTCATCCGCCCTGCTCCACCGCTGTCCACAGCCGTCCGCGCGCTTGGCTGACGTCCTGCCTTCCAGCCAAGCCAGTCGTGAACATTGCGTGGCCCGGTTCGAAGGCCGGTTGGCAGGGAGCATCGGGAACGGGCTCCCTTAGCCGCCACAGCCAGATCTTGCCGGCAAGGCTGCCGGCGGCGAGGGTGTAGCCGTCCGGCGAGAACGCCACCGACAGCACGGAGTCGGTGGAGAGCAAGCCCCGCGGGACTTCCGCGGGGCAGCACTGGTCGATCTTTCTCGTCGACCTCATGAAGGACTTCCACACCGGACCACCCGAGACGCCGCCCGGTTCGCGAGGCGGCTCCCTTCTTCGAATCCGGGGTCCCGGTCCTTTGACCAGGAGAAACGAGACGACCTCAGCCACCGGTGAGGCGGGAACGTCTTAGCAGCCCGTCTGGCGGTCGGAGGGCAGTAGTCAGATCCCCGCTATTCGGTAGATATTCCACTTAGATCCCGCTAAGCTCGCCCGGCGGGGGCCCGGGACGACATGGCCACGGCCGGCGAGCCTTCTCCTGGATCCAGTGCGTCACATCGAGGAGCTCCGGATTTTCGGCAAGCCGTGGTTGTGGGTCCTGTGGTGTTCGCGACCCTCGGCCACGTCGGCCCACCGGACTCGCTCCCGCCTCCGTTTACCGCATCAACCACGAGCGAAGAGGGGTCCAATGAGATTCAGGCGACTGGCGGCCGTCGGGGTGGCACTGGCGACTGCCTTCGGGGCGTCGATGCTGGCCGCTGCTCCTGCGTCGGCCGACGGATACTGCGGCAAGGTCCTGACGGGTGGCTGGTCCGAGGTGAGGAAGAACGCTGACGGGTCGCCGTGGCATCCGATGTATCCAATGTCCTGGGATGGCAGGGTCGACACGGCAGCAGAGGTCGTCCTGTGGGCCAAGAGGTCCGGAGACGGCGCCGACCTCCTGATCCAGTTCCGCAACCTCCGGGCGAACAGCAAGACCGGCGTGATCGGCAAGGTTGGCAGGAGCCAGGACGCGCAAGATCTCGGGATCACCGGCACCATCGGTGCGGCGCCCAACGGCGCCTGGTGCTCGAGTGTCGTCCACGCCCCCAGTTCGACCGGGACCTACATCTACTCGTCCCTCCTCTACTACGTGAACGGTGTGCCCTTCGGCGCCGGCCTCGATGGACTCATCAGGGTCTACTACGCCTGATCGCTCGCTCGGAGGAGCCGCGCGCGTTCATCACGGGGACGGCCGCTGACCAGTTCGGAGCGCGCGCCCCGTGTCAGCGTCCGCCGAGCTGATCCGAATCGGACGCCCGCCAGCGCTGCCGGCGGGCGTCCGTCCGTTTCCGCTCAGGCAGGGCCCGGATCCATCTGTCCGAGGGTCCCAAGCCTGAAAGCACCCGGCCTCACGCCGCCACCACCTACCTCGACGCCACGCACACCGACATCCCTGCACCCCCACGTTGAAACGGAAACTGGCCGGGCCCGGCCCGGCCCGGCCGGGCAGCGCCGCTGTCATCCAGGCTGACCGGGCACGGTGCCCTGCGGCCCGCCCAGCCGTGACGGGAGCGCCTGGATCACAGGGCCTGGAACTGGTCGGCCCGGTCGTTGTCGCTGTTACCGACGTACGACGACTGGCTGTGAGCCGTCATCGTCCACCCCCGTAGTTGATGTTTTCGTAGAAACAGGGTGCTGCTGCACCGCGGGCGGGCCAGGCGGCGCGCGCAGGACCAGGTCATCGGTGTGGTGCGCGGCGGCGCCGCCGTCGGGTACGCGGCGCGCGGATCGGTCAGCTACGTGGCCCCCTGCGTGGGTTCGGGCTTACCGGCCGCCGGGCCGCCGAGCGTTCGAACGATGCGCGCGATCTCGGCGCGAGCCGGTGAGTCGGGCAGCCAGCGTGCCTCGTAGTCGATGGCGATCGGCGTGCCGTCCAGCACCACCGACCGGACCGGAACGCTGTCTGTCACCTTGCTGCCTGGCAGCAGCGCGGAGCCCAGGCCGAGGGTGACCCAGTCCTGGACGACGCGACAGTCGTCGGCCTTCCCCGGGTAGCAGGGCAACGGGATGCCGGCTGCGGCGAACAGCTCGCGGGTGAAGGGCGCCAGGCCGCAGCTGTCCGTCGGCAGGATCAGCGGCACCCTTGTGGTCTCTCGCAGCTCGATCGCCCCGCCGGCGTCTCGGTCCGCGCCACCACCGGCGGTGGGCAGGAACACGATCGGCACCCGGGCCACCGTGGCTCGCGCGGCCTCGGGCGCGGCCAGGTTCGGCGGGCTGACCGCGGGCACCAGGACCAGGTCGAGCGCGGAGTCGGCGAGCTCGCGGTGCAGCTGCGCCATCGGGGCCGCCCGCAGTACCAGCTCCGTCCCGGCGACCTCGACGGCGCGGCCCAGCAGGTCGCGGTCCACCAGCGTCGACACGCCGACCCGCAGCGGCCGGGGTCCCTCCACCGCGGCCAGCCGGGCCTCCGCCCGGACGGCATCCAGCGCCTGGACCGCGGCGTCGACCAGCGGCAGCATCCGCTTCCCGAACGAGGTCAGGCTCGTGCCACGGGTGGTTCGGTCGAACAGCCGGCCACCGAGCGTCCGTTCCAGCGCGGCGATCCCGTTGGACAACGCCGGCTGGGTGACCGCGCAGGCCCGCGCGGCGGCGCTGAACGACCCCTCCCGGACGACCGCCCTGGCGTACCTCAGGTGCGCCAGGTTCACGACTGCTCATTCATGGCTGTTATGGCTCCATTCCGAGGTCGCGGCTACCGGCCCAGGCCGACGGAGCCTAGCTTCATTGCTGGCCAGCCGATATCTCGACGCTGGCACAGGGGTCCGGTCCAGCGTAGGTCCGGGCGTCGTCGAAGAAAACCATTACCTATGGCTTGGGAGCCGTCATGACCTCGTACGACATCCTCGTGGCCGCCGAGCATCGGTTGGTCGAGCTGATCGGGTCGTTCACTCGCGACGAGCTCGCCCGTCCCACCCCGTGCGCAGGCTGGGACGTTCGTGCCCTCGTCAGCCACACACTCGCCGGCATCGAGATCTTCGCCTCCACGGTGGACGGCGGCCCAGCACCGACCGCCGAGATGATGTTCTCCGGCACCGACCTGCTCGGCGACGACCCGGCCGGCGCGGCGAAGCGGGCCGTTACCCGATCGCAGGCCGCGTGGGCCGACCTGGCCGACCCGGAACGCGAGCTGACCACGATCCTCGGCCCGCTGCCAGCCGGTGAGATGCTCGCGATCAGCGCGTTCGCGACCGTCGTGCACGCCTGGGACCTCACGCTCGCCACCAACCGACCGGTTCGCGAACTGCCAGGCGACCTGCTCGCGCACGCCGACGACGTCGCCCGCCGGTACGTCCCGACGCTGCGCGCCGGCGACGACCACAGCCTGTTCCAGCCGGAGATCCCGGCCCCCGCGGACGCGAACCCTACGCAGCGACTGATGGCGTTCCTCGGCCGCGACCCGCTCTCCGACGCCGCTCGGTGACCGACGGCAAGCCGACGCGGTCAACCAGCGCGACTGCCGCGGTGCTCGTGGCGGTCTCAGCAGGGCGTAGGTGCTACGCACGTGCGCCGTCCCGGCGCGGGTGCCACCACAACAACGGCGCGATGAACACGACGGGCAGGGCGCAGGCTGTGCTCACCTGGCGGAAGGTGAGATCGCCGGTGGACAGGTAGTACAGCGTGGCCACCCAGTCGACCAGCTGGACGAAGATCATCGTGTTGATCCAGGCGACGTGGCGGCGTGGCGCCCGCGATGCGACGAACATGCCGGCTGCGTAGCCGAGGAACCGTGCCGCCAGCATCACGTTGAGCCAGTGCGCCCAGGCGGGCGCGTCTGGTGTCAGGCCGAACAGGTGCCGCGCGATCGACGGCACCAGCAGGAAGAGCGCCCCGAAGCCGAGCTGCGAGGCGCCGATGACGAGGAGGCTGACACGCAACGGCGTGCTGGCTGTGTCGGTTCGTTCGAGCATGGTCGTCACTGTCATGGGCGGGACCGTACGGACGACCCAGACTGGGTTGTCAAATAGTGAAGCAGTATCAGAAAATGAACCAATGGCGCTGACAAGGCAGGACGCTGCGGCGGCCAGCTGTGAGGACGAGACCTGTCCGATCGCCCGAGCCGTCCGGGTGCTCGACGGCAAGTGGACCATGCTGATCATCCGGGACCTGCTCGGTGGGGTTCGACGGTTCTCCGAGCTGCGGGCCTCGCTGGTTGGCATCAGTCCGAAGACGCTCACAGACCGCCTCCGAGAGCTGGAGGGCGGCGGTCTGGTGACACGCACGGTCTACGCCGAGATCCCGCCGCGGGTGGAGTACCGGCTGACCGAGACCGGCCGACGGCTGGGGCCCGTCGTGGACGCGCTCGCCGTCTGGGGTGCCGGCCTCGCTGACGGCCCACGCGAGGCCGCGGGCACAGTCGGGACCAGAACGTCGGCGCACACATCCGCAGCCGGGCCGCAGGTCTGAATGTGGCCGTTCGGCCACGGGCGGATCCCCTCCGTGCCACCCGGGTCGACCGACAACACGGACTTGGCAACGCTTCGTATGCCGGGCTGTCCCGGTTGCCGTCGGTTTAATGTCGTTCGTCCCGTGAAATGGGACCGCCATGGTTCATGGACCAGAGTGGGTCGACGCGGCACCGGTGGAGCGGTTCAGCCTTCCCGCCAGCGCGCGGTCGCCGGGCCAGGCGAGGGTTCGCCTCGGCCCGGTCCTGCGCCGGCTGGGGGTCGATGACGAGCTGGCCGACCTGGTCCTTCTGCTGACCAGCGAGCTGGTCACCAACGCCGTGCTGCACGGCCATGGTGAGCCCGTGGTGGAGGTGCGCGCGACGGTGGCGACGCTGTGGGTAGGAGTTGAGGACCCGGACAGCCGGTTGCCGCGGGTGCAGCAGGTCGACAGCGGCGCGCTGGGCGGGCGAGGGCTGCACCTGGTGGACAGCCTGGCCCGTGACTGGGGCGCGGAGCCGATCGCCGGGGATGGCAAGACGGTCTGGTTCCACCTGGCGCGATCAGGCTAGGCCGTCGGTGGGAGTCCTCATCGGAGGGTTCTGACTGGCCCCGGCCGGAAAGATCAATCGGTGAGACGAATCGATTGCTGACGGCGGGTGATATCGGTGCGGGATGGGGAGAGCCGCATGCTCGGCGTGCTGCTGGACCTGGGCCGGCTGGCGGCCCTCGAGCAGCTGCCGGACATGATGGCCGAGCACGCCGCGGCCGTGGGGCTGGACCGGCTTGGGATCTACGTGTCGGACCTGCGTGGCGAGGTGCTGCGGGAACTGACCGGCCGTGGGCTGGACGCCGGTGAGGGTGGGGAGCGGTTCCGGGTCGACGGCACGCTACCCGGGCGGGCGTTCCGGGATGTCCGGACGCTGACCGGCGCGCCCGTCGGCGACACGGGGGCCGTGGTCCACTGGGCGCCCATTCTGGACGGGACCGAACGGCTTGGCGTGCTGCGCGCCGGACTGAGACCCGGTGACACCGACGCAGAGCGGGCGCTGCGTGACCTGGCGGCGCTCACAGGCCTGCTCCTGGTCAGCAAGCGGGGGGTCAGTGACTCCTATGCCCGGCTGGTACGCACACGGCCGATGACGGTCGCCGCGGAGATGCAGTGGCAGCTGATGCCGCAGACGTCGTTCGCCACTCGGGATGTCGTCGTCGGTGCCGCGATGGAGCCGGCGTACGAGTTCGGCGGTGACGCGTTCGACTACGCCGTGGCCGGGGATGTCCTGCACCTGGCCGTGTTCGACGCGATGGGTCACGACACCACCGCGGGGCTTGCCGCCAACCTGGCGGTCGCCGCGTGCCGCAGCCACCGCCGGGCGGGCGCCGATCTCGTCACGATCAGCCGGGAGATCGAACGGGTCCTGCTCGACCAATTCGACGCCACCAGCTACGTCACCGGGATCATCGCCGACCTCGACACCACCACCGGGCTGCTGACGTGGATCAACCACGGCCACCACCCGCCGGTGGTCGTGCGCGGCGGCCGGTGGATCAGCGAGCTGCTCTGCCCGGCCGCGCACCCGCTGGGCACCGATCTCGGCCTGCCCGCGACCCTGTGCCGGGAGCACCTCGAGCCCGGCGACCGGCTGCTGCTCTACACCGACGGCGTCACCGAGGCGCGCGACGCGTCCGGCCGCGAGTTCGGGCTCGGCCGGTTCGTGGACTTCGTCGTGCGCCATCACGCCGATGGTCTCGTGGTCTCCGAGACCCTGCGCCGACTGATGCGGGCGCTGCTCGACCACCACCACGGCCGGCTTCAGGACGACGCGACCGTGGTGTTCGTCGAGTGGCCGGGAGGCCACGACCGCAACACCAGGATCTGATCCGAGCGGCCAGCGGCCCCTAGGACGGCGCATCACCCGCGCCGAGCCGTGTATCTGGCTCGTCTGGCGGACGCCGTTCGGTCGCCCTGGCGGCGGCCTGGGGATGAATCGGTCACGGCGGGGAGGCAACGCGGAGGCCTGGGGCTTGGCGGTTCTCGCGCTCCGACGGTTTGTCCGCATGTCCCGGGGCAGGGGGATGGGCGGATCCGGATGGGGGGAGACCCCTGATGGCTGGCACTGCGGCCGAGATGACGACGCGAAAACCGGTCACGGGTGACACCGGAGACTCTGATCGACGACGCTGCCGAGCTGAGGCGGCTTCGCGCCGTGCGACGGCTTCCGGTCGTGAAGGGGGCGGCTCCGGTCGGCGTCGTCAGTCTTGGCGATCTGGCGGTCGAGGGCGATGAGGAGTCGGTGCTCGGCCAGGTCAGTGCGATGCCCGGCAACCGCTGACTACCAGGTCGCCCTGGTATGTCCAACCTAAGGGCGGCCGCCACGGGAGGACCTGATGGGTTTCAATCCCTTGCAGGAGAAGGGCATTTCGCTCGACGACCAGGTGCGGAACTGGTCCGAGCTGAACGTCGAGCCGTATGACAAGGCCGACGTCGACCCGTACACCCGGTGCCGGGTGATCGCCATGAACGGCCTCGAAGTGGAGGCTGTGTTCTTCAGCCACCAGTTCAACCGGCACATCGACGTGCCCGAGGTGAAGGCGGCGCTGGCCGAGACCCGGGCGATCGAGCAGCAGCAGCAGAAGGCGGTGAACTGGCTGATTCCGGGCGAGGAGACCACGCTGGAGGTGACGCTCGGCTACGAGCAGGAGGCCGTGGACCTGACGGCGTGGTTGGCCCGCTCCGAGCCGGACCCCTATCTGAAGCAGACCTACGACTTCGGCCTGCTGGAGGACTTCGACCACCTGTACCGGTACGCCAACCTCTACGAGCTGCTGGAGGGCAAGCAGGCCGAGGGCGTGGTGCGCCGGCTCACCGAGGTCATGCCGGGCCGGCCGACGGCGAACGAGCACCGGGATCCGCGGGACAACATCCGCAAGCACTACGACAAGCACACGGCGGATCCGCGCAGCCGGCTGCACGCGTTGACGATCACGGCGGCCGAGCAGCAGACGATGAACTTCTACATGACGATCGGCAACCGGTACATGGAGCCGTTGGCCCGTGGCCTCTATGCCGAGATCGGCATGGTCGAGGAGGAGCACGTCACGCAGTACGAGTCGATGCTGGACCCGGCTGAGAGCTGGTTCGAGCAGCTGGCCCTGCACGAGTACAACGAGTGCTACATGTACTACTCCTTCGCCGCGCAGGAGACGCATCCTCGGATCCGCGACCTGTGGAACCTGCATCTGGGGATGGAGATCGAGCAGCTGCGGGTCGCCTGCGAGCTGATGAAGCGCTACGACGGACGGGATCCGGCCGAGGTGCTGCCGGTCGAGCTGCCCGAGCCGGTGGTGTTCGAACCGAACAAGGCCTATGTCCGCGACGTCCTGGCGACCCAGATCGACCTGACCAGTCTCGGGACCGGTTACGTGATGGATTCGCACAAGCGCTTCCAGGAGCGTCTCGCGACGGTCAACACGGGCGGTGTGCCCAGCGAGCAGGTCATCGACGAGCATCGCGCTGGTTTTGGGACGGACTACCGGATCGAGACGGAAGGCCCGCACCCGGTCGAACGGCTGCGCGGCGACGCCTTCACCCGCTCCCGCTGACAGGCCGCTTCCATTCACTGGCGACGCGTTTGCCCGCCCGCCAGGCGCAACCGCCCCCCCGGGCGGGCGGACACGTCGGACATCCAGCTCCCGAGAGGACTGAGCAGCCATGCCGATCACCGCCGTCCGCCCTGAGACCGGAGCCACCATCAGGCCAGGACCGATGGTCACCGTCCTTCCGGAACGGGAGGTCGCCGAGGACCGCTACACCGACTTCGCCGCGGACAGCGGCCTGAACGGACCATTCCTGGCCGACCAGCTGTCCGCGTTCGTCACCCACGAACGGATGGGCATCAACCTCGTGCGCACCCTGCATGCCCGGTCCGACAACCCGGCCCTGCGCGCGCGCTACGCGGATCTCGAGGGAGAGACACTGCGCGCCGTCGGCGTCTGGGAGACGCTGATCGGTCAGCTGGGCGGGAGCCACCAGTACGCCAGCCCCGCCGGCCGGGCGACCGAGAGCCTCGACACCAAGGCGATCGAGGCGCTGCTGCTCAGCGGATCGGCCGACCCGCTCACCTTCGAGCAGGCCGGACTGCAGGCCTACCTGAGCGCAGCGCAGCTATGCGCCGCGAACGTGGACCTGCTCCAGGAACTGACTCGCGAGGCGGACGACGGCCAGGCCCGCGCCGTGATGAGCGACGCCGTCGCCGCCTTGGCTCCGGTGGTTCGTGAACACGTCGACTGGGCCACGCGGACGCTGACCCGGACCGCCATCACCCAGGCCAAGCATCCGTTCACCCAGAAGATCGCCCGGGCCGCCGAGCGGGCGACCGACAAGGTCCGGACGGCCTTCGGCGGCTCCCAGGACTGAGAGTCCCCGGCCGCACGGCCATCACGTGTTTCCTCCTTCTCGAGTTCTTGGTCGTTCTCGAAAAGGATCACGCGATGGCCGTCCGCGGTCTTCCGCCGGATTGGCTGCAAACCTGGCTGCCCGAAGCGCTCGGGCTCACCATGTCGCCAGTTATCATGGTCACGATGCTCCCGTTACGGTTCAGCAGCAGTACGGGCAAGGCTGTTTAGCAGGTTGCGCGACGTCGGGCAGGGACTTGCCGCATGGTTGGTAGTCGATGATGGAAGGCAGAAGATCTGTTGACGGAATATCCGGTGGCGCGTCAGCATGATCCTCGGGACCCCTGGTCCGTATACCACTTCTCACAATCGAATCCCAAGGGCGCTGGTCAGGGTGACATAAGCGCCCTGCTCCGGCGGGTCGCTGACTCGATTGATGCACTGGGCGAGGTTGACGTTCAGGACCTGATGATGCATACCGAGGTCACGGCCGACGGCGACTGGCACTCGATCACGGTCTATTACGAACGCGCCGACGAAGACCGCGGCGCTGAACCTACGGATTAAGTCCCCGCCGGCCGGCGCACGCCGTGCGCTGATCGTAGGGCCGACCACACATCGCGGCCGCCCGGTCGGGAGATCGTCCAGGGTGATCCGCGGAGGTCGGCAGTCGTCCGCCATACCTGGTCACGGTCCTGCCCACGTCCGCCGGCGGCGCTCATCCGTCGGTGCCCGCGGGCTTGGCTGTACCAGCCGATCGTCCAGGAGCCTCACAGAAGCTGGGACTCGCCAGGGGTATGTAGAGCCGATCCGACCGTCCCGTACCCTGTCGCCGTGAGCATGATCGGGGAGTACCTGCGAGTCACACCGAGCCAGCTGGACCAGGCCGTCAAGGATCCCGAATGGGCACTCGATCTCGCCGAGACGGTTCGCGATTCACAGGACGAGAGCAAGCCAACGCCAGCTGAGGCACTACATTTCAGTACCTACAAGACATGGGGTCTGCTCGCATTTTTGTTGCGGCGATCATCTTTCCCCGTAGATATCATCCACGGCGAGGAATGCTTCGCCGAAGATGAAGACTGGGGTTATGGACCTCCACGGTATCTGTCAGTGGAGCGGGTCAGGCTAGCGGCAGAGATCCTGCAGCAGACCACCTATGACCAGCTGATTCGGACGGTCACCCCCTCAGAAATCGCCAATGCCGACATTTACCCCCAAAGCGCGAACTCCGCGGACTCCCTAGAATGGGGGCGTGACTATTTCATTCCCCTGACGGCCTTCTTCCAGGGAGCAGCCGCGGCCGGCCACGCGGTACTGGTCTGGCTCGACTGACCAAGCATGCAAAAGGCCTGCGTTACAGCTCAGGCCCACCAGGTGTGAAGTTACCACTCATCGGACGAGTTCCCACGGCGGCCCCGAAGCATCCAGCCGAAGTCCTCGGCGGGCCGCCCACTTCTCCTTGCCCGAGTGCCGCGACCGCCGATGGGCCCCTAGCGCCCGCTCTCATGATGTAGATCCGGGGCCTGCGCGGGCGCTGGTGCTACCCAGGTGAGCCATCGGTGGAGGGTGCTGAAGTCGGCGTCGGTCAGGCCGTGGCCGGGGTCGACTCGGTGGAGCAGGGCCGGTCCTCGATGGTGTGCCGTGACCCACGTCCGGTCGGGGGAGGTGATCTCGTCGTCGACCCAGGCGAACGGGCGGCCTGCAGCCCAGGTGACCAGGGCGCGGGTTTTCCAGTGCAGGCCGTTGTGTTCATCCCATGCATCGAATTCGGACGGTTCCGGCCACGTCACGACGGCCAGTTCAGGCAGTCCGAGCCGCGGCGCGACGTAGTCGTTGGCGTCGGCCATCCACGTGGTGGCCCAGACAAGCTCACCCGGCAGGGCCGCCAGCCGGGGCCCGTGGCCGGAGTCGATCCTCGCAAGCAGCGGGTTCGCCCCCGATGACGCTGATCCGCAGCCGGGTCCCTGGCTCGGATAGGTGCCCGCCGGGGCGCCGAAGGGAATGAGTGGCCCGTCCACATCAAGGAAGATCAGCGGCTCGCCTACGGAGCTGTCCACGCTCACACCATAGGGCTGATCGATGCGTTGAAGCCCCGAGCGGTAGGCCGTGGCTCGGGCTCCGATCTGCATCAGCCAGGCTCTCGCTCCCAGGGAGTCGGCCCTGGCGCGCCGGCTCGGTCAGACGGCGACGTTGGCGGTCAGGAAGTCGTTGAGGAGGCACACGATCCGCGGGCGAGAGCGGCCACAGGCATTTTCAACGAGAGTCAGCACTGAGAAATTTCAAGATGACTTACGTCCGTCCGTGAGTGTATGCAACGGTCGCCTGGTCCAGGTCGCGCCGCCGGCGGCATCCGCGTACGTCTACTTTCGTCCGTCGTCATTCGCGAACTTGACTGTCGGCACCGTATGGTCCAAGGTGGCACGTAGCTCGCCCTCTAGTCGCCGCGCCGGCCCGCCGGAGGTGGCTGGTCCCCTACTGGAGAGGTGCCTTCCTCGGATCGTACGTCTTCGTCCGCTTCCTGCATCATTAGGCGATGCAGGTGTGCCCCAAAAACCGAACTCGCAAAAATTGCCGGCGGCGCCAAATTGCCTTCTAGAATCTTCAGCTCCTCAAGGGGCCAAAGAATTAGAGCGACAGCGCCGTAAGCTACGGCGAGGTACAGCATCCAACGAAGAATGAGTGCCGGGTGAGCCCGAAGAAACCGCGCTATCGCACGAGGCCCTATCATCTTCTTGAGGTCATCGCTAAGCAATTCGGCAGGCGTCCGGCGCCTTGGTCGCTCGCGATGCCGACCCGCGGGAGGTCCCGCGGAGCTCACTAGATCGCGGGTCCGTCCTCCGCGGCTTCTCACGCTGCGAGCGTCCCACAGCCGCAGAAGGTTCGTAAGGAAGTGCCAGCGTTACGCCGGCCTGACTTCAGCGAGAGCGCGGGCACCCTCCTCGCCGAACTTCAGGTGACCCTCGTCCGCGGCGTGCAGGGGCTCATCGTCGGGTCGACGAAGAACCGCGCCGGGCACTGCGCGATCGCGCTGCCCGAGAAGTGCATCGACGTCCTCCCTCACACGCCGCGCCGGGCGGTCGAGGTGCCGCCCTCGCAGGCCCCGGACGTGCACCCGACGGCGGTGACTCCCCGCAGCAGCAGCGCTGGACGGCGGTGACCAACTGAGCCAGTTGGGGCTCAGGCCGCGGTCGTGAGCTGGGCGGTGAGCGCGGGGTTGTCGATCTCGGCGGCGAGCCGCCGAGCCTCGGGCAGCGCGGCCGAGTCACCAAGCCGGTAGCGGTGCAGGTGGGCATAGGCGAGCAGTTCGCGCATTCCGGCGCCCCGCGCGAGCTCGGCGAGCTCATGGGTCAGCCTCGCGGCACGCGGCTCGTCGCAGCGCAGGAGCGCGTCGGCGATGGTGGCGTTCAGCGCCAGCCCATGGACCCACAGCGAGCTGTCCCGCGGCTGGTGCAGGCGGGCCGCCTGGTGAAACCAGGCACGCGCGGCGGCCTCGTCGCCGACGCCGGCGAACACCAGCCCCAGCCCGCGGGCCGCGAGTTCCTGCCAACAGGGGTCACCGGTCTGGGACGCCGTCAGCCACGCCTGCTCGAATCCGTCGGCCGCACGGTCTACCTCGCCGGCGCGCAGATCAACCTCGGCCCGAAGCGCCAGCGGGAACGGCAGGAACGGAATCCACCGCTGCTCGCGGACGAGTTCCAGCGACCGGGCCAGCGTCGCGGCGGCCTCGGCGCCGTCAGCCCGCAGCAGATGCACCCGGCCCAGGTAGGCGCAGGTCCACGCCTGCTGCCGGGAATCGCCGGCCGACCGGGCGAGCTCCAAGGACTCGTCGAGGCAGGCGAACGCGGCGCGGTAGTCGGCGAGCTCGGTGGCCGCCCAGCCGAGCAGGCCGAGAACCGCGGCCCGCTCCGCGTCCGTTTCCGCCAGTTCCCGCGCGCTGGCCAGCCAGGTGCGCGCGCTCGCGTTCAGCCCGGCCCGGACGTCGATGAGCCCCAACTCCCGGTAGGCGGCCGACGCGGTGGACCGGTCGCCGGAGACCTCGGCCAGTTCCGCCGCCTCGCGCAGGGCCGCGACGGCCTTATCTGCCCGGTGCAGCGCGGTGCCGAGCGCGGTGAGTACCTGCGCTCGCAGCGCTCGGTCCCGGCCAAGAGCCGCCTCGGCGGCGGCCTGGCGCAGGTGGCCCAGTCCGGTGGCGACGGCGCCGGCGCTCGCGGCCGCCTGCCCTGCTCGCAGCAGGCTCACGGCGGCGGTCCGGTGGCTTCCTCGGGGAAGGGCGAGGGAGACCGCCGGAGCGACGACGGCCGGCGCCAGCGCGGCTCGCAGAGCCGGGGACGGTTCGGATCCCAGCTCACGGCGCAGCAGCGCCTCGCAGGCATCGGCCTGCCGCCGGGCCGCCGCGTGACTACCGATCGCGACCAGACCGCGCACGAGCAGTTCGTGGTTGCCCTCGACCAGCGGGTTTCGGGCCACCGCGGCCGAGGCGTACCGGACAGCCTCCTCACCCAGCCCATCAGCCAGCCGGGCCGACGCCACCGAGCGCAGCAGCGCCTCGTGTCGGGCGACCACCCGGTGACGCTCCGCCAGCAGCCACGCCTGGAACGCCGGACGGTCCTGGAGCTCGACGTTCTCCAGCAGTTCCCCGCCCAATTCCAGGAGCACGGCGGGGTCGGCTGGCTCCGCGGCGAGCAGGTCCACGTCGACCGACACGCGACCGGTGAGCTGGGTACTGATCGGGTTGCCCTGGAAAGCGTCAGACTGGCCGAGAGCGCGGCGCAGCTCGCTCAGCGACCAGCGCAGCGCGCCGAGAGGGTCCTCCGCGGTGCCGAACAGCAGGTCCGCCAGGTGCCGCCGGCCCGGTGGACGCTCCGCCAGCAGCAAATAGCCCAGCAGCGCCCACGCCCTGCGCCCACGCGGTGGGAGGACGGTCCGGCCGCCCCGCTCGATCACCGGCTGCCCGATCAACCGGATATGAAGAGTGCCCACGGACCTATGGTCCAGCCTTGGACCACGCCCGTCAGCCCGCCGCCATGTCCGGCCGGTGACAGAAACGACGCCAGCCCGCAACGGCATCAGCTGGCGCACTCTCGACGGGGGCGATGCGCCGAGGTACTCCAAAGATGGATTCGTGCATACTCTCGCCGCAGGTCAGGGTCACGCCCAGCCTCGCCGGGCCTGCAGCAGATCGCCGCCAGATTGGTCTCCGGACGGACGCCGTGAACCCGGCCTTCGGCCGCGAGGCGGGCGTCGCGCCGGGTGACTGGCGGAGGAACGCGAACTGCAGTACGGACCCCGGAAAGTCCAGAGCCCCGCGCTGCCTTGCGGCTGCTGCGGGGCTCTGACCTGTCTCGACCAGACGTGCGCTCGGAGGGACTCGAACCCCCAACCTTCTGATCCGTAGACCTCGGCGGCCGGTCCACGGACGTCCGCAGACGTCCACCGGTCCAGGTCACGGCCTCGGCGACGTCCACCGACGTCCGCTGGCGTCCACCCCCGTTGCAGTACGAATGCAGTACGGCGGCCGGTCGGACGTTCGTCACGGAACGTTGCCAGGACGGACCGGATCGGCCCCAGGTTGGCGAAAACTGGTGGAGCGACTGCCCGATTGACCCCCATGCTTGCCGCGATGAGCATCGAAGCCGAGGACATTCCACCAGCCTGGCATTACGCGTCGTACCGCAGCCTGCTCGGTGAGCTGCAACGAGGTCACGGCATCGCGGTAGTTCGACTGCGTGGCCAGCCTGAACATGCGCAAATAGTCTACGAGTGCACCAGCCGGGATACCCGTTGGGACTGGCAGGTCGACAATCGACGCGGTTATCTAGCCCGGCTGCTGCGTGACCTACGCCTCGATCTGGCTCCGCTGATCGCGCAGCTCCGCGCCTGCGGCCCCGACCGCCCCTGGCCACACCGGGATCCGACCAACGACGACAACCAGTTTCGTCTCACGGTCGGGATCCTCGAGACGCTGGCCCGCGCGGGCAACGCGCAGGCCAGCGAGGCGCTGCGTGGCTACGTCCGCGACGGGCTCCGCTGGGTCGAGGTGCTAGAGGTCATCAGCGAGGAATGGCCCGTCGAGTGGTGGGACGATCTTTGGGAGGCCGCCGCTGCCCGCCTTGACCTCGACGACACCACGCACCTGTTTCCCAGCGGCAAGCCTTGGCGACATTGGCGTGGCCGCGACCCCAGCCTCGATGCCCGCCTCGACGACGCCCTGCCCAACCGCTGCGACAGCCCAGCCACCGGGAACGATCTTACTGAAACGTCCGACGCCGATCTGATCGACCTCCTACGGGCACCGGACACAGATCGCGGCACCCTCGCAATGGCGCTGCGGCAGATTCGCCGCCGCGGCCATGCCGTACCGGAATTGCTCGAACTGGTCGAGCAGCTGAGAGCCGCTCGGGCCCCGGGCCTCACCCGCGCGCTGCACACACTCGGACCGCTCGTGGTCCCAGCCGCCCGAACCTGGGCCGCCGACTCCGACCACCCCCTGTTCCACGACGCCCCGGATCTCCTCGCCGAACACGGTGACGAACAGGACATCCCGACTCTCCTGACCGCACTCGACCGCCTCGCCGACCAGTGGTGCGGCTACGACCAACTGACCGCGGGCCTCACCCGGATCGTCGCGGCCTTGCCACCGAACGCGCAGACGGACACCCGCGCCCTGCTCGTGCGCCGGCTGCGCTGGCTGGCCATCGCCTCGCCACATTCCTATGAACGGCCCAGTTACCTGCGCAGCCTGCTCCTTCTGGACTGGCAGCACACGCTGAACAACCTGCCGGCCTACCTTTTCGACTGCGAGCCGGAGGTAAGACAGCTAGCCGCCGAGAACATCCCGCTCACCGACAACGTGCGGAGCCTGCTGACTCTTCTGCGCGACGACCCCATCGAGGACGACGACGTCAAGCACGCCGTAGCACGCCGACTATGACGGCCGGCCCAGCGAAGAGCCGTGCCGGTAGGGATCGATCCCCGCGAACAAGCCCCCATGACCGGCGATCCGCCTCGCGCTCGGACGGACTCAACCCGAGCACTTGATCCATAGTTTGATCTGGATCATCCACGGACGTCCACAGCGGTCCGCCGGTGCAGGTCGTCGACCCGGGCGGCTCCATCGCGGTCCACAGTTGTCCGCAAGCGTCCATCGGCTCGCCTGTCACTTTGGCTGTCAGCGTCAACTCGGCGACCTCACGCCGCACTGGCGACTGACCTTCGGGTGGCTTGGGGACGCCGCGGCACGAGGCGGTGGCGTCCCCCGGACTCGGCCCGACTCGAACGGGCTGCCACCCTCTCCTAGTCGTGGGTGCGGTCATCCGGAGCCTCCGCACCTTGGGCGAGGACGATCAAAGCGTAAGGCATGACAGCGGTCTGATCGACCAGGAGATTATGAGATCTTCCATGCCTCGTCCACCGACGTCCGCTGATGCTGGTTGCGGACACAGATCAGTCCGCCGAGCGCGGTGCTCGTCCGCAGTCGTCCACGAGTTTGGCTGCAACCGTCCTCCCAGCCACCCAAGGCCCCGCAACAGGACTTGAAGCCTCCGCCGGAGATTTCCGACCTCCCGGTTACAAGATTTTCTTATTCCACCCTGGATGTTTACCGACATCTTTACAGTCCGCCGGTGCCTTACATGGTTCCACCGTAGCCCGCCGACATCGGCCGGTATTCACAGGTTTGGCCGCACGAATGATCATACCACCCTTCGACCCGCCGCCGCGATAACAAAAATTGCATCCGCACCGGATTCAACGCTTGAGTTTTGAGTGCTCTTCACGCAGCATTCCACTACTATCCTTAATCCACCTTTTTCCGTAGAAGTCGGTAAAACGCATCACCCAAGAATAGTTCCAATCTCTATTTGTAAGACCCTTGATCGGAAAGATGCCCTCCGGTGTTCGATCCGCAATCTCGCCAGCCGAAATGCTCGGAAAATTGATCTCGGACCGCTGCGCGGAGTGACCAGGTGGCGTAGCAATCAGCGAAATAGTTACCTCAAAGAGCGGGTATGGAGATGTCTCATTATTTATTTGGATAGAAGTCGCTCCCCAGTGTCCATCGTAGTCCCAGGGGGCCGTGAACACTACCGAAACGAGTCGAGCTTGAATTTTTTGAGCTTCAAGCTTTTCAGACCTGTCTTTTTCGGTGTCCGCCCTGTTTTTTTGCTGTTGCAGATATATTCCGGCAAATCCAGCGGTAACGCCGAATGCCTGAATCCAGGCGGGGACGTACTCTGCAACCGGTGTCATGAACATATGCTAAGCGGCGTGCGCCTACGACGCGCGATGACTTTGAACCTAATACCATAGGAAAGAGGCGGTCTCCATGCTGGCGGGGCGAAACTGGACGGCGCCACAGCGTTCTGAATGCCTAGCGTCGGTAGTGTAAAACGGTCTCGAACCACCTGCGCCGCATTGCAACCCTAGTAGAGATAGAGCCAACGAGACTCGAACCTCCAACCCACCGATTACAAGATCGGCCCAGCTAGTCCGCTGACGTCCACGCTCGTCCGTCGATCCTAGTTACAGTCCCGCCCGCGTCCACCGCCGTCCGCCGGGGTTGACCGGTGTCCGCGGGCTTGGCTGTACGGATGGCTGTACCAGATGCGCCAACGGCTATCTTGAGCAAGCGAACTGACTGATCTTGAGGGTGGCGCAGTTGAGGTATGACCCTTCTACGCCGGTTCGGATCGATCCATGCCAGTAAGACGACGAATCACCTCAGGGGCATATCGAACGAACAATTCCACAGCGACTTCCACTGGGCCGTCCGCATCAAACTCCCCGGTTCCGTGAACACCATTTCGATACTTGTTGACTTCTTTAAATTTCTCGATATCCTCATTGGCAGTCTTCGGAAAGAATGTCAGCGCGACCGCCGCAAACTTGAATATGATTCCCCGATCTGGGTCGCGGGCCGGATTGCCCGAACTGTCAGATGGGAGCGGCCAGATCAGCTCTCGGACCGCCAAGCCAGAAAGAATAGACCCACCTTCATCCTCGAATCTAATCCTTTCGGCGATATCACCTCGAATGGAACCGAGAACCTTGTTTACACACATATCAATTCCGGCATAAGCCCACATCAATCGTTTGAATGGATCCCGTTCGCCCAGCACGAGAGATATCCATCGACCGATTGAAGATGCTGGACTCTTGCCGCTCTTCGGGAAGTAACTTTGAACGGACTTTAGATCTCCTAAGTCAAGGCTCTCGAAAGGTTTTTGAACTGACACCCTGGCTTGGCCTACTGAGAACAACGGGATGGGGCGAGAAACATTCGGCCCGCACCGCACAAGTATCCCAGATTCTTCGATAAACTCAGAGAGGATTTCTGGGCCAAGTAGGCCAGCGAGGACACCTGTAGCTAGGTCAAGGGTTCGGTTCCGAGCCTCGCGGCTGGAGTCAGCCGCTCGTCTCGCCGAATCGAAATCGAACCACCAGTCTTCAGATTCATCCTTCCCACTCCCGACAGAAATGTCCGAGCGTTCTTCCACCTTTATGCATACATAGATCCGTCCTTTCGTTCTCCAATCATCCGGCGCACTGTAGTCAGATTCCACCTTTTTCGGATCGGAGAGACGGCCCAGGAAATAGAGAGCAGAACACTTAGCCCCAAGGATCTCGTCTGGCACCTCTCCAACTGTGACGCTTACATGGCGGTGTTCGTGTTTGAACGAGATGCCATCCAACAATTGCGGCAGATCTTTATAGGTCTCGGCCGACCTGAAAATCCGGTACGTCCATAGGCTCGTCATAACCACCGTCGCCCCTCCATCCGTCAACGCGGGCCGGTCCACCTGCTGCAAGTAGGTAGACCTTTACCTGAGCAGCGTACCGAAGGCGACAGTACATTGAGCGTCACACTGTCCGCATCTTGCGTCGCATTCAGTAATACGAATCGATGCCATCGGGTAGGGTGCCGCCATCCATCGGGACCGGCGACCAGGCATGGCCAGCGGGTCGGGATGGGCTCGAAGCTCGCGGCTGGAGGAATACCACATGATCAGCTCCGTCGTCCGCCACCGCCGACTTGTGTAGGTCACAGGTCTCACGACAGTCGTGGCATCACCGCTCGTCCACGCCGTTGCCGTGCGCTAGAGTCCACATCACCTGGCTGGTACGTCATAATGAGTGGCGTGGCGACCTGGCGCGACTACCAAGAAGAGGCCGCAAAATTCTTCCGAAAAATCGGCCTGAGCGCCGAAACGGATGTACGCCTGCACGGCGTCAGAACCTTTCACGACGTCGATGTGGTCGTTCGCTCACACCATTTGGGGTTCGAGACATTGTGGCTAGTCGAATGCAAGCAATGGAACTCCCCAATTACGAAACTGCATGTTCTTGCGCTCCGCGAGATCGTGTCAGACGTTGGCGCGGATCGTGGAATAATACTGGCGGAGAGCGGGTTCCAGAGTGGGGCGCTCGAGGCGGCCCGTCTTACAAATGTTCGGACGACATCGCTCGCAGAATTAAGGATCAGCGCGAGCGATGATATCGGCCGAGCCCGCTTGCGTGAACTTCAAGATCGTATCAGCTCGTGTCGCGAGCGGTATTTCTCTCTCGGTAAGGAATTTCGTATCGAACAGGGACTGCGCCGGGAAGTCTTGATGCACTACGGGTACAGTGGTGATGAGGTTCTTCGCGCTGCGCGGCATGCAGTCAATTCAGCATTGACAGGTTCTGCGCCGGATCAATTTGAGGCAATTTTGATGATGGGTCGGCCGAAGTTGTTCGCTTCTACGACTAACCCTATAGAGGTCGCAGACTTCGTCGATAACATAATTTCTGATCTTGAGAAAAAGCTAGATGCCGCCGAGTCGGCTCTGGAAGGTTAGCTACCTGCTTGGTTTATCGCGCCGATTCTGAGGGTCGGTGCCGTTATCGTCCCGGCCTGTACGATGATCCTCATCGGTGCGAGTGCTGCGACGCGCCGGGGAGCACGGCGCGCCAGCGCCGCGCGCATCCGCCGCGCGGCGCGGCGAAGCCTCTTGATCTCCAAATCGAGTAATTCGGCAACCTGCGGACCTGGTGGCGTACCCGTTCGGTCGGCGAGCGGATGACGGCACGGTGATGTGTGCGCTGAGCTGGAGGTTCGCTCGTCTGGGCTACGCGTTGACGAGCGGTCGGCTAGCGTTCGGCGGGTGGCTGGAGCCGATGACGGGCGTGCGAACGGGCAGGCGTCGGCGGCTTCGCTCGATGTGGCTGCGGCCCGTCGTGTCCTTGTAGACGCCTGCGGCCTTGCATGGCTCGACCCGGGCGACGCGGGGCTGATGAGGCTTGGCGAGCACGCGGTGTTCCGACTTGCTGCGGCGCCTGTCGTCGTTCGGATCGGGCGGTCGGTGGCGTACCTCGAAGCGGCGCGGCGAGAGCTGGTCGTCTCGGAGTGGCTGACCGCTGGCGGGGTGCCCGTGGTCCAGACGGCTCGCGTGGCCGCCGCTCAGCCGCTCGTGGTCGACGGTCGGGTAGTGACGTTCTGGGCGGCGGCTGGAACCGGCGACGACTACGGCTCCGCCGTCGAGCTAGCGGAGATTCTCCGGCGACTGCACGGGTTGGTCGCGCCGGTCGGCCTGGTACTCCCGGACCTCGATCCGTTCGCACGGGCCGACGCTCGTATCCGCGCTTCGACCGGGGTCGCGGACGAGGATCGGCGGTTCCTGCTCGACCGGGTGGCGGAGCTTCGGGAGAGGTACGCCGGGCTGTCGTTCGCCCTGCCGGTGGGGCCGGTCCACGGGGACGCGAACGTCGGGAACGTGCTGCGCGACGAGTCCGGGCGAGCGGTGCTGATCGACCTGGACGGCTTCGCGCGCGGTCCGCGGGAATGGGACCTGCTCCTGACCGCGATGTACGCCGACTCCTACGGCTGGCACAGCGCCGACGAGTACCGGGCGTTCGTCGACTGCTACGGCTTCGACGTCATGGCCTGGGACGGGTACCCCGTTCTGCGGGACGTTCGGGAAACGACGATGGTGATCTGGGTCGGTCAGAACGTCGGCGCAGAGCCTCGTGCGGCGGGAGAGTTCGCGAAGCGGATGGCTGCCCTGCGCTCGGGTGGGAGTCGGCGGGATTGGGCTCCGCTCTGAAGGTGGCGCGACAGCGATGATCGAGCAGTCTGGCCGAGGCGGCGAGATGACGGAGAACAGCACCGACGAGCTGAGCGAGATTCGAGCCGAGCGCGACGCGCTTCGCCGTGAACTCGGCGATCTTCGCGCACACCTCTGCGTAGCGTTGCGGCTCCTGCACCGTGGGCCTGGCCCTCAGGGAATCACGGTGCTGAGCGTCGCCAGTGATCGGGAGATCGTCGAGGCTGTCCGCCGGCTGGTAACCAACGCGACTCCCGCCTCATCCGAGGCACAGCACCGTTAGCGGCGCAGGGAAACGACCGCGGAGTCGGCGATCGGGCGTCAGGCGGTAGCGGGCTGCCAGAGGCGGTGTTCGGCGGCCTGTTCGGTAAAGCGGCGGGCGATCGATGCGCGACCGACCTTGGCGAGTCGGCCGCGGAACTCGGTGACGTACTGGGCGCAGCGGGCTGACTTGAGCTGGTCGCCGATGCTCAACGCCTGGAGAGCGACAGTGCAGGCGGGCTCGGGATCGCCGTGGTCGAGGTGGGCGTCGGCCAGCACCATGGCAGCGAAGAAGTCGGAACGGGCGAAAGTGCCGTCACTGCTGGCTTCGACGGAGCGGCCAGCCCAGGCGCGGGCGCCGGCGGCTCGGCCGAGGTCGCGGAAGCAGTGGCCGAACTCGGCTGACAGCTCGGCCTCGTCGAAGTAGGTGATCCACTCGGGGTCGTCATCCGGGTTGCGACGGGAGAACGCGGCCTCGGCCGCGGACAGGGAAGCGTCGCAGGCGGCGGCGTCGCGGTTCCCAGCGTGGGCGCGGGCTTCCATCGCATGGAACTGGGCGGTCATCGTCGCCGTGGCCACGTCCCTCGTACCGACCACGGCCGTACGCGCGAGACACGCCGCCTGGTGGAAGTCCCCAAGGAACGTGGCCTGGTGGCTCATCGCGGACAGGACGCTACCAGCGAGTCGGCGGTCGTTGGCGTGCTCAGCAAGGTGCAGGGCCTGCACGAGGTAGCGCTGTGCCAGCCCGTGGGTTCCGGCGTCGTATGCCATCCATCCGGCCAACAGCATCGACTCGGCAACGGTAGAGAACAGCCGCTCCCCCGTCGCGGCGTCGTACCGGCCGCGGAGCAGGGTAGCGACGTCGCCGGACAGGAAACTGATCAGACCGTGGCGGGCGTGGCCTCCGCCGTACCGGTTGTCCAGGCCGGCGAACATCGCGGTCGTCGCCTGCACAGCGGTGATGTCCGGGATGCCGACCCGGCGGTCGGAGCTGGGTTGGCGGGGCGCGCGGGGGCCGGTGTGCAACAGCCAGTCCAGCGCGGCTTCCGGCCACATCGTCGAGTCGGGCGCGGCCTGCTCGTTCGGCTGGTCGAGATCGGCGTGCCACAGCGTGGACAGGAAGTCGACGGTGTTCTCAACGCGCGGCCGTGCGGTGGGGACCTCGGGCAGGGTGAACGTCGGCTGTGCGGGCGTGGTGGTCTGGTTCGGGTCGGCGAGTCCGAGGCGTCCGGGCGGGATGCCGAGACCGCTCGCGAAGCGCTCGAAGAGCGCCAGGGTCTCCACGCGGCGCTTGCCCTGCATGATCCCGCTGATGGTGGGCTGGCCGACGCCGATCATGCGGGCTAGCTGGGTCTGGGGGGCGCCGGTCCACTGCTGGTAGATCTTCAGCACCTGGCCCATGTCGCGCTCTGCCAAGGCCTTCGCCATGTCGGGGCGGTCCCACAGCTCGGGCGGGGGCTTGGGGGCGTCGCGATGTGGAGTCATGGTCACGGCTCCTTGGTGCGGCGGGCCGACGCGTGTTCGGGCCTGCACTGTTTGTCGCATTATCCACGGTCGGTATCCATTCGCGTACCTGTTCGTGCCGGCCGGGCGGCACAAGGCTGGCCGTCATGCCCGTCCTGCGGCTGTTCGCGCACGTAGGGCGGGTGATCGAGCCATGACCAGCAGGACAGGAGGATCACGAATGACAGGTGACCCGACGGAACAAGAGGACGGCGGCACCGCGATGCCGGTCGACGGCGAGCAACGACCTGCGGGTGTTCCTGACGCTGAGGGCGGCGTCTCCGCGCGGCCGTGGGCCGGGGACGACTGGGCGCTCGTCGTCGGCTCAGGCTCGGACCTGGCGGAGTTGTACGAGCAGATCGCCCGGCTTCCGACGGGTCTGGCGTTCGTCGAGGCGTTCGGGGATGTCGACCTGGTCCTCGTCTACCGGCCGGCGGGTGAGCCTCGGTCACGGCGGGAACTGCTCGACGCGATCGCGGGCCGCGTCGTCAGCAACGGCGGGATGCTGGTCGGCTCGGACAGCTCCGACGCATGTCTCGGTGGTGAGCGGTTCATGACGTCTTCGGAGCGGGCCGCGTTCGCGGCCGGGCAGGCGGACGCGCTCAGTGCAATGCGGCGGGCGCTGACAGGGATGCGCGGTCGGCGGAGCGGCGGGAACGCGGTGCCGGTGGCGTCATAGGACCTGGCGTCGGACGGCTGACGGGCCGGACCTGCGGGCAATGCCTCGTGGGTTCGGCCCTCGCTGTTTCCGGGAGATCGGCGCTTCGCCGCTGGTCGGGGGCTGGCTGTCGTCCTGGTGGTGCCTACGCCGACGTGAGATGACGAGCAATGCCGTCGATCCGCTGCTCGATGCGGAGCAGGACGGCAAGGATCTTGGCCTGGCCCTCGACCAGACCGGCGAACGCGTCCTCGGCGGACGTGCTCGGCGCGGAGGTGGCTCCCGGCGCGGGTTGACCGAGCAGGACTGACAGCAGATGGTCGGCTGGCCAGTCCAGCGCGCGGCAGACTGCGGCCAGCGTGGCGTCCTGGACGCGGCGGCGGCCGGCTCCGTGCTGCAACACGCGCAGCGTCGCGACCGACACTCCGGCCAGGTCCGCAAGTTCCTGTTGACCGACTCTGCGGGCGGTCATCCGGGCATTGAGCGCCTGCGCGACGGCCCGCCAGTCCTCGCGCGGCGTGCGTACCGGCCGCTCCCCGTTCTTTACCACAAAGCAAACAATATCGTTTCCGGGCTTAGGCGAGAACAACGCGACCTTACTACCTGCATTTCATCCAACGGCGCTATCCAACCATTGGATACCCGCTCGACGAGCGCTCGGCGAGCGGCGCATCGTGTCCGTATCACCGAAGGCGCCCGGAACGTCCGGGCGCGGGTGACTCCACGGAGGTGTGGCGCGGTGGCGATTCCTCGCAGGATTCCGGTGGCGTTCGGGGACGTGTTCCCGAACGGTGCGTACGTGCTCGGTGTGGAGCCGTCGAACGACTTCGAGAAGATGCGGGCGGGCGCGCCGGATCCGCAGGAGCTCGACAAGGAGACCGGCGTTCGCCTGTGGGTGGTTCGGATCATGGATGCGGATCCGACGGCGCGGACGGCGGAGCTGAAGGTGAAGATCGCGGCGGAGGTGGCGCCGGTGCCACCGGACCCGATCCCGGGCACGCCGTTTCGGCCGGTGGAGCTGGTCGGGGTGCTGGTGATCCCGTGGGTGGACACGAACGGGTCGCGGCCGCGGCAGATGTTCGCGCTGCGGGCCTCGGGCCTGCGGCCGGCTACCCCGCTGCCGGCTCGGCGCACCCAGGCGGCGGCGTGAGCAGCAAGCGCACGTCACCGACGCGTCTGTCGGCGCATCTGGCGGTCTGCGCTGGGGCGTCGGTCTCCGTCTACACCTATGACGACCGGTCGCCGATCCTGACGCTGTCGACCGGGGACGTCACGGTCACGATCGCGCTGTCGACGACGGACCTCGACTCGACCGCGATGCGGTTCGCTCGGGACCTGGCGGACGCGGCGGCCCGGTTCGCCGAGAACTGCCAGCTTTTCACCGCAACCCCGAGCGCCACCGAGGCCGGCGAAACGTCCGGCCCGGCTTCGGCGGCGGTTCCGTCGATGTCGCGCGCGGCCTGATAGCCGCGTTTTATCGCGGGTTTCCCGGGGCGCCGGTCTGAATCGGCGTCGGCGCCTCGGGGCCTGCCCTCTTTTCTCACGTTTCCTTGCCCTGGCTTTGCCCTGCCGTGAAACGGGTGGTATTCGTCATGCCAAGAATCAACGGGGACCGCCGCATCCCGTCCCTACCCGCGCGCCACGACACGATCCGTGTACCGCTGTGGATGGTGCTCGTCGGCCTCGCGGCCCGGCTGTGCGGCCGGTTCGCGATGCTGCTCGTGCGACACCCGTTCACCGTCGCCGTCCTGGTCATCCTGACCGCGTTCTACCGGAGCACGGGCTTGCTCGGCCTGGCCGCGCTGGCCGGCGCGGTGCTGACGGTCGCGATCGTCTGGCGGCTGGTGCATCGGTGCTCGTTCGACCGGGCGGCCCGGTGGACCTGGGGCCGGCTCCGGTTCGTGGCCGTCTACCGCCGCAAGTGGCGGGCGGCGACCGTGCATTGCGGCCTGGCGATCCAGATCCCCGCCTCCAACGCGGAGCGGGTGACCTTTGACGAGTACTTCCCCCGTATCCGCGGCTTCCGCGCCTCGGTCGCGGTGGAGTCGCTGCGGGTGGAACTGCTACCCGGCCAGACTCCCGACGTCTGGGCGGAGCAGGCGGAGGCGCTGCGGCACATCTACCGGGCGCGGGCGTGCCGGGTCCGTGCGGAGCGGGTCGGGTTCGTCTGGGTCGACTTCTACCGCCGCGACCCGCTGGACACCGTCGTGCCCCCGGCGCCGCTCGATGGGCCGAACGCTCCGGGTGATCTCGAGAGCCTGCCGCTCGGCCGGCGGGAGGACGGCGCGCCGTGGCTGCTGCCGCTGCGCGGCTCCCATGTTCTGGTCGCCGGTGCCACCGGGTCGGGCAAGGGCTCGGTGCTGTGGTCACTGATCCGCGCCCTCGGCCCGGCCGTCTCCGCCGGACTCGCCGAACTGTGGGTCTGCGACCCCAAGGGCGGGATGGAGATGGCCGCGGGGGCGCCGATGTTCGCCCGGTTCGCCTACGACCTGCCCTCCATCGCCGACCTCCTCGACGACGCGGTAGCCCGCATGCAGTCCCGCGCCGACGGGCTGCGGGGTGTGTCCCGGCTCCATGTGCCGACCGTGGGCGACCCGCTGATCGTGGTCGTCGTCGACGAGATCGCCGCACTCACCGCCTACGCGACCGACCGCGATCTCAAGAAGCGACTGTCGGCCTCGCTGCCACTGCTGCTGTCGCAGGGACGGGCGCCGGGCGTGGTCGTGGTGGCCGCGGTCCAGGACCCGCGCAAGGAGACGCTGCCGTTCCGCGACCTGTTCCCGGTCCGGGTCGCGCTGCGCCTGGTCGAAGCCGATCAGGTCGACCTGGTCCTCGGCGCCGGCGCGCACGAGAAGGGCGCCCGCTGCGAAGACATCCCACCCGGCCAGCAGGGCACGGGCTACGTCGCCGAGGACGGCGGCGCCGAACCGATCCGGGTCCGCGCGTCCTTTCCCGATGACGCGGAAATCCGCCGGACCGTCGACCGTTACCGCGTCCCGGCCACCGGCTGGATACCAGAACTGCCGGCCATGCCTGTGCGTCCGCAGCTACCAGCGCCCGCCGTCTGGCCGGACGTGGTGGAGATCCTCCGGGCGCGCGGCTTCGGCGACGTCCTCGGCCTCGACCCGCCGGTCCGGCGGCGACGGCTCTCGTGGTCACGGCCCAAGGTGCGCGGCCGGCGCCCCGCTCCCCGCGGTCGGGCAGACGGCTGGGTTCCCGACCTGACCGAGTACGGCGACCCGTGGACCGACCAATGACCACCGTGGACCACGACGACACCGACCCCGGCGCGGCCAGTCCATCGACCGAGGAGCCGAGGCCTGGTTCACGGCTGGCCCGGATGCGCCAGCCACTCGCCCGCCACGTCGTCGAAGCAGTCGCCGTCGAAGAGGGCGTATGCGTGCGGCCGGTGGCGCTACGCCGCGTCGACCTCGACACCGGCGAGACCACCCTCATCCCCGCACCCTGCGGCGCCACCCTCGCGAGCAAATGCCCGCCGTGTGCGGAGCGGGCGCGGCGGCTGCGGATGGCGCAGTGCAGGAGCGGATGGCACCTCGACGACGAACCGCTGCCCGACCCTGATCCGCCGTCGGACGAAGCCAAGGACCTCTGCCGGCTGCGCGCCGATCTCGAAGCCCTCCGCAAAGAGTCCGAGCAAGCCGGCGACGCGGCCAACGTCGCCGACATCGACGGAGTGATCGGTCATGTCGACGAGGCCCTCGCCGAGCTCGGCGTACGCGGCAAGACAGCGCCGGACAACCGGGAACGGCCACGACGGATCCGCTCGACCCGGCGGCGACAGGACGCCGCGGACCTGCCTCGGCTACCCGTCGACAAGCGCACCATCGGCCGCACCTACACCGCCCCGGACGGCACGACCTGGCGGCCCTCGATGTTCCTCACCCTCACCTGCGACACCTACGGCCGCGTCCTAACCGACGGCACACCCGTCGATCCGGATTCGTACGACTACCGGCGGGCGGCGCGGGACGCGATTCACTTCGCGAAACTGATCGATCGGTTCTGGCAGAACCTGCGCCGCGCTGTGGGCTGGGACGTCCAGTACTTCGCGGTCCTGGAACCACAGCGACGGCTCGCCCCGCACCTACACGCCGCGTTCCGCGGAACCGTTCCCCGCATCGTGCTGCGCCAGGTCGCGGCCGCGACCTACCACCAGGTGTGGTGGCCGGCTACCGGCACGCCCGCATACGCGCCGGACGGTCCTGATCTGCCTACGTGGGACGAGCAGACGGGCAGCTACGTCGATCCGGTCACCGGGGCAGAGCTGGTCTCATGGGATGACGCGCTCAATGCCATCGGCCCGGACGACGAACCAGCCCATGTCGTCCGGTTCGGGCCGCAGATCCGCGCGGACGGCGTCACCGCCAACGGCGAGACCGCCGGGAAGTTGATCGGCTATCTGACCAAGTACCTGACCAAATCGTTGGATGGCTGCCACGCGGTCGAGACGGACCGCCAGCGGGCACACGTCGACCGGCTGGCGGCGGCGCTGCGCTATGAGCCGTGCTCGCCGATCTGCGCGAACTGGCTCCTGCACGGGATCGCGCCGAAGAACGCCCGGCCCGGCCTCGCTCCCGGCCGGTGCAAGGGCAAGACCCACCGGCGGGAAACGCTCGGCTTCGGCGGCCGGCGGGTCCTGGTCTCCCGCAAGTGGTCCGGCAAGACCCTCGGCGACCACAAAGCCGACCGGATCGACTTCGTCCGCGCCCAGCTCGAAGCCCTCGGCCACCGGCCCGACGACGGCAGTCCGGCAGAGCAGCCGGTCGCCAACTCGGCGAACGCGCCACGGCTGGCCTGGGAACTGGTCCGGCCCGGCGACCAGGATGCGCCCCGACGCGAACATCTGATCTTGCGCGCGATCGCGAACCGGCAACGCTGGCGCGCGCAGTTGATACCCCCGGACGCGACCGGACCCCCGGGCCGAGACCGGCCGTCCGCGGCCTGACCCGCCATCCGCTCCGACCCTCGCGCCCGGGAGAGACCGCCGTGACCAAGCTCCTACTGACCCCCGCAGAGGCAGCCGAACAACTCGGCCTCGGCCGCTCCACCGTCTACGAACTCCTCGCCACCGGCGAACTCGAATCCATCTGCATCGGCCGCGCCAGACGCATCCCCCACGACGCACTCCTCGCCTACATCGGCCGGCTCCGCGGCGGCCAGAACGGCACGGCGGCATGACACGGGCTACGCCACAGCAGGCGCGCGGACCTCCAACGCCGATCGCTACCCGGCGTCGGCTGGTCCAAGGTCGGGCCGATGCTCGGCAATCCAGCGCTCGACGTCCTCCGCGCGCCAGATCCGGCCGGCGGCGAGATCGGCAACGGGCTTCGGGAACGTCGGGTCACTGCCGGCGATCTGGCTCACGCGCTGCCGGCTCACACCCAGCCGCTTCCCGACCTCGGCGGCCCCCATGAGGTGATGCACACCAGAACCGTACTTGACGGTTGCCTACCCGGCATCCACACTCGACACCAAGGCACTAGGCAACCGTCAAGTGCCTGAACGGAAAGGCGGTCCCGGCGGGTGCGCCAACACCCAACCGGGACCTGAGACCCCACCCCTTGCATCCACAAGGAGCGAAGCCCTATGCCCATTTTCTCTTCCGGAGGCTTTGGCGCGTGGCGCACCCCTGGTGACGACTCGCCGCTCGTCTCGACGCAGACGACCGACACCGGCCACGAGCTGACGATCCGCCCCGGCGCCGACGTCGGCGACCTGGTGGCGATCCTCGCGGACCTCCCGCCGGACGCCTTCTTCACCGAGCACTTCGGCGACATCGACGTGGTCCTCGTCTTCCGGCACCTGCCCGGCACCCCGGCGCTCGTACCCGCGGGCGTGGCGCCCTCGACGGACCCGGCAGCGGCAGGCGTCTCCCGCCCGTAACGGCACCCCTGCCTGCACCACCCCCATTTTTCTTCCGTTCTCTGGCGGCCTTTCCAGCTGTCGGGGTGTCGGACGGGTCCAGGGTCGGCCGAAGGCCGATCGCGCAGCGACGCGCAGCGCCCTGGACGCGGCCGGCGCCCCGACAGACCCTCCTCCGCCCAGAGAACGGAACCCCAACCGGCACCCGGCAGCGGTAGACGCGCCCGGTGATCCGGTCCGCTCTCTTCCGGCAAGGAGCCGAACCGACCATGCCCGAAAACACGCCCACCCCACCGCGCATCACCCCCGCGCAGGCGCTTCACGAACACCTCGACCGGGCCGCGCTCGGCCAGGGCGTCGGCTACCCGCAGCCCGACGGCGAAACGAAATTCGCCTGCGACATGGAAGACAGCCCGTACGGCTGCCCCTGGTGCGATCACTTCGAGTGGCCCGACGGCAACCCGCTGGACGTGGCGTGATGGCCGCGCGCAAGGCACGCCGCGGCGATGGCGACGAGACGACCAACCAGGACTCGGTAGCCAGCACTGACACCGACCAGACCTCGACAGAACGAACGCGGCGCAACCGCCGTGCACACGGCGAGGGTTCGGTGTTCTGGCGCGAGGATCGGAAGCGCTGGGTCGTCGAGATCGACTACGGCATCGTGAACGGCAGGCGCAAGAAGGTACCGCGCTACTTCAAGACCCAAGAGGAAGCGATCGCGGCCCAGCAGGAGGCGCGGCAGGCTCAGGCCGACGGCGTCGCGAATCTTGACCGCCCCGCGCGGTTCGGCGACTTCCTGACGTACTGGCTCGACGAGGTGGTCATGCCGTCCGAGCGCGCGCTGTCCACGAAGTCCAGCTACCGCGACAACGTCGAGAACCACGTCCGGCCCGGCCTCGGGAAGATCCGCGTCGTCGACCTCAAGCACGAGGACGTGCAGCGCTTCCTGAACGGCAAGGCGGTAGCCGGCTACAGCACGTCGACCATGCGCACCTTGCGGACGATCATCTCTCAGGCACTCGACGAAGCGGTCATCACGGAGAAGGCATCCCGCAACGTCGCGAAGACGGTCCGCGTCCCCAAGGCCCGTAAGCCACGGCGTCAGGTCTCGGCGCTGAACCGTGACGATGGTCTCCAACTACTCGCGGCGGCTGAACCGACCCGGTTCTACGCGGTCTACGTCCTGCTCGCGATGGTCGGGCTACGACGCGGTGAAGTGCTCGCGCTGCGCTGGCGCGACTTCAACGAGAGCGCGGGCACCCTCCGCGTCGAACTCCAGGTGACCCGCGTTCGCGGCGTCCAGGGCCTCATCGTCGGGCCGACCAAGAGCCGCGCCGGCCAGCGGACGATCGCACTACCCGGGAAGTGCATCGACGTCCTGAAGACACACCGGCGCCACCTCGCGGCCGAACGACAGGCGGCCGGCAAGCGCTGGGAGGAGAACGGCTTGATCTTCCCCAACACCGTTGGTCGCTACCAGGAACCGCGCGCCCTGAACACGCACCTGGCCGCGCTGTGTAAAGAGGCGGGCCTACGCCACCTCGGCCCGCACGCCCTCCGCCACACCGCCGCGACCATGGCCTACGCCCTGGGCGTCGACTGGAAGCAGATTCAGGCGATGCTCGGCCACACGATGCTCTCGACCACGATGGACATCTACGTCGACATGGTCGAAGACGTCAGCCGCGACGCGGCGACCAAGCTCGATGCCTGGTTCGACACGGCGGACGACGCCGAGGACCAGGAGGACGACGAGCCGAGCGACCCGGACGACAGGGCGGAAGCGGGCTGACAGTCCCTAGCCTGTCAACTTGGCTGTCAAAGAGCAGAGCCCCGCGCTGCCTTGCGGCTGCTGCGGGGCTCTGACCTGTCTCGACCAGACGTGCGCTCGGAGGGACTCGAACCCCCAACCTTCTGATCCGTAGTCAGATGCTCTATCCGTTGAGCTACGAGCGCATCTTGCGGGTCCAGCGGTGTCGGCCGCTCCTAGCGGCTGACTGGAAGCAGCTTACAGCACGGACGGGGCGGCGATCGAACCGGTAGACGGGGTTCTCGGAGCCCAGGCCGGACAGGGATCTGATAGGCCTACGCGCCGGGAGCCTGCGGGGGTGACCAGGCGCGGCAGCGCCCAGGCATCTCCTTCGGGAGGTGTTCGACCTGTCGGCCGAGGCGGACCTGCGCGTCAGGCCGCTGGGCGGAGTGCCGCGCGACGGGTGGACGGGCGGACGGGCGGACGGGCGGACGACAGCGATGATCGCCGGGAGAGGGTAGATGATCGCCGCACCGGACGAGGTTCCGATGGCCGTTGCTGCCCATAAGGGGCGTGAGCGGAGACGGCCGCGCATCGCGGCGATGGGGACGGCGGTGGCTCCCAGGGACCATAGGGGATCGACTCCCAGGGACCATAAGGGATCGATAGGGCGACCGTAGTAAGGCACCGATCCCTGGCACCGGACGTTCGCCTTTCGGGACAAGAAGCCGGCAGCAATGAGGTTTCTTGCTCCGGCTTTCGTTAGGTGACGCCGCCCGTCCGACGATCATCTATTCGCGGCTGGATGATCCTTGTCAGGATTTCAGCATGAGGGCCCCACGAGAAGTGAGAGGCTTCGTGCCCATGCGCCATGCCGCCCGGCGAAGCCGTAACATCAGTTGCAGACTGGCGTTTTTGCCGGTCCGCGAGCGGGAGGAGCCGCGCACATGCCAGATCTGGGCGCACCGGAACTGATCATCATTGCGGTCGTGGTGCTGGTCCTGTTCGGCTCGAAGAAGCTGCCCGAGGCCGCGCGCTCGCTCGGACGCTCCATGCGCATCTTCAAGTCCGAGGTCAAGGCCATGGGCGACGAGGCCGCCCCGGCCGCCGCCCCGGCCGGGGCCACCCCGCCAGCTGCCACCCTGCCAGCCGCCATCGCGGCAGCCGCCGCGTCGCCGGCCGGCGATGCGGCCCCGGCGCCCGTCTCCACCACCGCCACGGCCAGCCACCCCGTCGAGGCCACCAAGGCCGCCGCGGTGGCCGACAAGGCCAACAGCGCCAGCTAACTTCACGCCCGGAATGGCCGGCCGCCTAGCGCGACCGAACACGGCGCCTACGACGTGACGTCATCGATTCAGCTCGGCGAATCCAGCTCGGCGACCATCGCGCGCTCCGGCGACGTTCGCTCGCCCGACCGTCACCACGGAAGATCGCGACGACTGTATCGAAATCCGAACTCCGAGCCCTCGCCAGTTCGGATTTCGATACAGAACCGACGATCAAGCTCCTGATGCGGCGGTGCCGCTGCGCAGTCCTGGCCAGAATCGCTTCCCCACAGCCGGTGGCACGCCCCACAACCCAGTAGCGGCTGACGGCTGACGGCTGACGGCTGACGGCTGACGGCTGACGGCTGACGGCTGACGGCTGACGGCTGACGGCTGACGGCTGACGGCTGACGGCTGACGGCTGACGGCTGACGGCTGACGGCTGACGGCTGACGGCTGACGGCCAGGTCTACTGCCGTCGCTGCCGCCTCCGCCAACGTTCACTGGCAGCACGCAGCCGGTAGATCACTACCTTCGTGTTGCCGCGGTTGCGGATCCGACCAGATCGCGACTGTGGCGACACATCCGCGGCGATCATGGTCGCGGACCGAGCGGTTCCTGCCGCCACGGCACCACAACGCCCACGCCCGACCCGCCCGCGTGCCCCCGCGCCCCCCGCACGCGCCCGCATGCGCCCGCGTGCGCCCGTCCTCGCCGGTGTCAGCGCTCGCCTCCAAGGCATCCGCGTGGACGGCGCCCCCAGGGGAACTTCGTTCGAGGGAAGAACTTCGTTGCAGGGCAGCGTCCCACCTGGGCCGTGGCATCCGGTGGCGGCCAGGAACGCCAGCCAAGGAGACCAAGGTCGCGTTCCCGCCGGACGAGGTCTCCTTGACACGTCAGACTGAAACCACATTCTATTATGAGTACGTCCCGCTCACCAGACCAGGGAGGTGCCCGTGGCCGCTCGGTACACGATCATCTCGGCTGACACCCACGCGGGTGCGAGCCATGAGACCTACCGCGAGTACCTCGACCCGTCGTTCAAGGAGGACTTCGACGCCTGGCGCGGCAGGTACAAGAACCCGTGGAAGGACCTGCGTGACACCGACCTGAGGGTCCGCAACTGGGATGACGACCGGCGCGACCGCGACCAGCTCTCCCAGGGCGTCGTCGGCGAGGTCATCTTCCCGAACACGGTGCCGCCGTTCTACCCGGGCTTCGTGCTGTTCGCCGGGCCGCCGACGGCCGAGGAATACCGCCACCGCCGCGCCGGCATCCACGCGCACAACCGGTGGCTTGCGGACTTCTGCGCCCGCAAGCCGGCACAGCGCGCCGGCGTCGGGCAGTTCTTCCTGAACGACATCGACGACGCCATCGAGGACATCACCTGGATCAAGGAGCATGGCCTGCGTGGCGGCGTGCTGCTGCCGAACGTGGCGCCCGATGTGAAGTGGGTGAAGCCGCTCTACGACCCGGAGTATGACCGGCTGTGGGCGGCCATCCAGGACCTGGAGATCCCGCTCAACCTGCACGGCGGCACCGGGTCGCCCAACTACGGCCGCTACGCGGCCACCCCCGCGCTCATGATCAGCGAGGTGGGCTTCTACGGCATGCGGCCGTTCGTCCACCTGCTGCTCGCCGGCATGTTCGAGAAGTTCCCGCGGCTGAAGTTCGTCATCACCGAGTCGTCCGCGGCCGCCATCCCGCCGCTGCTCAAGCAGCTCGACGGCGTGCTGGAGAGCATCCGCGGCGGCGCGATCGGTGAGCTCAAATACCGCAAGGAGGACGCGATCCCGCGCTCGGCGACGGAGTACTGGCAGCAGAGCTGCTGGTCGGGGGCGAGCTTCCCCCGTCCCGCCGACATCGCCGCCCGCGACGTGATCGGGCACGACCGGTTCATGTGGGGCAGCGACTACCCGCACGACGAGGGCACGTCGCCGTTCACCCTGGAGGCCATCCGTCAGGTGCTGCACCACCTGCCCGAGGCCGAGGTGCGCGACATCCTGGCCGGCAACGCGGCGAAGCTCTACGACTTCGACCTCGACGCCCTCGCCCCGCTGGCCGCCGAACACGGCCCGACGGTCGAGGAGGTCGCCACGCCCCTCGGCGCCCTCCCGGAGAACGCGAACAAGGCCCTCCGCGACGCCCAGGCCCAGCTGGTGGCGGCCTAGTTCTCGGAGCCATCCAGCAGCAACAACTAGCCGACGGCCGTTGGCCCCACCGCCCAGGACTTGGCGGTGGGGCCAACGGCATGTCGCCGTCCCGGCCCCCAGCTGCGCTCGGTCTCGGCCGCGTTCCACCTCAACCGCGTTCCACCTCGACCGTCTCGGCCGCCTTCCGCCTTCCGCGTCGGTCTCCGAAGCCGGGCACCGGTCGGAGCGCACAAGCGTCCTGGTCAGCGGGCAGCGAGGGTCAGGAAGGTTCGGCGAGCCGCCCGGCGGGCCAGCCTGACGACCAGCGGGCGGGCGATGGCCGGCATCTGCGCGGTGAGCCGGGCAAGACCGTCCGGCCCGGCAGCCTGCTCGATCATGCCCAGCGACAGCAGCACCTGGCGGGGCGAGAGTCTCACCGAGCCGCCCTGGCCGAGTTCGGACCATTCCTTCGCCGTGAGCAGCAGGGCGGCGAGCGGCACGACCTCGCCTTCCTCGTCGTCGAGATGCTCCTCCACGGTGACGTCCAGATCCTCCAGCAGACCCGCCAGCTTGTCGCGCGCCGCCAGGCCCGCGCCGGGCCGCCAGGCGGCGGCCGTCCGTCTGGCCTCCGCTGCGAGCCGGGCCACCGCGTCGTGCTGGTCCCGCGCCGCGACGACCATCGTGGCCGCGGCCGGCTCCCGCTCCGTGAGCCGGGGCCACAGCACCCGGTCCTCGCCGGCGTGGTGCTCGTGCAGCAGGGTGAGGAGCAGTTCCAGGTGGTCCGCGACCGCGCCGGCCCGCCGGCTGTCGCCGGGCTGGACATCACGGACGAGGTCGGGCAGCAGCCCGAGCTGGTGCCGGAACATCGCGTGCACGACGAACATGTCCGACGTGTCGATCACCCCGTCATCCGTCGGTGCGGAGCCGACCGGTGCGGAGCCGACCGGTATGGGGCTGACCTGTATGGGGCTGACCGACGAGTGAGCCGGCGTGCTGGCGTTCGACGCGGTGCCGCGGGTGGCCGCGACGACGACCCCGGCGGCCGAGGGCCGTAGTGGCGCCCGGCGCGCCCAGCACACCGCGGCGGCCACCGAGGTCGCCGCGAGCAGCAGCCCCGTCTCGGTGCCGAACCAGCCGGTGGCGGACCGGTCCACGGTCGCCGGGGCCACCACCAGGTAGAGGGTCGCGTTCACCGCGGCGTGCGTGACCACGACGGGCCACAGCCCATACCGCAGCCGCTGCCAGGCCAGCGTCGAGCCCAGGGCGGTAAGCGCCACGGCGAACAGCGCCGCCGCGATGGGTGTGGGCACTCCATCCGGGGTGCCGCCCAGCACGATGATGATCGGAAGGTGGAAGGCCGACCAGATCAGGCCGCCGAGCAGCACCACCCGCGCAGGCGAGTTGCTGGTGGCCAGGTGTGGCAGCAGCACCCCGCGCCACCCGACCTCCTCCCCGACCGCGAGCAGGAGGTAGGGAAGACACCCGACGGTCACGCCGAGCAGGATGGCCAGCGCCGCCCCCGGCCCGGTTGGCAGCCCGTCGAGGTTGAAGCCGCCGGCGAGCTTCGCGCCGTCGAAGCCGCCGAGGCCGGTGAGCCACAACAGGATCCCGGCCAGCAGCGGGTAGGCGACGCCGTACGCCCAGGCGAGGCCAAGGGCACGCGCCGAGGTGCGGCGCCAGCCCCAGTCCCAGCCCGCGGAGCCGCGGCCATCCGGCCGGCGCCGTACCGACGGACGCTGTGCCGAAGGACGCCGTACCGGCAGACCCGCGACCGACAGACGCGCGACCGCCGCGCCCACCAGAGGCCAGGCCGCCTGGCCGTACATCGCCGCCTGCCCCAGCGCGGAGGCATCGCCGAGATGGCTGACATCGACGGACTGGTTCACCGCCACGCACGTGCTCGCGGCGGTGAGCCCGAAGGTGGTGGCGAGGAAGACGACCACCTCGCGGCGCGGACGCCGGCCGGTGGCTGCCTGGCCCTGTTGGGCGCGGCCGGCGGCCGACGCGACGCCAGGGCCGGAGCCGGCGGCCGGCGGGACGCCGGGGTCATGGATGAACGAGGCGCCGAGGTCGCGGGGCGACGGGTTCGGGCGCTGGGAGGCGGTGTCCGTTCCTGTATGGGTCATGGGTCGACCGTCGTCGCGGTGCCTGGTATGGACCTGGTGACGTCCTGGTACGGACCTGGTGACGTCCCCTGGTACCGCGCTGCTGATGCCGACCGGCCAGACGCCCGCGGGCCGCGTCGCTACCGTGGCGCCATGCGATTCGAGGTGCTGGGCGCCGTCACGGCGCGGGACCACCAGGATCGCGAGCTGGACCTGGGCACCGGCCGCGCGGCCACCCTTCTGGCGTTGTTGGTCGCGCAGCGGGAGGCTCCGCTGTCGCCGGCCCGGCTGGCCGACCAACTCTGGTCCGGGCGGCCGCCCGCGACCGCGGCCACGACCCTGCAGGGCTGGATCTCCCGGCTGCGCCGCCGGCTGGAGCCCGGTGTTCCGGCGGCGCGAGCCCAGCTGCTGGTCACCAGATCCGTCGGCTACCAGCTGGTGCTGACCGACCCGGTGGGTCAGCTCGACGCCGCGGCGTTCCACCGGGACGCGGCGACGCTCGACGTACAGCTGAGAGCCGGCCGCCCGGATCTCGCCGCCGCGGCCGGGCGGGCCGCGCTGGCCCGGTGGCACGGCGACGAGCCCTATGGCGGCCTCCTGGACGAGGCGCTGCCAGAGGAACCGGGCCGGCTACGGGAGGAGCGGCGCCTCGTCACGGAGCGGTTGGCGCTCGCCCGGCTGGATCTCGGCGATCATGTCTCGCTGCTCGGCGAGCTGGCGGCCGCGGTGTCCGCCGAGCCGACGCGCGAGAGCCTGTGGGCGATGCGGGTGCTGGCGCTCTACCGGGCGGACCGGCAGGCGGACGCGCTTGCCGCGCTCACGCGCGTGCGCGGCCTGCTACGTGACGAACTGGGTCTCGACCCCGGCGCGACGCTGCGAGCCGTCGAGACCGCGGTCCGACGCGCGGATCCGGCGGCGGCGGCCCCGGGCTGGTGGCCAGGCCGGCGGCCGGTCGCCGACGCCGCCGGCAGGCCGACCGCCACCACCGGCGGGCCGGTCATCACGGTGCCGTCATCCCGGCCGGTGTCACCGTTCGTCGGGCGGGCGGCCGAGCTGAAGCGGATGTCCACCGTCCTCGCCACGCTGCCAGCCGATGCCGATGCCGATGCCGATGCCGGGGGCGGGAGCGGGAGCGGGGGTCGGGGCGGAGCCGAGGCCGGGGCCCGGTCGCTGGTCGTGTCCGGGCCTGCCGGCGCAGGCAAGACCCGGCTGCTCGCGGAGCTGCTTGCGCCGTCGCCCAGCACCACCGCGCCGCCGGGGCTCGCGCGGCCGCGCTGGGTCCGCTGTCACCCGGGTGACGACGCCCCGCCCTACGATCTGTGGCGGCGGCTGTTCCCGGAGCTGGCGGCACCGCCGGACGCCTCCACGCGGTCCTGGGCCTTCGCGGTCACGGCGGCGGTCAGCGCCGATGATCGCTCCAGCCATGCCCCCAGCGGCCGCGCGACGGTGATCGTGGTGGACGACCTGCAGTGGGCCGACGCCGCTTCGCTGCGGGTGCTGGCCATCGTGGTCCGCGAGCTCGCGGGACGGCCCGCGCTGTTCGCCGCCACGGTGCGCGACGACTATTTGGGCGGCGCCGGGGAGCCTGTCGGCGCGGAACGCTCCGGCGGAGACCGGAGCGACGACGATCCCGTCGTCGCCGCGCTCGGCGCGCTCGGGCGGCTTCCCGGCGACCACCTGCGCGTCGGGCCGCTCGCCCCGGCGGCGGTGGCCGAATACGTGGCCGCGGTGGTGCCCGGCGCGACGTGGGACGACCCGGGCGCGGTCGCGGCGCTGGTGGCCGAACGCTGCGGCGGCAACGCCTTCTTCATGACCGAGCTCACCCGGCTCGTCGCCGCCGGCCGGCCCGCGGCCGACCTCCCGGAACGGGTGGTCGACGTCGTCAGCTCGCGGGTGGCCGAGCTGGGCGAACCGGCACGCGGGCTGCTGCGCGTCGCGGCCGTGCTCGGCGAGGACGTTCCTGCGGATGTCGCCGGGCAGGTCGCGGCGGTCGCCGACGCGGGCAGGCTGGACGAGGCTCTCGACGTCGCCGCGCGCGCCGGGCTCGTCGTCGACGAGCCCGGCGTGGTGCGTTTCGCGCACGCGCTGGTGCGGGAGGGGCTGGCGGCGCGCACGCCCCCGCGGGTTCAGGCCAGCTGGCATCGGCGGTGCGCCGACCTCCTCCAGTCCCGCGGCGCGGGCGTGCAGGCGGTGGCCGACCATCTGCTGCGCGGCGATGATCCGCGCGCCGCCGCCGCCGCGCTCGCCGCCGCCTCGGCCGCGCTCGCCGTCGCGGACTTCGACGGCGCCGTCGGCTGGGCGCGCCGCGGGCTCGAACGTGCCCCAGCCGCGGACGCGCCGCTGCGCGTTCGGCTCGGTCTGGCGGCCGGCAGGGCGCTGCGCCGTGCCGGCCGGCTCGCCGAGGCCGACGCCCTGCTCGCCGGCACCCAGGACGACGCGCTGCTCGCCGGCGAGGTGGATCTCGCCGCCCTGGCCGCGTTGGAACGATCGGGTGGGCCGGTCACCGGCTACTGGTCGATGGCCGGCGAGACATCCCCCGACCTGCGCGCGCTGCTCACCGTCGCGCGCGAACTGCCGGGGCTCGGGACGGCGGTCGCCGGCGCGCTGGACGCCGCGTGCGCCGCGCGGTTCGCGCTGGCGGGCGATGTGGAGCGCGCGCGACGCCATCTGGCCGCGGCCCAGGCGGCCTTCGACGCGACCACCGAACGGCCTCGACCCGCGGCGGGCAATGGACCGTCCCCGTCCAGCCCGGCGGTGGAGGTCGGCCCGGGGGCCACCGCGTGGGCCAGCGCCGACCTCGCGGAGGTCCATGGCCTGGAGCAGATGGTGCTGCTCGCGCAGTTCCTGACCTGGTGGCTGCCAGACCTGGCGGTCCGGCGGCTGGCCGTGCTCGACCGGCTCGGCGAGCTCGCCGGTGACGACGTCGGCGCCCGGCTCACAGTCACCCACCTGCGGGCGCTGACCCTCCTGGAGCTCGGCGAGCTGGAAAGGGCGGACGGACAGGCGCGGCTGCTCGCCGCCACGGCGAGCCGTCTGCGCTACGACGACTTCACGTTGGTCGCCGCCTGGTGGCGGGCGATGCGTGACCTGATGTCCGGCCGGCTCGACGAGGCGATCGAGGCCGCGGAGTCGGTGTTCTCGCCGTTGCTCGTGGCCTCCCCGGAGGCGGCGGTGGTGGCCCGCACCTCGGTCGAGGCGATCGGCGGGATGGTGGCCTGGGAGGGCGGCGCGCTGGCCGACATACTGCCCGGGCCCGAGGAAGCGCCGCCCACGGACCATGCCGGCTGGCTGATCGTCCGTGGCCTGGGGCTGGCACAGGCCGGCCACATCGGCGACTCGCTCGCCGCCCTCGCGTCCGTCCTGCGGCCGGGCCTTCCCGCGCTCGGTTCCGGCCCGGTGGCCACGAGCTCGCTGATCCTGTTGACGGAGTGGTGCTGGCACGCCCGGTCCAGCGCCCGCGCCCGTGAGTGGGCCCGGCCATTGCTCGACCGGGTGGAGGCGTGGGCCGACGCTGTCATCGTGTTCGCGCCCGGCGGCGTCTGCATGGGCTCCGGTCATCTCTACGTCGGCACGCTCGCCGCCATCCTCGGCGACCGTGAGCGCGCGCGGCGCGAGCTCGGCGCCGCGATCGCCGTCCACGAACGCCTCGACATGCCCCGGTTCGCGGCCCGCGCTCGCGAACGCGCGGAAGCGGTCGGCTGACGCGGAAGCGGTGGCTGACGCGGTCCGGATCGGTTCCCCGAGCGCCGCGGCCCCGCGCCGGGACGGACGGGCGTGGCGCGGTGAACGGGCACGGATGGTCCAACCGGTTCGACCGCGGGCGGGAAGCGCGGGAGACTCGGAGCGTGCAGTCTCCCGCGCTTCCCCGGTACGGCGAGGGTTCCTTGGCCGAGCTGGTGCCGGCATTGCTCGGCACGGTCGGAGCCCCGGGTTTCACCGAGGCTCCCCGGCTTGGGCTGGGCGAGGCACGATCGGTCTGCCTGCTGCTGGTCGACGGGCTTGGGGACGAGCTGGTGGCCGCGAACGCCGACGTCGCTCCCACCCTGGCCGCTCACCGCTCCGCGGCCCTGACGACCTGCTATCCGTCGACGACCGCGACCAGCATCACCTCGATCGGCACCGGCCTCTCACCGGGCGAGCACGGGGTGGTCGGCTATCTCTGGGAGCCCTATCCGGGGGCCGAGGGGCTGTTGAACGCGCTGCGCTGGCAGTTCCAGGGCCGGGACAGCACGGCCTTGGACATCATCGTGCCCGAGCAGGCGCAGCCCGAGCTGACCGCTTTCGAGCAGGCCACCGCGGCCGGGATCTCCGTGACCGTCGTCTCCCAGCCGCTCTACCGCGATTCGGGGCTGAGCCGGATGGCGCTGCGCGGCAGCCGCTTCTCCGGCGCGTCGACCTGGGGCACCCTGGTCGAACGCGTCATCGAGGCGCTACGCGCGCCGGGATTCGTCTATGCCTACGTCAGCGACCTGGACACCACCGGGCACACGCTGGGTCCGGCGTCCGCCGGCTGGCGCGCACAGCTGGCGCTGGTCGACAGGCTGGTCGCGACGCTCACCGAGCAGCTTCCCGCCGACTCGATGCTCGTCGTCACGGGCGATCACGGAATGGTCACCGTCACCGAGGACGACCACGTGAGCCTGGACGGGCGGCCGTCGCTGCTGGCCGGGGTGCGCGCGATCGGCGGCGAGCCGCGAGCCCGCTACGTCTACGCCCAGCCCGGCGCCGCCGGCGACGTCCTCGCCGCGTGGCGCGAGGGGCTCGGCGAGCACGCGTGGGTGGTATCGGCCGAGCAGGCGGTCGCGGACGGCTGGTTCGGTCCGAAAGTCACCGAACGGGCCATCCCCCGCCTCGGCGACGTCATCGCGGCGGCACGCGGCACCAGCGTGCTCGTCCGCCCCGACGTCGAACCCCGACTGACCACCATGCGCGGCCACCACGGCTCCCTCACGCCAGCCGAACAGCTCATCCCCCTGATCCGTATCCGCGCCTGACTCCTCCTCTCACGCCTCTCCTCCCGTGCCTCTCCTCCCGCGGGCAGGCAGACGCCGGGTCAGGTCGGCGGGACGCCGGAGTGCGTCACATCCAAGGTGAACGCGCGGGCCAAGACCGCTAGCGTTCTCGCCATGACGACCTTGGGAGAGCGCGGGTCGACGGGCGACGGGTCGACGGACGGTCGCGTCGCGCGGTGGCGGTCGCCGCTGTTCACCCCGGCGAACCGGCCGGACCTGATCGCCAAGCAGGCCCGCTTCGGCGCCGACATCGTGATCGTCGACCTCGAGGACGGGACGCCGCTGGGCGCCAAGCCCGAGGGCCGCGAAGGCGCGGTCACCGCGGTGCCGAAGCTGCGGGCCGAGTTCGGCGGCGCGATCATGCTGCGGGTGAACGGCGTCACCGACGCGGAGAACTTCGACGCCGACCTGGACTGCTACGCGGCGCTCGACGTCGACGGCATCGTCGCGCCGAAGATCGAGACGGTGGAGGACGTCGACCGGCTCGACGAGGCGCTGCGCACCCGCGGCGTGACCGACCGGTCGGTGATGTACGGGCTGGAGTCGGTCGCGGGCGTGCACCGGGCGGCCGAGGTGCTCGCCCACGCAGCCAGGAACGCCCGCGTCGACGCGGCGTACTTCGGTGCCGAGGACTTCATCGCCGATCTCGGCGGGCGGCGCACCCGGTCGAACGCCGAGGTGCTGTACGCCCGCTCGCAGGTGGCGATCGCCTGCCGGCTCGCCGGGGTCGTGGCGCTCGACCAGGTAACCACCACGATCAACGACCGGGAGCGGTTCCTGGAGGAGGCCTCGTTCGCCCGGGACCTCGGCTACGGCGGAAAGCTGTGCATCCACCCGGGCCAGGTCGCGATGGCGCACGAGGCGTTCACACCGTCGCCCGAGGAGTACGACCGGGCACGCCGGCTGCTCGACGCGTACGACGAGGCGCAGCGCGAAGGGCGCGGAACGATCAACTTCGAGGGCGGCATGGTCGACACCCCGCTCGTCCTGCAGGCCCGGCGCATCCTCGCCATCGGTGGCTGAGGCGGTCCCGGTGGCGGGCGCGGAGCGTCCGCCACCGGGACACCGCCCGATCGGTCAGTAGGAGCGGGGCAGGCCGAGGACGTGCTCGGAGATGTAGTTCATGACCATCTCCTGGGAGACCGGAGCGATCTTCATCAGCCGCGACTCGGCCCAGAAACGGCCCACCGGGTACTCCGTGGCGAAGGAGAAACCGCCGTGGGTCTGCATCGCCCGGTCCGCGGCGAAGAAGGCCGCGTCGGACGCCAGGAACTTCGCGGTGTTCGCGTGCTCCCCGCACGGAAGGCCCTGGTCGTAGCGCCAGGAGGCCTGCCGGATGACGAGCTCGGCGGCGGCGAGGCGCATGTGTGCCTCGGCCAGCGGGAAGGCGATCCCCTGGTTCTTGCCGATCGGGCGGCCGAAGACGACCCGCTCGTTGGCGTACTGGGTGGCGACGCGCAGCGCGGCCTTGCCGATGCCGAGCGCCTCGGCGGCGATGAGAATGCGCTCCGGGTTCAGGCCGTCGAGCAGGTATTTGAAGCCCCTGCCCTCCTCGCCGACCAGGTCGGACCCGTCGACCCGCAGGCCGTCGTAGCGCACCTCGCAGGACCCGACGGCGTTGCGGGCGATCTTGTCGATCTGGTGGATGTCGACCTCGGGCCGGCGCAGGTCGGCGAGCAGCAGCGTCATGCCGTCCGTGCGCTTCCTGACCTCCTCCAGCGGCGTGGTCCGGACCAGCAGCAGCACCTTCTCGGCGACGTGGCCCTTCGTCGTCCACACCTTCTGGCCGTGCACGATGTAGTCGTCACCGTCGCGGACGGCGCGGGTGGTGATCGACGTCGTGTCGGTGCCCGCGTCCGGCTCGGTGACGCCGAAGGCGACCTGCAGCTCGCCGGTGGCGACCCGCGGCAGGTACTTCTCCTTCTGCGCCTGGGAGCCGAACTTGACGACCGGGTTCATGCCGAAGACGGAGATGTGCAGCGCGCTGGCGGCGTTCATCGCGCCGCCGGAGGCCGCGACCTCCTCCATCACGATGGAGGCCTCGGTGATGCCGCCACCGCCGCCGCCGAACTCCTCGGGGATGGCAGTGCCGATCCAGCCGGCCGCGGCCATCTCGTTGTAGAACTTCCACGGGAACTCGTGGTTCTTCTCGTGCTGGCGCCAGTACTCGGCGTCGAACCCCTTGCAGATGTCCCGCACGGCCTCGCGGATGGCGGTGTGCTCGGGCGGTTCCTCGAACTCCATGGAGGCTCCCTCAGTCCGTCTCGTCCGCGGGCCGGCAGTGCATCAGCGCGGATCGGAACGCGCGGCAGACCAGCTCGTCGTACTGGTTGTAGCCGTCGTGGCGGAACTCCACGATCCCGACGCCGGGGCGCGAGCTCGACAACCGCGCCTTGGTCACCTCGGTGATGACGTGCAGGGTGTCGCCCGCGAACATCGGCTTGGGGAACTCGATCGAGCCGAAACCCAGGTTCGCGACCGTGGTCCCAAGCGTCAGCTCCGGCACGGCGAGCCCGACGACCGTCGCGACCGTCATCATCGAGTTCAGCAGCGGCCGCCCGAACTCGGTCTTGGACGCGAACTCGTGGTCGAGGTGCAGCGGCTGGGGGTTCATCGACAGCGTGGTGAACAGCACGTTGTCGGTCTCGGTGAGCGTCCGGGTGATCGCGTGGTGGACGACCGTCCCGACCGGGAGCTCCTCGAACCAGGAACCCATTCTCCGGCTCAGCGCACTCGCCTCCTCAGGTTCGGTGCCGGGCCGTTCCGGCACCTGAGACCACACACGGGCTCACTACAGCACGCCGAGCGACCGTCGCGCCCCGAGAAGTGGCGCGTGCCGCCGCTCGTCCGGCTGGTCCCGCTCTCCCGATCCGATAATTACCATCTCGCGAACCGGTAAGTACCATCTCGCAGCCCGGTAGGTCCAGTCTCACGATGCAGGTGGGCCCCGCCCGCGGCTCGGCTACGCGGCGGCGGCCGCGAGATCGGTGGCGGCGAGGTCGGTCGCGGCGAGGTCGGTCGCGGCGACCGAAAGGGCCGCGATCTCGGCGGCCGAGGCGTTGCCGCCCGTGACAACCACCGCGACGCGCTGGCCGGCGAAGTCATCCGGACGAGCGAGGATCGCGGCGAGGGCCGCGGCTCCGGCGCCTTCGGCCAGTGTGTGCGCGTCGCTGGCGAGCAGGCGCTGGGCGTCGGCGATCTGGTCGTCGTCGACCAGGTGGAAGTCGGCGAGGCCGGTGCGCAGGACCCGTTGCGGCAGCTCGTAGCCACGGCCGGTGGCGAGGCCGCAGGCGTTGGTCCGGATCGGGCGGCGCACGCACTCTCCGGACCGCCACGAGTCGTGCGCGGCCGGCGCCGACGATGACTGGACGCCGATCACCCGACATCGGGGCGCGAGCCGAGCGGTGACCAGGCTGGCGCCGGCAGCGCCGGTCCCGCTACCGATCGGGACGATCACCGCGTCGAGGTCGGGCCACGCCTCGACGACCTCGAGATACGCCGTGCCCACGCCGGCGATGAGTTCGGGAGTGTCACCGGGACTGACGAGCAGTTGGCCGCTCTCGGCGGCGATCTCCTCGGCGCGGGTCTGGGCCGCGGCCATGTCCGGGCCGTGCAGCTCGACGGTCGCGCCGAGGGCGCCCAAGGCCCGGACCTTCGAGGCGGCGGCGGTCGTCGGCATGACGACCGTGCACGGGGCGTCGAAGGCGGCGCTGGCATAGGCCATCGACTGGGCGTGGTTGCCGGTCGAGTAGGTGATGGTGCCGCGAGCACGCCGCTCGGACGACATGCCGGCAAGCAGCGTCAGCCCCCCGCGCACCTTGAACGCGCCGGTTGGCTGGACGTTCTCGTGCTTGACGTAGATCGTCACCCCGACGGCGGCGTTGAGCGCCGGGTAGGTCCACATCGGCGTGGCGGGCAGATGGCCGGCCAGCAGGTCCCGGGCGGCGGCGATGTCGTCGAATGTCGGGAGGGCACGGGCGGCAGGACGGTCATCCATGTCACCATGGTCAGCCGCGGTCTCCCATTGGTCCAATGCCAGATTTCGGCTAGAACTATCAACGACGTTGATATGTTGACCGGATGCTGGACATGACCAGGCTGCGGGTGCTGGTCGCGGTCGCCCGGCACGGCTCGGTCACCGCCGCGGCTCGCGCCCTCCAGTACGCGCAGCCGTCGGTCAGCCACCACCTGGCCCGGTTGGAGGCGGAAACCGGCAGCCAGCTCGTCCAGCGCGTCGGCCGCGGGATTCGACTCACCGAAGCGGGCCGGGTGCTGGCAGAACGGGCGGAGGAGATCCTCGGCCGGCTGGACGCGGCCGAAGCGGAGCTCGCCGCCTACACCGGTCTGCGGGCCGGCCGGGTCCGTCTGGTCGCGTTCCCGTCGGCGCTCGGCACGTTCGTACCCGCGGCCGCGGCAGCGTTCGCCGCCGACCATCCCGGCGTCGAGCTGCGCCTCACCGAGGCCGAGCCGCCGGACGCCATCCGCCTGTTGCGGGCCGGCGAGGCGGACGTCGCCCTGCTCTTCGCCTACCGGGACCTGGCGCGGGATGAACACCCGGAAGCCTCGCCGCCCGGCGGCGGGCGGACCCCGGTCACGCAGGCACCGACGCCCGCACCGGCACCCGCACCGGCACCGGCACCGGCACCGGCACCGGCGATGGTTCCGCGACCAACGCGGCCGACGCCGAACGAACGGCTGTCGCCTGACCCGACGTGGATCGAACCGGAGGACGACGGTCTACGCCGGATGACGCTGCTCACCGAGTCGATCTATCTGGTGACTCCGGCGGGCCTAGCGGGAGACCGGTTGGCCGACCATCGCCACCGGCGCTGGATCGCGGGCTGCGAACGGTGCCGTACCGCGCTGCTGCGCTCCTGCGCCACCGCGGGATTCAGCCCCGACATCGCCTTCACGACCGACGACTACCTGGCCGTCCAGGCGCTCGTCGCCGCCGGCCTCGGCGTGACCACCCTGCCCGGCCTGGCCCTCCAGGCGCATCGCCATCCCGGCGTCCGGGCGAGCCGGCTGCCCGGCCAGACCCGCACGGTCAGCGCCGCCGTCCACGGCGAGCCGCCCGACCCGCCGGTCACCGCCGCGCTCCTCGCTCATCTCAGGGCCGCCACCACCGCCTGGGCGTCCTTCAACGTGACCAAGGACTAGCACCGCCGCGAACATCCACGCGGCCTACCCACCCGCTCCCGAGCCGACAGCCCGGCGCTGGTACCGGCCGTGGGGCCGGTACCAGCGCCGGGCTGCGTGCGCCGGGCTCGACGAGCCGCTAGCTCGCCGGCTTCGTCAGGTCGTAGACGGTCTGACTCCCGACGGTGACGGAAGTGAACGTCGCCTGGACCCAACTGGCGATCTGGGAGTTGGCACCGCCACCGCCGCCGAAGCCGCCACCGCCGCCGCCTCCACCGAGGTAGTAGTGGATCTTGCCGTCGGCGACGTACTGCTTGAACTGGTCCAGGGTGAGGACCTCGTCGCTTCCCGTGAAACCACCGATCGCCATCACCGGAAGGCCGCCGGTGGCGAGCTCCAGCGACGCGGCGCTCTGCGCCGAGCTCACGGCGGCGACCCAGCGATACCCGTCGGATCCGCTGGTGAGGAGCTGGGTGACAGCGCTGTCGGCCTGCCCCTCCATGCCGCCACCGCCACCGCCGAGGCCGCGGTCCTGACCGGTCAGGTCGCCGTCCTGACCGCTCGTGGCACTCCCCTGCTCACTCGGGGCACCCTCCTGGCCATTGGGCGCGCCCTCCTGACCGTTCGCGGCGCCTTGCCCCGGCGCGCCGCCGCCCATCGTCCGGAAGCCACCGGCACCACCGGCCGAGGCGGGCCCGGCCAGCGGAATCGAGCCCGTGTGCGGCACCGAGGCCGTTTCGAGGGCGTAGGCGGTCGGTGCGGCCAGCGTTCCGAAGATCACAGCGGCCAGGGCCAGCACCGCGGCCGACCGGCGAACGGGCGAGCGCCGCAGGACCGGCCAGAGCAGCAGCGCGGCGGCACCGACCAGGCCGACGACGAGGACAGGAACCCGCAACCAGCTCTGCCAGTCGGTGCGGCCCAGCAGGACGTAGCTCCAGACCGAGGTCACGCCGACGCTCAGCGCCAGCAGCAGGCGGCTGACGATCTCATCCCTGGTGCGCCACAGCTCCCGTGCGCCCAGGGCGATCGTTCCGGCGAGCCCGGGGGCGAGCGCCACCGTGTAGTACTCGTGGATGGTGCCTTCCATGTAGCTGAAGACGACGCCGGTCACGACCAGCCAGCCACCCCAGAGGAGCAGCGCGGCGCGCGCCCGGTCGGTGCGGGCGGCTCGCCGGGTCGCCCACAGGCCGCCGACCAGCAGGATCAGCGCGGCGGGAATGAGCCAGGAGATCTGGGCGCCGAAGTTCTCGTTGAACATGCGGCCAAGGCCGGCCGTCCCACCAAAACCGCCACCGCCACCGCCAGGCCCGCCGGCACCGGGCGCCCCGCCGAACGCACCACCCATCGCGTCGGACGCGGCCGAACCATAGCCGGCCGCGCCGTTCAGGCCAGGCACCGTCCCGCCCGCCCCGGTCGCTCCGCCCGCGGCGCCGAGGCCACCCGCGTACTGCTGACCGGTCGATCCGAGCGCGGACAGCGCCTCCGACGCCACGGCGCCCGGACCACCGCCGCTCCCACCACCGCCGCCGTTGCCGTCCCCACCGAAGATCCGGCCCAGCCCGTTGTAGCCGAACGCGAGGCCGAGCACGCTGTTGTTCCCGGAGCCGCCGATGAACGGCCGAGAGCTCGCCGGCCACAGCACGGTCGCGAGCACCCACCAGCCGGCACCGACGATCACACCGACGGTGCCCGCGAGTACGTGGCCGATCCGGGCACGCAGCCGGGTCGGCGCGGCGATCAGATAGACCAGCGCGAACACCGGCAGCACCACGAACGCCTGGAGCATCTTGGTCAGGAAGCCGAACCCGATCGCCAGGCCCGCCAGCGCCAACCACCGCCACGAGGCCGCCTCCAACGCCCGCGTCACGCAGTAGGCGCCGATGACGAGCAGCAGGACGAGAAGCGCGTCCGGATTGTTGAACCGGAACATCAGCACCGCCACCGGCGTGAGCGCGAGCAGCGCCCCGGCGGCGAGCCCGACGGCCGGGCCGGCGACCCGCCGCACGGCGGAGTAGAGCAGGCCGACGCTCGCGACGCCGCACAGCGCGTTCGGCACGAGCATGCTCCAGCTCGAGAACCCGAACACCCGGCCGGAAAGCGCCATCATCCACAGCGAGGCGGGCGGCTTGTCGACGGTGATGTAGTTCGACGAGTCGATCGAGCCGAAGAACAGTGCCTTCCAGCTCAACGTGCCGGCCTGCACGGCGGCCGCGTAGAAGCTGTTTCCGTAGCCGGACGCGCCCAGGTCCCAGAGGTAGAGCACCGCCGTCAAGGCGAGCAGGACGAGCAGCGCGGGACGCGCCCAGCGCGGGTCCTCGGGCCGGCCGCGCACGAGCCGAGTGAGCCGGCCCGAGCGCCCCGCGGCTCCACCGGAGTGAGCGCGACGCCTCCCGCCAGGGTGTGGCTCGGCGACGGGTGGCTCGACGACGGGTGAGTCCGCGGTGGGCAGGTCGGCGACGGGTGCGTCGGCGAGCCTGTGCTCTCCCGGCCAGGTGTCCACGACGGCGACCTGGCTCGGTTCCACGGGGTACGGATGGTCGGCCACCGGGTTCTGGCCGGCCGAGTAGCGGGGAGCGCCCCAGGCGCCCTGGTCGGAGGTCATGATTCCTGCTCTGGCTCGCGGGGACGGACGGGCTGGAAGAGGCTGCCGGGAACCGACTCGCTCGGCCGCTCCGCTTGGGGGCGAGGCACGTCGGAATGGCCGCCACGGCGCGGGTGGAACACCCAGGCGCGGAAGGCGACGAAGCGCAGCAGCGTGGCCGTGAGGTTGGCGCCGATCAGCACGGCGAGCTCGAGCACCCGCCCCGCGTCGGGAGCGAATGCCTTCAGACCGCCGAGGGCGCCGCTGGTCAGCGCCAGGCCGAGGCCGAAGACGACCAGTCCCTCGACCTGGCTGCGGGCGCCGACCCCGCGGATGCCGAAGGTCAGCCGGCGGTTGGCGGCCGTGTTGGCGACCGCGGTGAGCAGCAACGAGACGAGGTTCGCCCCCTGCGCGCCGAGCGGGCCGCGCAGCAGGACGAACAGCGCCAGGTAGGCGGCGGTGCTCGCGACCCCGATGGTCCCGAACCGCGCGAGCTGCTGGATCAGCTGCCGCTGGCCCGACGCGTCGGACACCTCGGACGGGATGAGCGGCTCCTGCGTCGTCAACGGCGCGCGGCCGAGCTGGGCGCGCAGCTCCCGGACGGGCAGCTGCCCGCTCGCCAGTGCCCGGCCCAGGCGCGCGATTCCGCGCAGGTCGGCGAGCGCGGTGGCGACGATGTCGACGCGGCTGTCCGGGTCGTCGACCCAGTCCACCGGCACCTCGTGGATCCGCAGCCCGGACCGCTCCGCCAGGACGAGCAGCTCGGTGTCGAAGAACCAGCCCGTGTCCTGCACAAGGGGCAGCAGCGCGTGGGCGACATCGCCGCGGATCGCCTTGAAGCCGCACTGCGCGTCGGAGAACCGGGCCGACAGCGCTCGCCGCAGCAGCAGGTTGTAGCAGCGGGAGATCACCTCGCGCTTCGGGCCACGCACCACGCGAGCACCCGGTGCGAGCCGCGTCCCGATCGCCAGGTCCGAATGTCCGGAGATCAGCGGCGCGACCAGCGGCAGCAGCGCGCCCAGGTCCGTCGACAGGTCGACGTCCATGTAGGCGAGCACCGGCGCCTGGGACACCCCCCAGGCCGCGCGCAACGCCCGGCCGCGGCCCTTCGCGTCGAGATGGAGGACCGCGACCTCGGGAATCCTTGCCTCTAGCTCGTTCGCCACGGCCAGCGTGCGGTCGGTGCTGGCGTTGTCGGCGATCGTGATCCGAAAAGGGTAGGGAAATGTTTCGACGAGGTGACGGCGCAGCCGGGTGACACACGGCTCCAGATCGGACTCCTCGTTGTACACCGGGATTACCACGTCGAGCAGGGGACGCGCCCCCGGATGAGGAGGCCGAGCCAGAATGTGCTCGACCATCGCGGTGGCGCCGCCTTGCGGATGCACTGTCGTGGCCATGGCACCAGGTTCGATGCCGGTCCTGTGTTCTCCATTGCGGAAACCTGTGGGCCGGCTGTGAATGCTCCACCGCACGGACGTTCTCCTTTTCCTGAACCTCCGGAAGACGAGTGGAAAACGTGACGAAACAACGCGGCAAGGAGGCCGCCGCGGCAGGTCCCCGACGCATGCGCGGCGATGACGGAAATACGACAGGAACCACCGGTCCGCACACAGAGCGAGCCACGCGTGACCGGTGGTCCGAGGGCTGATGGCACCGCCGTGGGCCTATGGCCCGAGCGAGGCTCACAGCCGCCGGTGTCGTCAGCCGCGCGTGGAGATCGGCCGCTGGCCCCACCCGGCGCTCGCGGAGCTGGCGACGGCGGCCATCGCCCCCGTGACGGCGACGGGATCGGCCGCGTCAGCGGGATCGGCCACGGCGGCGGGATCGGCCACGGCGGCGGCGGCGTCGACCGCCGTACACAGCGCGCCGGCTACGCCCGCCACCGCCGGCGGCACCGGCGGTGGCGCCTGGATCGTTGGAAGGATGACGGTGAAGACCGTGCGGCCGGGGACGCTGGTGACCGTGATGCGTCCACCATGGGCCTCGACAACCGCGGCGACGATCGCCAGTCCCAGACCAGTACTGCCGGCGTTGCGTGACCGTGACGAGTCGCCCCGCGCGAACCGTTCGAAGACGTTGGGCAGCAGTTCCGCCGGAATGCCGGGTCCGTCGTCGGTCACCGAGAGCCGGATCTCGCCGTGCTCCAGGCCGGCCGCGACGTTCCCCGCCGCGACCTTCCCCGCCCCAGCCTTTCCCGCCGCGGCTGTCCCCGCCGCGGAGTCCGCAGGGACCACGTCGAGGGCGATGGTGACGGATGTGCCCGGCGGGGTGTGGGTACGGGCATTGGCCAGCAGGTTCGCGAGCACCTGGTGCAGGCGGGCCTGGTCGCCGCGAACCGTCACCGGCTCGGGCGGGAGGTCCAGGCGGAAGCGATGCCCGGGCGCGGCGATGTGCGCATCGCTGACCACGTCGACGACCAGCAGCGACAGGTCGACGCAGCCGTGCTCCAGCGGGCGCCCCGAGTCCAGCCGGGCAAGCAGGAGCAGGTCCTCCACCAGGGTGGTCATCCGTTTCGTCTCGGACTCCACCCGGCTCATCGCGTACGCGATCTCCGGAGGCACCGAGGCTCCCGCCGGATCGGCCGAGCCCGGGTTTCGATCGCTGATCCGCCGGGTGAGCTCCGCGTAGCCGCTGATCGCGGCAAGCGGGGTGCGCAGCTCGTGGCTCGCGTCGGCGACGAACTGGCGGACCCGCGTCTCGCTGGCATGCCGGGCGGCCAGCGCCGCGCCGACGTGGCCCAGCAGGTTGTTCAGCGCCGCGCCGACCTGGCCGACCTCGGTCCATGGATCGGTATGGACGTCCGGAACCCGGACACGCAACGTGACCTCGCCACGGTCCAGCGGAAGCTCCGCGACCTGGGCGGCGGTCGCGGCGACCCGGCGCAGCGGCCGCAGCGTGCGCCGGACCGTCACCGCACCGATCACCCCGAGGAGCAGCACCCCGCCGCCGGCGACGCCGCCGGCGATGATGAGCAGCTGGTTCACGGTGGCGTCGACCTCGGCGAGCGACAGTCCGCTCACGACCACGAGGCTGCCGTCGGGGACCGGTCCGGCCATCACTCGGTAGGAGCCGAGGTCACCAAGCGTGATCGTCTGGACGGTCCTGTTCGCGGGCACGGCGGCGAGCTTGTCCGTGACGTCGGTGGCGAGTTTCGTGATGACGTTGTCTTTTCCGAGAACGACAGCGGTCTCGACCTTGCCGTTGACGATGCGCGCGGCGATGGTGCCCGGCGTCTGGCCGAGCAGGCCGACGAAGGCCGCCGGCGTGCCCTGCCAGGGTGGTACGCCCGTCCCCGCCCGTGGCCCGAACAGCGCGCCGTCACCGCCGGAGATGAGCCCATCGCCTGAGGCGGCATCGCCGGCGCCAGGCGTCCCGCCCTCCGTCGGCGTCTCGCTCGCGGACCCCGGCACCGTGCCGGAAATCAGCCGCTGGGAGTCCGGCGGAGGCTTGCGCCACCGGTCGTCCACCGCGGTGAGACGGCCGTCGACCTGCTTGACGAGGTAGGAGCGCAGTTCGAGGGCGGTCACTCCAACGATCGTCGCGGAGACGGCCGTCAGCAGCAGGACCAGCAGCGCGAGCAGCCTTGCCCGCAGCGACCACCGCCAGGGCGCGAACATCCGTCGCGGCGCGCGCGACGGACGTGCGGAGCGGGACGACCGCCGAGGGCGGGACGACCGCCGCTGGGCCACGGCGGCGTCCACTCCGGCGGCGTCCATTCCGGCGGCGTCCATTCCGGCGACGTTCACTCCGGCGACGCCGCGGCCGCCGGGCCCGCCGCGGCCGGCGTCGCCTGCACGGCCGGCAAGGCGGAGCGGAGCACGTAGCCCGCGCCACGCATCGTGTGGATCATCGGCTGGCGGCCGACGTCGATCTTCTTGCGCAGGTAGGAGACGTAGAGCTCGACGACGTTCGCCTGGCCGCCGAAGTCGTAGTTCCACACCCGGTCGAGGATCTGGGCCTTGCTCAGCACGCGGCGCGGGTTGCGCATGAAGTACCGGAGCAGCTCGAACTCGGTCGCGGTGAGGTGGATCTCCATACCGTCCCGATAGACCTCTCGGCTGTCCTCGTCAAGGCTGAGGTCGCCGACGACGAGGACGTTCCGGCGGGCCGCGACCTTGCCGTGCACCCGGCGCATCAGCCCGCGCAGCCGGGCGGCGAGCTCCTCGATGCTGAAGGGCTTGGTCACGTAGTCGTCGCCGCCGGCGGTAAGCCCGAGGACCCGGTCCTCGACCGCGTCCTTGGCGGTCAGGAACAGCACCGGGATGTCCGGGCGGACGGTCCGCATCGAGCGCAGCACCGCGAGCCCGTCCATGTCGGGCAGCATGATGTCGAGCACCACCGCGTCCGGCTGGAACTCGTCGACCATCCGCAGCGCGGCCTTCCCCGTGCCGGCGGCGGCGACGTCCCAGCCCTCGTAGCGCAGCGCCATCGTCAGCAGCTCGGCCAGCACGGTCTCGTCGTCGACGACCAGCACCCGCAGCGACCGGCCGTCGGCCGCCCGTGGCTCGAACGCCGGCCCGCGCGCCCCGCGCGGCCCGGCGGACTCCATCGACATCACCGCGGCCGAGGCATACGGAGCCGTCGCCGCGGCGGGTGGCACGCCCGGCTCCGCCTCGGAGGCGGCGCCACTACCAGCGCCCAGGACGGTGGTCGGAACCGATTCGCGCCATGCCATACCCAGAGAGTGGACGCGCCGGCTGTGGACTTCCTGAGTCGTCCCTGTGAAACACCTGTGGACGGGCCAACGCGCCGATCGGAACACAGGTGACGAACCCGCCGACGGCTCCCCCCGAGGGAGCCATCGGCGAGTACGGGCTAGTTGCGAACGGTGGCGGTGCCGATGACGGGGGTGGTGGGCTGCTTGGAGCCGCCCTTCGGTTCGACGGTCACCTTCACCGCCTTCACGTTGCTCTCAAGCTGCAGGAGGCGGGTTGCCTTGACGGAGTTGCCCTCGACGATGGCGGCGGACTTGACTCCCTCGGGCGTCGACATCCACAGCTGGTACACCCGGTTGTTGGGAAGCGGCGGCAGGTCGCGGACGTCGACGTACGCCTTGTCACCGAACGGGATCACCGCGATACTCCCGCCGCCGGTCATCGGCTGCGCCGAGCTGGCCGCGGCGGCGGCCACGACCGCGTCGAGGTCCGCTACCCGCGACCGCTCCGCGGCGAGCTGGTTGCGCTGGTCGACGGATACCGCGCCGACGACGCCGAGCCCCACCAGCGCCACGACCGCCGCGGCGGCGGCCGCGATCGCGACCGCCTTCAGCTGGCGGCGCTCGCGCCGCTGGCGCAGGTCGTCGCCGGGCACTCCGGGCACGATGGGCGGCAGCTGGCGGGTCTGGTTGATCTCGCTGAGCAGCGACGCCCGCAGGGACAGCGGCGGCGTCTCCGGCACCGCCTCCCCGAGCATGGTCGCGACGGTGCGCAGCTCGACGACCTCCCGGGCGCAGGTCGGGCAGTCGTCGAGATGCGTCTCGACGTCGGCGCGGTCGTGGCCGTCCAGCGCATCCAGCACGTAGGCGCCGGTCAGGAGATGTGCCTCCGGCGACGTCGAGGTCATGCGCCCACCCCCAGGCAGTCGCGCAGCCGGATCAGGCCGTCGCGCATACGGGTCTTCACGGTCGGGACCGGGGTCGAGAGCAGGTGCGCGACTTCCCGGTAGGTGTGGCCGTTGTAGTAGGCCAACATGATCGATTCACGTTGGAGGTCGGTGAGACCGCCCAGACAGCGGCGAAGCCGCTCGTACTCGAGCCGCAGCTCGACCTGCTCGGTGACGTCGTCGTAGCCGACGTCACCGTCCCGCGGCGCCCACACCGCGCCGACCCGCCGTTCCCGGTCGGTCGCCGCCTGGGCCGAACGCACCCGGTCGACGGCCCGCCGGTGCGCGAGCGCGCAGGTCCAACCGGCGGCGCTCCCCTTGGCCGGGTCGAAACGGCTCGCGAGCCGCCAGATCTCGACGAAGACCTCCTGGGTCACCTCCTCCGCCTGGGCCGGATCGCGCACGACCCGCTTGACCAGGCCGAAGACCTGGGGGGACAGCTGGTCGTAGAAGGCGGCGAAGGCGTCGCTGTCGCCCCGGCCTGCGCGTTGAAGCAACTGCTCCGGGGCTGCCCCGCCGCTAGTGGTGGTGGCGCCGTAGTCCGCCGCCGCGACGGCATAGAGCGCTCTGCCGTCGTCGTCATCCGCGCGTTGGGGCATGGGCCGGAACCTCCGGGTCATGAGTGGGGCGTCATCGCCGGCCGCGCCCTCTCGTGGCGCGGTCACTGGTAGTTCGACGCTGCGGCCCCGCCGGATTGCCCAACCCTGAGATCGTCTTCAACTGTTTACCTGGACGAAAGATCACAGACGGACCGCCCGGTCCGGCCCGGCGCCTGGCTGGGCGACCAGAGGTCCCCCGACGGAGCCAGGCAATGATCATCAGCGCCTGGCCGGCGCGGCTCAGCCCATGGCCGAGCGGGCCTAATCGCAGACACCTTCGACGGTAAGGCGACGGGTCGGAGACCTGACACCCGGAGTAGTGAAAACGTACCACCTCTCCTCCGGGAGGCGGTGGCAGAATCGAGATACCGAGAAGGTGAAACCGCCGAGGCCTGCTCGCGGCCACCCCGACGATCCGGGTGCTTTCAGGCGTCCAGAGGAATGGAATTCCGTTCTTTCACAGCCACGATGCACGGCCCGCACAACAACCCTGTGACGGTTTCCACCACAACGAAAAACCCACTCTTTTAACACTTTTGAGGAGAACGCCGTGCCTGTTCGTCGCGCGCGTGTGCTGGCCGCCGTGGCCGGGCTGGCGGGAACGCTCACACTCACGGTCGCCTGCGCCGCCGGCTCGGCGGCACCAGCGGTGAACGCCGCGGAATCCTCGTCTCCGACATCGCTCGCCCCGGAATCCACCGCTTCGGAATCCACCGCCACGGCTTCGACCGACAGTCCCGCCCCGGCGCCTCGGAGCACGCCGGCCGGGTCGCGCGGTGCCGATGACGGCGACGTGGACGGGGATGGCAAGGCCGACGAACTGACGATCCCCAAGGCAGGTACCCTTTCTGCCCGGTATTCGGGCGGAGGCGGCGACACCGTCCCCTTCGACTCCGCCGATCCCGCTTTTGTCGACGTCCGCGTTCTGGGTGTCGTCGACGCCGATGGTGACGGCCATGGCGAGGTGTTCGTCAGGACCGACCAGGGTGCCGCCCACAGTGCCACGACGGTGTTCCGGTACACCGACGGCCACCTTCGCCTGATGACGCTGGACGGCGCGCAGGCCTCGCTCCCAGCCGGCGGTTCGACCGGGTTCGTTGCGTCCTGGAGCTGCCGGCCCACGGGCGCGACCGAGGCCGCGTTGGCCACGGCGTCCGGCGCCAGCAGCGAGCCAAACGTCTACACCCTGCACATCGCGTATTACCGGTTCGATGGCGACCGTCTCGTCCAGTTGCGAACCATGTCCGCGGGACCCGCCGCCCTCGGCACTCTCCCGGTCGAGCGCGACCGCGTCACCGGCAAGCCCGGCTGCGGCTCCGTCGATCTCGCGGAATAGCCAGCCAACCCGACTGACCCCGCCGAGAGGTACCTAATAGGTGACCGGCTCCGGGACGGTTTCCTGGGGCTTCAGGTGGTTGAGGATCTCTGGAAGCCGGTTGGAATGGAGGACGCCGAGGGAGCGGGTCGCTCGGGTCAGCGCGACGTAGAGGTCGTTCAGTCCGCGGGGGGACTCTGTGATGATCCGATCCGGGTCCACGACCAGGACCGTGTCGAACTCGAGGCCCTTGGACTGGCGGACGGTGAGGACCGCGACCGGGGAGGCCAGGTCGGGATCCTCGCCGACGGTGGTGGTGACGGGAAGGACCGCCGCGAGTTCGCGGCTCAGGTCGTCGAGCAGATCCGCCGGGACGAGGACCGCCAGGCGGCCACCGTCAGGACCATCGCCAAGGGACGCGCGCAGGTCGGCGGCCTCGCGGGCGGTGACCGCGGCCAGCTCACCGGCGAGCATGTCCGGCTCGACGGCGAGGCTCCATGGCGAGGTGCCGGTCTCCCGGACGGAGCGTGGCGGTTCCAGCTCCGGGTCGATCGAGGCGAGCACGCTGGCGGCGACCGACATGATCTCGGCCGGGGTGCGGTAGTTGACCGTCAGCCGTTCCAGCCGCCAGCGGTCGCCCAGATGCGGCCCGAGGACGGGACGCCACGACGAGGCACCGGCGAGGTCGCCGGTCTGGGCGACGTCGCCGACCAGCGTCATGGAACGGCTCGGGCAGCGGCGCATGACCATGCGCCAGGCCATGTGGGAGAGCTCCTGGGCCTCGTCCACGATCACGTGCCCGTAGGCCCAGGTCCGGTCGGCGGCTGCGCGCTCGGCCGTCGAACGGTCGTCGTCGTCCTCGTGCCGCTCCGCGAGCCGCTCGGCGTCCAGCAGGTCGGAGACCATGAGGACGTCCGGGTCGTCGTCCAGGTCCCGGGTGAGGATGTCCACGACGCCCTGCGCGTAGGCGATCCGCTCGCGGCGGCGGCGTTCCGCGGCGACCAGCGCCTCGGTCTCGTCCTCGCCCAGCAGTTCGGCGGCCTCGTCGAGCAACGGCGCGTCCGCCGCGGTCCACACCCCGTCGGCCGCGCGGCCACCGTGCGGATCGGCGCGGTAGAGCAGCAGCCGCTCGTCGTCGGCGAGACCGGCCTCCTCGCCGGCCGAGGCCAGCAGGTCCTCGTCGGCGAACAGGTCGGTCAGCAGCCACTGGGGAGTGAGGACCGGCCACAGGTCGTCGAGCGCGGTGAGCGCCCCGCCGTCCTGGCCCAGCTCCCGGCGGATGTCGTCCAGGATCTCGTCACCGAGCAGGTTGGTGTCGGGGCCCGGCGCGTCGTCCTCGCCGAGCGGGTCCTCGGCGTAGGGGTCGGCGCCGAGCCGGTCGGCGTACTGCTGGGCGAGCGCGTCGATGACAGCGCGGACGAACACCGGGCGGGCCTGGTTGTGCGGACGCCGGGTGGCCCGAGCCCGGTCGCGGGCCGCCTCACAGGTGGCCGGGTCGAGCAGCAGGACCTCGTCCTCGAACGGGATCTCCAGCGCCTCGTCGGGCACGCTCTGCCGGTCGCGCACCGCGGCTTCGATCAGCGCGGCCATCCGGGCGTCGCCCTTGAGCTGAGCGACCGCGCGCGGCTCGCTCCGCCCGGCGCGGACGCCCGGGAACAGGTCACCGACGGTGGACAGCACCACGCTGGTCTCACCGAGCGCGGGCAGGACGTGCGATATGTAACGCAGGAAGGTCGGGTTCGGGCCGATGACCAGTACGCCACGCTTCGACAGCTGCTCACGGTAGGTGTAGAGCAGGTACGCGGCGCGGTGCAGCGCGACGGCCGTCTTGCCCGTGCCGGGGCCGCCCTGCACGACGAGCACCCCCGAATGCCCGGCCCGGATGATCCGGTCCTGCTCGGCCTGGATCGTCTCGACGATGTCGCCCATCCGGCCCGTGCGACCGGCGGTCAGCGCGGCGAGCAGCCGCGCCTCGCCGGTGAGCGTCTCGTGCCCGGACTGGCCGTCGGGGGCGGCCGCGTCGAGATCGAGCACCTCGTCGTCGATCTGGAACACCCGGCGGCGCGACGTGCGGATATGCCGGCGCCGACGGACCCCTTCCGGAGAGGCGGCGGTGGCGAGATAGAAGGGACGGGCTGCGGGGGCCCGCCAGTCGATCAGCAGTGGGGTGTAGTCGTCGGACTCGTCGAAAATACCCAGACGACCGACATAGCGGGTCTCACCGTCGTGGAAGTCGAGCCGGCCGAAGCAGAGTCCGTCCTCGGCGGCGTCGAACCGGGCGAGCTGGCGGGTGTGCATCGCCGCCGTGGCCTGACGTTCGGTGTGGGCCTGCGGCCTGCCACCCGGCCGCTCCCGCAGGGCCTCGGCGAGCTGGGCGGACGCCTGTTCCCGGAAGTTGTCAAGACGCCCGTAGAGCATGGAGACATACTCCTGCTCACGCCCTACTTCTTCGTTTGACAATTCAACTCCCCGGCCAGTAAAATGCGCCCCGCGACATTGCTCGTATCTTGATGGGCCTCGTATCTTGATGGGCATCCCGATGACGACGGACGACTTTCGAATTCTAGCCCTCGAATTCTAGCCCTCGGAAGACGCGAACCGGCCGCCGTAAAACCCGGTCGAACTGTCCAGCCGGCCGGCGGAGTCCACGGTGAGCCACTCCCAGCCGTCGCTGGCGAGGTCCTTCAGGAGGTCCGGCGCACATGCGCCCGCGGCAAGGCCCGCGGTGGCGAAGGCGTCGGCCAAGGCCAGGTCTGGCCCGACGACGGTCACGGAGGCGAGACCGGTCGCGGGCGTCCCGGTCCGCGGGTCGCGGACATGGTCGCCCTGCTCGGCGGTGCCGGAGGTGGCGACGGCCAGGTCCGTGCCCTCGACGACGGCGACCACCCGGTCCCGGTGGAATGGGTCCGCGATCCCGACCCGCCAGGACCGCCCCTCGGCCGGCGCGCCGCGCAGGCGCATGTCGCCGGCCGCGTTCACGCAGTGATCGACGAGGCCGGCGGCGGTCAGCGCCGCGGAGGCGACGTCGGCCGCCCAGCCCTTGACCAGGCCGGTCGGGTCGACCGTGCCGTCACCACGCCAGGCCGGGTCGAACCAGCCGCCGCTGCGGTCCCGGCAGGACTCGGCCAGTCGGTAGACCTCCTGAACGTGCGCAGGGCAGTCCTCCAGGCCGATCTCGCCGCGTCGCAGCCGGGACACCCAGGACTGCGCCTTGAAGGTGCTGAAGTCCTCGTCCGCCCGGTGCAGCGCAGCGACCGCGGCCTCGATCGCGGCCGTGACCTCGACGGTGACCTCGGTCGACGGCGGCCGGACGGCAATGCTGACCACCGTCCCCATCACCGGCTCCGCGTGCACGCGCAGCGGCCGCCCGTCCGTCATCGTCAGAGGCCCGCCCTGTCGATCGCCGACTGGACGGACCACGCATACCCGCTGCTGGTGTAGGACGCGCCGGAGATCTGGTCGATCTTGGCGCTCTGGATGTCGAGGACCCGCTGCCGCAGGATCGGCACGGCCTCGTTGTTGATCTGGATGTCGCGCCACAACCGGTTCGGGAGCACCAGGGCGACCACGTCCGTGATCTTGTTGCCGGTGACCACGATCTGGACCTGCACCGGTCCGTACTTCGTGTCGATCGCGTCGCCGACGACGGTCCGCGGGGTGGGCGCGACCGATGGGCCCAAGCTGGCGGTGGGGCCGGGCGATGGGGTCGGGCTCGCGGAGGCCGTGGCGTCACCGGCGCTGGAACCCTCGTCGTCGCCGGACGGCGACCCGTCCGCGCCGCCGGTGGCGGGTCCGGTGGCGGGGCGGCCGGTCTCGGCCACCCCGGGCATGCCGGACGGCGTGACGAGCGCGGCGGGCTGGTCGCCCTGGGTGGCCAGGGCCTTGCCGCCCACGACGAGGACGACGGTTCCCAGTAGTCCGGCGAAGCCCAGCCGGGCCCGATATGCCTTCCCGGCGTTGAGGTTCATGTCAGGTCGCGGCGCCCGCTTCCGGCTGCTGGAGGCCGGCCGACGGCACCGCCACCTCCCTTCGGGTCACGTCTTCGTCCCGGTCCCGCTCGTCGGGGGCGGCGCGCCGCGTGCGGCGGGGGAAACCGGTTGAGTTGTCAGGATCCGAAGGATCCGGCCGTCCGTCGGCGCTGTCGACGCTCTTGGCACTGTCGGCGCCATCGGCACTACCAGCGTCATCGGCGCCGTCGGGGCGGTCGGCGTCCCGCGGCGCGCCGACGTAGGCGTCGCGCAGCGAGAAGACCTCGGTGTGGATCTGATCGGCGGCGAGGCCGAGAGTCTGCAGCGAGCGGACAAGCGTATGGATCATGCCGGTGGGTCCGCAGATGAAGACGTCGCGCTCGATCAGGTCCGGCACCGCCGCGGCGAGCGCGTCGGCCGCCAACGGGTCATGGCCAAGCTCACGCCGCGACCCGACGATGCCCTGGACCCTCATCCGATGTCTGCTCGCGATGCGCCGCAGCTCGCTCCACAACGCGAGATCGTCTGCCTTGCGCACCCGGTGGATGACGACGACGTCCTTGCCGCGGTTGGCGAGCTCCTCCGCGAGCGCCCGGATCGGCCCGATCCCGCCGCCGCCGGCGACGAGCAGCGACTTGCCGCGGGTCGCTCGCTCGGCGGTGAACAGCCCGAACGGGCCATCGACGACGACGACCGTGCCAGGACGGAGGCTGGCCATCGCCCTGGACTGGTCGCCCGCGGCCTTGACGGTGATGCGCAGCCGGTCCGGCCGAGGCGGCGCGGACAACGAGTAGGGGTGCGCGCTGAGCCAGTGCCCCGGGGCGAGGAACCGCCACCGCAGGAACTGGCCGGACCGCGCCCCGAGCCGGTCCACGTTCCGGCCGCGAATCCACACGGAGACGATCCCCGGCGCCTCCTCGACCACCCGCTCCACGCGCAGTCGATGCCGGACATTCGCGACAAGCGGCAGGACCAGCCGGCCGATGACCAGGCAGGCGAACACCGTCACGTACATCGCCCGCCAGAGCCGCTGGTTGACCGGATGGCCGACGAACTCGGCACCGGTGGACACCTGGTGCCCATAAACCAGAAGCACGGCCGCGTAGGCGGCCAGGTGCAGGAAGTACCAGACCTCATAGGAGATCCGCGGGCGCAGCGTACGGGCGCTGGTCACCCCGACGGTGACGAACAGCAGGACGCCGATCGTCGCCTTCCACATCTCCGGATAGGTCGTGATCACGGTGAACAGCTCGGACACCGGCTGTCGATGATCGGCGAGGCCGTAGCCCCAGACCGTCAGCAGCACGTGCGAGACCATCAGCAGCACGATGTTGGTGCCCAGCCCCCGGTGCCAGGCCGCCAGCCGTTCCAGCCCGACGGCCCGCTCGAGCACCGGAATCCGGGCCATGAGCAGCAGTTCGACCAGCATCAGGTAGGCCGCGAGCAGCCCGCTGACCCGGCCGAACGCGGTCATCACCGCCGCGCCGCCGTGAAGGCTGGACCCCGGGGTGGCGAACCACCAGAGCCCCACGACCAGAACGCCCCAGGCCACCAGCCCCGCCCGCACCGCGAGCTGCCCCCGCCGCTGCGCGGACCGCGATGCCGTCGAACTGGTCGAATTCGTCGAACCCGACGGCCGGCCGCTTGCCCGGCCGACCGCCTGCCCGGTGGTCGGACGGGCGGGCGCCGTGGCCGCCGCTGGCGCGGCCATAGCTGTAGCCGTAGCCGTAGCCGCCACGGGCTCCGCGGCGGCTACGGCCGCGGCGGGCTCAAGGCGGTAGCCGGGCATGGTCACCGGCATCTCGGTCCCGCCGACGGGACCTGGCTCGGTCACCGGAGTCCCGTCTTCGACTGGCGCGAGGTCGAGGCGGTAGCCGGGCATGGTCGCCGGCACCTCGATCGAGCCGAGAGACCCGGGCCCGGCCGCCGGCATCCCGTCCCCCGCCGACGCGAGGTCGAGGCGGTAACCGGGCATGGTCGCCGGTACCCCGCCCTCGTCGACGGGACCGGGCTCGGTCGCCGAGGTCCCGTCTTCCGGGACCCGAGTGGAGTCCATAAGGGTAGAGCGTGCCTGGTCGGCGGGAGAATTCCCTAGGAAAGTCCTGCGAATGACTCGTGATTCTGGAACCGATGCCTGGACACACGCCCCGTTCCGGCAGATCGGCCTTCGGTCGGCACCATGCGCCACCGAGCGGAGACTGGACGCAGCCACCAGGTCACGGTGCGGAGTACCCGAACGGGTGGAGAGGCAATGCGTTCGTGGTGACGATGGCTACCTGCGGTAACCGTCGTCGGGCCATCGGCCGATGACCGAGGTCAGCGGCAGGGCAGGGTGAGACGGAAGGTCGCACCGCCACCGAGGGTGGGCTGGTAGTCGACCTGACCACCATGGGCGGCGGCGACGGCCGCGACGATGGACAGGCCCAGCCCGGTGCCGCCGACGTCGCGGGAGCGGCCCGGGTCGGCGCGGTAGAAGCGTTCGAAGATGTGGGCGACGCTGTCTTCGGGGACGCCCGCACCATGATCGATAACCGAAATCACTACGTCGGCCGCGTCCGAAGCCAGATACGTCCCTGGCCCCGCGGCTCGCTTGCCCGAAGAATTCGCGCTCATCGAGGGGCCAGGCCTGGCAATCAGCTCTGGCTTCAGGTCCGGGCCGATCTCGGCCGCTTTGACGGCTTTGGGCAGGTTCGTAGCGGCGGCGGTGACGGCGGTCGGCGCGGCGCTGGTGACGGTCACGGCGATCGGAGTGTCCGGCGGGGTATGGACAAGCGCATTGCGGACGAGATTCCCGATCGCCTGCCGTAGCCGGCTCTCATCGCCGGTGATCTCCAGGAACGGCGGGGTCTCAGTCTCGATGATCCTGTTCGGGGCGACGACGCGGGCATCGGTCACGATGTCGCGGACCATGGCAGCGACATCGACCGGCTCGTGCTCGGTCGCCGGCCCCTGGTCCAGCCGGGCAAGCAGCAACAGATCATCCACCAGGCCGGCCATCCTGGTCGACTCCTCTTCGATACGGCGCATGACCATGGTCAGGTCCTCGGGCCGTTCGGCGGCGCCCCGGTGGAACATCTCGGCGTAGCCGCGAATCGAGGTGAGCGGGGTTCGCAGTTCGTGGCTGGCGTCCGCGACGAAGCGACGCAACCGCTGTTCGGAGGCCTCTCGGGCGCGGAAGGCCGCCTCTATCTGGGTGAGCATGGCGTTGAACGCCAGACCAAGCCGTCCGACCTCCGTACGCCGACTTGTGTCCCCGACCCGCTTCGCCAGGTCACCCCCGGCGATCTCGTCGGCCGTCTGCTCGATCCGGGTAAGCGGGCGCAGCCCGATCCGGATGAGGAGGTAGGCCAGCGTTACCAGCGCGGCCATCACCACCGAACTCGCGACAATCTCGATCTTGGCCACGCGCTCGAGGGTCGCGTCCATCTCCGCGTAGGGGACGGCAACGACGAGCACGTCCCCGTTGTCGAAACGCTCCGCGAGCATCCGGAACCGGTCGTCGTGTCCCTCGGCCGGCACGGTCCACAGCGGGGCGGTCGCCAGGTTTGGGCGAACCTCGGCGGCGGCGAGCAGCCAGCCCTCGATGACCGGTCGCTCCGTCGGCGTCCGGTCGCCGCTCGGGCCGGGGCTGGACTCCAGCAGCCGATGGCCGCCGCTGTCGTACAGCGCTCCGTAGGTTCCGACCAGGAACGCGCTGCCAAATCGCGGGTCCCGATCGTCACCGTCGGCGCTACCCCAGCCACCTTGACCGCTGTTATCGCCGTCGTTGTCGCCGTGGCCAGTGGCGCGCAGCAGTGTCTGCTCCATCACCGGGTGGGCGTCACGCACCTGCTGGTCCAGGCGCCTCATCAGGTAGGACTGCAGGGCGACGTGGGTTCCGACCGCGCCGAGCGTCAGGCCGACCGCGAGCAGTCCCACCAAGGCGAGCAACAACCTGGCGCGCAACGACATACCAGCTCCCGCCTGGATCAGCGTGGTAGGCGCAGCACGTAGCCGACCCCGCGCACCGTGTGAATCAGCGGCGGCTGAACATCGTCGATCTTTCGCCGCAGGTAGCTGATGTAGGTCTCCAGGATGCTGGCTTCCCCACTGAAGTCGTGGCCCCAGACGTGGTCGAGGATCTGGGCCCGGGTCAGGACGGCGCGGGCATTGGTGAGCAGGTAGTGCAAAAGGCGGTACTCCGTGGCGGTCAGCTCGACGAGACGCCCGGCGCGGCGGACCTCCCTGGTCCGTGGGTCGAGTTCCAGGTCGGCGAAGCGCAGCGGCGCGGGCCCGTCATCGCCGGGCGCGGCGGTACCGGCGCGCCGCAGGACCGCGCGGACCCGGGCCACCAGTTCGGAGACCGCGAACGGCTTGGTGACGTAGTCATCGCCGCCGAGGGTCAGCCCGTGCACCTTGTCCTCGGTGGTGTCGCGGGCGGTGAGGAACAGCGTGGGAATGCCATGCCCGGCGTGGCGCAACCGCTCACAGACGGCGAAGCCGTCGATGTCCGGCAGCATGACGTCGAGCACGAGCAGATCCGGCGGGTCCAGCGCGACCCGGGTCAGCGCGGCCTGGCCCGAGTGCACGGCGGCTATCTCGAAGCCCTCGTACCGCAACGCCATGGCGACAAGATCGGTGATCGCCTCCTCGTCGTCGACGACGAGGACCCTGACCCGCGGGCCGCCCGCGCCACCTGTCGAGGCACGGGCCGAGTCGCCCGCCGATGGACTTACCTGTGCCATCACGAACTCAGTCTCACCCTTGGCAGGTCCGGCCCGAGGACCGATGGAAGTGTGGCGGCGGCGACCTGCCCCACGTAGCCGAAGCACGCCACGACCGGTTGGCCGGGCCGGCCAGCCTGGCCGCGGAAACCAGCCGAGTAGGCCACCCCACCGGTCGAGTCGACCGTGAGCCACTCCCAGCCGTCCCGGGCGAGGTCGTTCAAAAGTTCCGGCGCGTTCCGGCCTGCGGCAAGACCTGCGGTCGCGTAGGCATCGGCCAACGCCAGATCCGGCCCAACAACCGTGACGGAGGCAAGACCCGACGCGGGCGCTCTCGTCCACGGATCGACGACATGGCCACCCTGTTCGGCGATGCCAGACGTGGCCACAGCCAGATCCGTGCCCTCGACGACGGCGACGACCCGATCCCGGTGAAACGGGTCCGAGATCCCCACCCGCCACGACCGCCCCGGCGCCGGCGCACCGCGCAGCCGCAGATCCCCGGCCGCGTTCACACAATGATCGGCAACTCCAGCCAGAGACAGCGCCGCCGAAGCGACGTCCGCCGCCCAGCCCTTCACCAGACCAGTCGGATCCAAGGTGCCATCGCCACGCCACGCTGGATCGAACCAGCCACCGCTGCGGTCCCGGCAGGCCTCGGCAAGCCGGTAGACCTCCCGAACATGCCCAGGGCAGTCCTCCAGACCGATCTCGCCGCGCCGCAGTAGGGAGACCCACGACCCCGCCTTGAAGGTGCTGAAATCCTCATCCGTCTGCCGCAGCGCCGCCACCGCCACCCCGATCGCCGCGTCCAGACCCAGCGCCGCGTCCGAACCCAGCGCCGCGGGACCTGCCCCGTCCACTGGTGGGGCGTTCAGACCGGCCGTTCGCGACGGCGGCCGGACGGTGATGCTCACGACCGTCCCCATCACCGGCTCCACATGCACATGGGCCGGCTGTTCGTCCGCCATCACCCCAGCCCTGCCTTGTCGATCGCGGACTGCACGGACCATGCATACCCACTACTGGTGTATGAGGCGCCGGAAACGGCATCGATCTTGGCGCTCTGAACCGTGAGGACCTCCTGCCGCAGGATCGGCACGGCCTGACTGTTGATCTCGATATCACGTCGCTCCCGGTCCGGCACCTGGAGAGTGACGACATCGGTGATCTTGTTACCGCTGATGACGAGTTGTACTTGTACTGCCCCATACCTCGTGTCCACCGCGTCGCCAGTGACGGTCCTCGTGCCCGAGGTACCGCTGGAGGCGGCCGAGCCTGACGCGCCCGAGGCGGTCGAGCCGGAACCACCGGTGGATCCAGCGCCGCTGGTACCGGTCGAGCCGGTGGCGGCGGATGGGGTCGGGGCGGCGGTCACCGCGCCGTCGTCGTTCCCTGAGGCCTCGTCGCCGGACGACGTCTCGTCTTCGCCGCTGCTCGCGGACCCGGTGGAGGGCTGGCCGGTCTCGGACGTGCTCGGCAGGGCAAGCGCGGCGGGTTGGTCTCCCTGGGTGGCCATGGCCTTGCCGCCGACGACGAGAACGACGGTTCCCAGCAACCCCGCAAAGCCAAGCCGCGCCCGATAGGCCTTCCCGGCGTTGAGGTTCATCTCATGTCGCGGCGCCTGCTTCCGGCCCAGGGGCCGGTGAGGGCACCGCCACCTCCATTCTTCGGTCTTCGGTCTCCGTCCCGCGCGTCAGCGGAGCGGTCAACGCAGCGAGAAGTCCTCGGTGTGGATCTGGTCGTCGCCGAGGCCGAGGGCGCGCAGGGATCGGACGAGCCCGTGGGTAAGCCCGGCGGGCCCGCAGATGAAGACGTCGCGCTCGATCACGTCCGGCACCGACTCGGCAAGCAGGTCAGCCGACATCGGGTCATACCCAAGCTCACGCCGCGACCCGACGACGCCGTGCACCAGCAGCCGCCGGTTGCTCGAGATACGCCGCAGCTCCCGCCCCAGCGCGAGATCCTGCGTTCTGCGCACCCGATGGACGACGATGACGTCGTCGCCGCGGCTGGCGAGATCCTCCGCGAGCGCCCGGATCGGCCCGATCCCACTGCCGCCCGCGACGAGCAACGACTTGCCGCGGGTGGCCTGCTGAGCGGTGAACCGCCCGAACGGGCCCTCGGCGACGACGAACGTGCCGGGTCGGAGGCGGGCGATCGTGCTCGAGTGGTCGCCGGCTGCCTTGATCGTGATACGTAGCCGGTTCGATTGGGGCGGGGCGGATAGCGAGTAGGGATGAGCGCTGATCCAGTGCCCAGGCGCGAGGAACCGCCACAGCAAAAACTGCCCGGATCGCGCACCGAGCCGATCCAACTGCCGGCCGCGGAGCCACACCGACACGACCCCGGGTGCTTCTTCGACGACGTGCTCCACCCGCAGCCGATGCCGGACAATCGCGGCGAGCGGCAGGACCAGCCGCCATAGGACGAGGCAGGCGGCAACGGCCACGTACATCGCCTGCCAGATGCGCTGGTTGACCGGATGGCCAACGAACTCGGCACCGGTCGCCGTCTGGTGCCCGAAGACCAGAAGTACGGCTGCGTAGCTCGTCAGGTGCAGGAGGTACCAGGCCTCGTAGGAGATCCGCGGGCGCAGCGCACGGGCGCTGGCCATCCCGACCGCGACGAACAGCAATACACCGATCGTCGCCTTCCACATCTCTGGATACGTCGTGATCACCGTGAACAGCTCGGACACCGGCTGGTTATGGTCAGCAAGCGCGTAGCCCCAGACGGTCAGCAGGACATGCAGAACCATCAGCAACACGACGTTGGTACCGAGCCCTCGATGCCAGGCCGCCAGCCGGTCCAGGCCGACAGCCCGTTCCAATGCCGGAACCCGCGCCATCAACAGCAGCTCGACCAACATCAGGTAGGCCGCGAGCAGCCCACAGACCCGGCCGAACGCCGTCATCACGGCCGCGCCCCCGTGCACACTGCTCCCCGAGGTGTCCAACCACCACAGCGCCACGACCAGGACGCCCCAGGCCACCAACCCAGCCCGCACCGCGAGCCGCCCCCGCCACCCCGCCGACCACCGCGTACCCCGGCGCGACGACCGGACGACTGCCCGGTCACGACCCTGGCCTACGGCCTCGGCCGCCGTCCGGTGACGGCCCGCGGCGCCGCCGGTGCCGCCGGTGCCGAACCGGTACTCCCGGCCGGGCGATGTCTCCAGCGTCAGCACGGACTCGGGCCGCTGACCGGACATCGTCGGCCTCGCGCCGGTCGAGTCAGGGGGACCCAATTCGGTCGCCGTAGTCCCGTCGTCTGGGGCCCGCGTGGAGTTCATGGCGCCAAGCGTGTCCACCCAACCTGGGAATTCCCTGGGAGATTCCTGGGAGCGCCCCGGGAACCAGAGCCGGCGCCGAGGCCTTTCAGGCAATCTTCAGCTATTAAGTTCCTGTCAGCCGTACAGGTCCCGAGTGGACGGTTGGCCGCAGGTCTCCCGGTCCGGGCACGAGCCATGGAACGTCGCGACCGTAACTCTGCCGTGCTGCGATCGAATGCATCAGGGCGGTTCAGCGGCCCGTGGTGACGGCGGACGCGGCGTAGGCGCCGGGTGGGACACCGACGATCTCTCGGAAGTCGCGGTTGAAGTGGGCCTGGTCGAACCAGCCGAGGCTGGCGGCCAGCTCCGCGAGGTTGATCCCGGCCGGGTCTCCGGCCGCCGCCGCGGCGTCGAGCGCGGCCTGGGCGTCGTGCAGGCGGAAGCGGCGCAGCACCCACTTCGGGCCGACGCCAACATAGCGGCGAAAGAGACGCTGCAGCGTGCGGGGCTCGATGTCGTGCCGCTCGGCGACGGCCTGGACGGCTGTGAGCGCGCGGTCGGCCAGCATGTCGGCGACGATCGCGAGCACCTGCTCGTATCGCGGGTCGGGGGCGGGCCGCCTGGCCAGGAGGAACTCGTCCATCAGGGCGACTCGTTCCTCGTCCTGCGCCACCGCGAGGATCGCAGCCTGCAGGTCATGGGCGTCCTTCGCCAGCGACGCGGGCCGCCGGGCGACATCGCTGGCATTCCCACCCAGAGGCCCGGGCCCGCCGCCGGCCTCGCCGCCGTCGACCCCGCGCCTGTCGACCCCGCCGCCGTCGGCGCCGTCGGCGTCGCCGCGGTCAGCGCCGTCGGCATCGTCGATGTCGGCATCGTCGGAGGCCTGGCCGCCGTCGGCTCCGATCCAGCCGGTGAGGGCGTCCGCGAGCGGGACGGCGCGGTCGGTGTAGGCGGCGACGTCGGCACCCGTGAACGCGGCGAAGCCGCCCGGGCGGAACTTCACCCCAAAGACCCGGCCCTCGCCGTGGAGAAGAATGTCGAAGCGCCTGGTCACCACGCCGTGCACGAGGGTCCCCGGCATCGCGTACCCGTGCCGCGGGCCGGCGCCGGACTCCACCGACAGGTGCACCGCCGGATGACTCAGCACCGATGAGAGATACGACGTGCCGGGCGGCAGGTCCCAGCGGATCGTCCAGTACCGCTCGATCCAGAGCCCGAGATCCGGATGCGCCGCCGGACGGCCCAGGGTGAAGTGCCGCAGCCCCTCGTCGGGACGCAGCACGCCGGCGAGCGACGCCGTCGCCGGCCGCGGCAGCTCGGGTGGCAGTGACCGGGGCGGCGCGGCGGCGCCCGGCCGTGACGACGGCACCCCGGGTGGGGGCGCTCCCGGTTCTTCCGAGGCCACTGGTGGTTCCGAGGCCACTGGTGGTGTCGCGTTCGTCCAAGGCCGCACCCCGCCAGCGTAGGCACGATCACTGACATGACCACAGACACCAGCCAGCTCGGCGACACCACTGCCACTACCACTGCCCCGACCGCCACCGGACCGGCGCCGGCCGTGAGCCCGGTACCCGCCGGATACAGCACCCTGACGCCGTTCTTCGTCGTCGACGGTGCCGAGCAGGCGATCGCGTTCTATGAGGCGGTGCTCGGCGCCCGGGTCGTCGGCCGCAATGACACCCCCGACGGCAGGGTCGCCCACTGCGAGCTCCAGGTCGCCAACGGCCGGATGCAGCTGTCCGACCCGGCCCCCGACCACAACCTGGTCGCGGCGTCTGGCGGCGACGACGTGAGCCGTTCCACCGTCGCCTACCTGCCGGACGTCGACGCCGCCTATGCCCGGGCCGTTCAGCTCGGCGCGAAGGGGTACGGCGAGCCGTCGACCTTCGTCACCGGCGACCGCTTCGCCGCGTTCCTGGACCCGTGGGGCCACCGCTGGGCCGTCATGACCCGGGTCGAGGACGTCGACCCCGCGGAGGCTCAGCGCCGCGTCGACGCCTGGCTCGCCGAATCCGCCGACGCGGACGAGACCGGCCCGGAGAACTGAGACCACGAAGAAACCGGGGCCGCCAAGAGCTTGGGCCCTGAAGAAACCGAGAAGAAGCCGTCTGGCCCGGAAACGCGACCCGCGTTTCCGGGCCGACGTCTCGGAGCCGGCGCCTCAGCGTTGTCTGCGGGCGAGGGCGCGCGTGTTACGCCTGACACGGATCATCTGCGTCATTCGCGTCTGCTCACCCAGGCGGTCGTCACGGCGCTCGGGTTCGAGCACACTTCTGATCGCCTCGTTCTCCCGGTTCAGCTCGTCGCCGGTTCCGCTGAGCGCGTCCAGCATGCGCCGGCGCTGCTCCGGCATGAGCGTCGGCTTGGCGCCGAGCCAGACGGTGCGGGTGAGCCGGGTGGCGCCGGGGCCGAAGGCCCGCAGCAGCGTCTCGGCCCGCAGGGAGTGGTTGCCGGCGCTGCGCACGATCGTCCGGCGCGGCGGCTCGAACGCGATGATCTCCGTCTCCTGGGCGAGACCCTCGGTGCCGGGAACAGTCGGGTGGCGCTCGGTGACGGTGATCCGCCCGACGCCGGCCGGTGTGCCCGGCTTCCGGTAGGCCCGCGCGACGGCGGGGTCATAGCGGGGCAGGTTCTCGGGGTTGTCGAGGAACTCCCACACGTACGCCCGCGGCCGCTCGACGATGACGGTCGACTCAGCGACCTGGATCCATTCCACCAGGTGCCGCGCCTGGACCAGGCTCAGCACGTGTTTCCCGTCGGTGACCGCACCCGAGGCGAGCACCCGCGGCCACAGGTTCGCCGCCGCCTGGAAGATGTTGACGCCGCAGAACAGGACGAGGATGGCGCCGACGTAGGCGACCAGATCCTGCTCGGCGAAGACTCCGGTCGCCGGCAGCGGCCCGTTCCCGATCTCGGCCGCGCACGACTGCGAGGAGAGACCGCAGCGGGCGAATCCCAGCCCGTCGGGCAGCGCCAGCGCGAGGGCCACGAAGTTCATCGCGATGCCGCCGCTGTAGGCGACGACCCCGCGCCACCCCGATATCCAGCCGTGCCGGGGAGAAATGAGCGCCGCGGCCTTGCCGAACTTGCGGCCGAACTGCAGGAACCTGCCGGACCTGGTGAAGTCGGCGCTGGTCCCGCCGACGACGAAGCCGCGGACCCGGTAACCGACGGAGAGCGCCGCCAGGGCGTGCCCAAGCTCGTGGATCACATTGCTGACCAGCACCACCACGGGCACGGAGGCCACGATCGCGACCAGAGACAGCCACTGCTGCGCCACTCGTCTCCCATCCAGATCATCCCCATCCGCCCCAGACATCGTTTATCAGACGACGTCGAAGACGGGCGGAGGGCCCCGGACGCGACGCTCCCAGGTAGCGGCTCGTAAGCGCTTCGTTGGCCGGGAACGGGGCATCCGAGAAGGGGACGATGCAGTGGGAATGGCCTAGTCGAGGAGGTCTCGCTCCTCAGTGGTGATCCTGTCGACGCATCCATCCACGGCCGGGCTGGGGGCCTTCCCGTAGATCTTGTCGGGAACGGCTCCCGCCGATCCGCCGGACGCCTGTTCCGATACGCAGTGAGCGATCACCCCTCCTCGACGGGCGAGGCTCGACACATGATCGCCGAATGGGTATGGGAGGCGGCACTCCACACCCTTTTTTGCCCGATTTATCCATACCCGGTCTGCGATCAAGATGTGATCCGCCCCCCAGACAGGCCGAAGATCACCAGCTGAGTATGCGATTGGGCGTTGACGACCGGGCAACGAAGATCCACCGGAAGCGAGCTACCCGGCCATCGCCTCGTCGCGGGCGCCCGGGATGGCGGCGAGGGCCGCGGCGTGGGCCGCGAAGACGTCGGTGTAGGTCGGGACGGGCATACCGGCGCCGCGCAGTTCCGCGCGCCGCAGGCCCGCGGCGAAGAACCCGTTGTCGAACCAGGTCGGGAAGTCCCGGGCCAGCGCCGCCGGACCGCGCACCTCGACGTGGCCGGCGTCCAGCAGCGAACGGAACGAGACCCTGCCGAGAAGCCATCGGTGCATCTCACGGGTGCTGGCGCTGATCGAGAGCTCGGCGTCCTGTCCCGGGTCGTCCCTGCAGACGGTGATCACGGGACGCTCCATCTCCAGCCAGCCCTCGGCGGCACCAGGGCCGGTGAGGATGACGTGCGCGAACGTCCGTCGTCGAGGCAGCCGGTCGATGACCGCGTGCTGGTGCATCCGCCAGATCAGCGACAGGCCGTCACAGTCGTCGTCATCCGGGTCATTGAAGATCCATTCGGCAGCCCACTGACCCATCGCCCAGATGATGGGCGTGATCGACCAACCCGCCGCCGTCAGGTCGTAGCGGCCGGGGCGTCCCCGCTCAGCCGACTCCCGGACGACGAGGCCCTGGCGCTCCAGCTGCCGGAGCCGTTGCGCGAGCAACGTCCGGCTCATCTTGGGTACACCACGGTGAATCTCGTTGAAGCCGCTCGCTCCGATCATGAGCTCGCGGATGATCAGCGGCGTCCAGCGGTCGCCGAGGACCTCGACACACAGCGAGATCGGACAGTAGTCCGAATGGATTGCCATTCGATCATGAGAACATGGCCACCCGCCCACTGGGTAGTCCAGATCCTGTACCGAAGCTGACAACCAGCGGACACCCGCCAGTACAGGAACGCGACTGGTCCCCGGCCCGGCCCCCGACCGAACCTTCTTCCAGGCACAACGAGCAGGCGGCGACCGGCCCACCGAGGGTCGCGGCGGCGCCCGCGACGTCCCCGCCCTGGGCACGACCGACCCGGGCAACCTCGAAGGAGAAGAGCAATGACGCTCACCCCCACGACCCCTACCCCCACCGCGACGGCGACCGGGCCGGACCTGGCCGCGGTCAAGGCGAAGCAGCAGAAGACGTGGTCCAGCGGCGACTTCGCCGTCGTGGGCGCGCGCATCGTGCTGCAGAGCGAGCTGCTGGCGGAGGCGGCCGATCTACGCGCCGGCTGGCGGGTGCTGGACGTGGCCTGCGGGTCCGGGAACGCGGCGCTCGCCGCCGCCCGGTCGGGCACTTCGGCCGTCGGCGTCGACTACGTTCCCAGCCTGCTGGACACCGCCCGTAAGCGCGCCGCGGCCGAAGGACTCGACGTCGAGTTCCGCGTCGGCGACGCCGAGGACCTGCCCGTCCCCGACGGCTCGTTCGACGCGGTGCTGTCGGTCTTCGGCTCGATGTTCGCGCCCGACCACCACCGGGCCGCCGCCGAGCTGATCCGCGCGACCCGGCCCGGCGGCGTGATCGGCCTGGTGTCCTGGACGCCGTCCGGGTTCATCGGCGAGATGTTCCGGACGATCACGAAGCACGTCCCCGGGCCGAAGGGCGTCCAGTCACCGATGCTGTGGGGGACCGAGGACCACCTGGCCGAGCTGTTCGGCGGCGCGGCGGTCGAGATCCGGTCGACGCAGCAGACCTGCGTGTTCCGGTTCGCCTCGCCGGAGGAGTTCGTCGGCTTCTTCCGACGCTGGTACGGGCCGACGTTCAAGGCCTTCGAGGCGCTGGACGAGGACGGCCGCGACGACCTCGCCGCCGACCTGGCCGACCTGGCGCGCCGCTGGGACCGCCACCAGGACGGCGGCAGCGTCGCGCTCCCGTCCACCTACCTCGAGACGATCATCTCCTTGCGCTAGCCGCCAGCCGCTAGCCGCCCGGCGCTCGACGCCTGACGTCAGGCGCCCGACGTCAGGCGCCAGCCACTTGGCGCCCGACGCTTGGCGTCAGACCTTGGCCACGTTACGTCAACATGACGTTGCCCCCCATGGGCTCCCGACACGGTTGGCCATCGAGAAAATGGTGGCATGGAACTCGCACAGCGGGCCGACGCGCCACCGACCGCGGAATCCCAGATCGTGATCAGGCCGGCGGCGGGTCGGGGCGACGCCGCCATCATTCGGGAGATCTACGCGCCCTGGATTCTGGAGACGGCGATCTCGTTCGAGGAAGCCGTTCCCAGCGTGGACGAGATGCTGGAGCGGATGAACGCGCGGCCGCGGATGCCATGGCTGATCGCCGAGGTCGACGGCGAGCCCGCCGGGTACGCCTACGCCAGCCGGCACGCGGCCCGCGCGGCCTACCGCTGGTCGGCCGACGTCTCCGTCTACCTGACGAAGGGGCAGCGGGGCCGCGGGCTGGGCCGCCGGCTGTACGACCACCTCATCCCCGAGGTGCGCGCGCTCGGCTACGTGACGTTGTTCGCCGGGGTCACCCATCCCAACCCGGCCAGCGTCGGCCTGCACACCGCGGTCGGCTTCCAACTAGCCGGTGTTCACCCGAACACCGGCTACAAGTTCGACCGTTGGCACGACGTCGGCTGGTACGTCCTCACCCCCGACGGTGGCCCGCCCGCCACCCCGGCGGAGCCGCTCGAGTGGGACCCGTCCGACCCCGTCGCGGCGTCGTCCGAGGCCGCGACGGGCTGAGCCGGAAGCCCGGGAAGCGCCAGCGAATCGGAAGATCAACGGGGCTCGCCGTCATAGGGTGAGGCCGTGCCGGAGTCCGTCAATTTTGACCGGATCGCTGACCGTTACGACGACACCCGCGGTGGTGAGGCGCGCGGCCGCTCGGTCGCCACCCAGGTCGGACCGCACCTGCCGGCCGGCAGGCTGCTGGAGATCGGCGTCGGGACCGGGCTGGTCGCCGCCGCCTTCACCTCCCTCGGTTGGGAGGTCATCGGCATCGACCTGTCGGCGCAGATGCTCGCCTACGCGGCGCGGCGGGTTCCGGGACGGGTCGTGCGCGCCGATGCGAGCGCGATCCCGCTCCCGGACGCCAGCGTCGACGCCTGCCTCTCCGTTCACGTACTGCACCTGGTCGCCGACACCTCCGCCGTCCTGGGCGACGTGGCCAGAGTGCTGCGGCCCGGCGGATGCCTCGCGGTCGTGGGCAGGGGCGACCATGACACGGTCTCCGACGTCGACCGCCTCATGGATGCGATGAGCGCCCGGCTGGACACCTACCGGTTGCAGGCCGCCCGATCCCGGCCCGAGTCGGTCATCGAGACGGCCGAGCGGCACGGGCTGCGCCTGGTCGAGAGATTCCCCATCGGGCAGGAAGAGGACGCCGCGACGCCCGAGCAGGTCGCCGCGGAGACCGAGAGCCGGCTCTGGTCCCGGCTGTGGGACCTGCCGGACGACATCTGGGCCGCCGAGGTCGAACCGACGATCAAACAGCTACGTCAGCTCCCCGACCAGGACCGGCCGCGTCCCGTCGTGGCCTACTCACCGGTGCTCGTCTTCGAGGCCACCGCTGGCGCTCCCGAGGGCCGCGCCGACTGATCGCCGGCCGATCGCTCGGCGCGGGTTGCTCCCAAAGCACGGGCTGATCCCGAGGCGTGGGCTGATCCCGAGGCGCCGGCTGGCGCCGAAGGGTTCTGGTCCGGGCCGGGTGACCCTGCCGGGGCCGGACCAGAACCGGAGGGCCACCGGTCAGCCCGTCGGCGCGGCGTTCGGGTCCTTGTTCGGGCCGACCAGCTTGAAGACCGCGCCGGTCACGTCGACGGCCGTGGCGAGGCGGCCGTACGGGGTGTCCATGGGCGGGTTGACGGTCTTGCCGCCGAGCTCGGCCGCCGTCGCGAGGGTCGCGTCGACGTCCTCGGTCGCGAAGTACACCGACCAGTGCGCCGGCACCCCGGTCGGCAGGAAGGCGGCGGCGTCCATGATTCCGGCCAGCGGCTCGCCGGCGGCGTTCACCAGGATCGTGTAGCGGAACTCGTCGGTGTCGCCCACCGTCTTGGTGTTCCAGCCGAAGACGTCGCGGTAGAAGGCGACGGCCGCCTGGTGGTCGCGGGTGAACAGCTCGAAGTGGGCGGGCGCGCCCGGCTCGGCGGTCACCCCGAGGCCGGTGTGCAGCCCGGGCTGCCAGATGCCGATCATGGCGCCGGTCGGGTCGCCGACGACCGCCATCACGCCGAGATCGCCGACGGCCATCGCCGGAGCGATCACCTGGCCGCCCTTCTCGGCCACGGCGGCGACGGTCTTCTCGGCGTCGTCGGTACGCAGGTAGACCGACCAGACGTCGGGCACGCCCTGGTCCGGCTGGGACTGCATGCCGCCGGCGATGGGCTGGCCGTCCCGCAGGAAGTTGAAGTAGCCGCCGAACTGCTCGTTCGGCTCCTGCGCCGTCCAGCCGAACAGCTCGCCGTAGAACGTCCGGGCGGCTGCCGGGTCGGTCGTCATCAGGTCGACCCAGACGGGGGCGCCAGCAACAGTGGTGTCGAGCGGAGGCATCGCGAGCTCCATCTTGCTGATGAGGTCAACGGACATTCAGATAGACCCACCGGCCGTTGCGAACTCATCGGTGCCCGTAAAGATCCCTCAGCGCAGCGTCGGGGCCAGACCGACAGGGGTGGGCAGGATGCCGCGGTCCCCATCCGGCTCGGGCACCCCGGCGACGAGCCGGATCGGAACGACGCCAGCCCAGTGGCCGAGCGCGTGGTCGGCCTCGTCGTCGATCGGGCCGCCGGCGCGGGCCTTGAGCGCGACATCCGTGCCCTCGGCGGCGAGGTCGACGGCGAGCACCGCCGTCGCGGCGAGCTCCTTGGGCGACGGCGGCCGGCACTGCGCGGAACGGTCGGTCCCGACCCGGTCCACCAGCGCGGCGAGCATCCGGGTCTTCTCGTCGGCGCCGGCGACCAGCAGAGCGTCGCCGTGGACGACGACCGACCGGTAGTTCAGCGAGTGGTGGAACGCGGACCGGGCGAGGACGAGGCCGTCGAGGAGTGAGACGGTGACGCACACCGCCAACGGCTCCGGGCGCGCCGCCGCGAGGATCCGCGCGGCCGTCGAGCCGTGCACGTAGAGGGTGTCCCCGACCCGGGCGTGCAGGGTCGGCAACACGTGCGGCCGGCCGTCGATGACGACGCCGACGTGGCAGACCAGCGCCTCATCGAGCACGGAGTAGGCGGCGGCCCGGTCGGCGATGATGCGGTCACGGTAGCGGCTGGGGCGCAACATGGCGCCATCGTGTGCGGCGTCGCCGGGCGGCGTCCACGGAATTTCGACATGACGCCGCCAGCAGTCCGGCCCGACGAAAGCGCTGTTCAGCGGCTCGCGGTATCGCTACCCACCGCCGTCATGCAACGCGCGCAGCGCGGTCGCGGTCGAGGGGTCGGCGGGGAAGAAGGACTCCAGGGCGAGCTCGGCGACGGTGACGTCGACAGGGGTGCCGAAGACCGACGTCGTGCTGAGGAAGGTCAGCGTCGTTCCCTCGTGCCGGAACCGCAACGGGACGATGACGTCACCGGGTCCGGGTAGATCCACCAGCGGTTCCGCCTGGTCGCAGGGGTACGTCGTGAGCTCGTCGAGTAGCGCGAGAAGCTCCGGGTCGGCGCTGGCGCGCACCTGCCGGCGCAGCCGGCCGAGGATGTGCGCCCGCCACTCCCCCAGGTTCACGATGTGCGGTGCCAGCCCGTCCGGATGCAGGCTCAGGCGCAGCACGTTCACCGGCGGCTCCAGCAGCCGCGGGTGGGCCTTGCTGGTGAAGACGCTCAGGCTGGCGTTCGACTCGACCAGGTCCCAGCACCGGTCGACGAGCAGCGCCGGGTAGGGCTCGTGACCGCGCAGCAGCTGCCGGGCCGCCGCCAGCACCGGGGCGAGCGGCGGCGCGCCGAGCGGCGTCTCGCGGTAGGCGGGCGCGTGGCCGGCGCCGAGCAGCAGCTCGTTGCGCCGCCGCAGCGGGACGTCGAGGTGCTCGGCCAGCCGCAGCACCATCTCGGCGCTCGGCCGTGACCGCCCGGTCTCGATGAAGCTGAGGTGCCGGGCGGAGATGTCGGCCCGCAGCGCCAGCTCCAACTGGCTGAGCCGGCGCATCTCCCGCCACCGCCGCACGAGCACCCCGACCGGTTCGTCGGTGGAGCCGCCCGCCGTGGCCTCGACACCAGCGCGGACGCTCCTCGACATGGTCCGCGTCGTCATCACCGTTACCGCCCTCCTCCTGGATGCCCTGCCTCACCTACCTTCGGTCATTCCGGGGGTACGCCGCCTCGGCGGGTGGCCGGCAGAAGCATGAGCAGGCCGGCGCTCACGACCGAGGTGGCGGCGAGGTAACCGATCGACAGGACCAGTGCGTGTGGGTAGGCCGCCGGGCTGTCGGCGCCGGCCGCGCCGCCCGAGCGGTCGAGCGCGCCGAAGAAGATGACCCCGACGATCGCGACGCCGAAGGCGTTGCCCACCTGCTGCGCCGTCGCGAGCAGCCCGGACGCGGTACCGGCATGCCGCGGCGCGATACCGGCCAGGATGACCCCGATCAGCGGTGCCATCACCAGGCCCATCCCCGCACCGATGATCAGCAATGGTGCCGTGAGCAGCCAGGCCGAACCTGTCGTTCCCACCTGGTGGACGACGAGCGCGAGCAGTCCGAGACCGGCGGCCATCGCCAGCGCGCCGGCCGCGAGCGCCGCCCGACCGAACCGGCGGACCAGCGGACCACCGGCGAACGACGTCACCAGGTAGCCGGCGGCGAGCTGGGTGAACACCAGGCCGGCACGCAGCGCGTCCAGCCCCAGCCCCCGCTGCAGGTAGAGCGCGAGGACGAGGAAGAAGGACGCGACACCGGTGAAGAACACCAGGGCCGCGAGGAGACCGACCGTGAACGCCCGCTCCCGGAAAAGAGCCAGCTCGACGAGCGGCACCCGGCCGCGCCGCGTCATCCACCGCTGGTGGGGACCGAAGACGGCGAGCAGCACGGCGGCGCCAGCCAGGCAGAGCCAGGTCCACAACGGCCAGCCAGCCTCCCGCCCCTGCACCAGCGGCAGCACGGCCGCGACCAGCACCGTCGTCGCCAGCGCCGCCCCGACAAGATCCAGAGCGCCGCCAGTGCCGACGCCGGCGCCACCGTCGGCCCTCCCCCCGGCGGCACGGGCCCGCTCATCGAGGTCGGGCGGCCCGTCGAGGCGGGACTCGCGGATCGCCCTCGGGGCGAGCACGACGACGGCCACACCGATCGGAACGTTGATCAGGAAGCAGGTCCGCCAGCCGAGGCCGGCGACGTCCGCCTGCGTCAGCGCGCCGCCGATGAGCTGGCCGCAGGCCGCCGCCATCCCCATGGTCGTCCCGTACGCGGCGACCGCCCGCGCCCGCCGCGCGCCGACCCGGCCGACGCTGATGATCGAGAGGATCTGCGGGCTCATCAGCGCCGCGGCCAGGCCCTGCGCGACCCGGCCGACGATCAGCGTCTCGCTGCTGTCCGCGAGCCCGCAGACCGCCGACGCGACGGTGAAGAGCGCCATCCCGACGATGAACAGCCGACGGCGGCCGTAACGGTCGCCGAGCCGCCCGCCGGTGATCTGACCGCAGCCAAGCGCCAGGCCGAAGCCCGCGACCACCCACTGGACGGCGGCCGGGCCGGCGCCCAGGTCGGCCTGCATCGACGGGATCGCCACGTTCACGATGAAGAAATCAAGAATGATCATGAAGATCCCGGCGAGCAGCACGGGCAGCTCGAGCCGGGCCGCGAAACCCGACTCGCGGCCGGGGCGCGGTTCGCGCGGCACACCCGCCTTGCCCGGTCCCGCGGCCTGAGCCGCCGTGGACGGTGCGGCCGGCGCGGCCGGCGCGGCCGGCGCGGCCGGCGCGGCCGGCGTCAGGGCCTGGTCTTCCCTGGTCGCTGTCAACGGTGCCTCCGAACCTCGATCGGTCAGTGGCACCCACCGTCATCGCCGGGCCGATTCCGGTCGATTACCTCCGGCGTAAGCAGGCGTCCGGCAGGGGGTCGCGGCGCGGCCGGCCCCACCGACGACAGCCTTCGGGGGTCGAGATCGCGGCGTCGACCTGGCCTGGCGGGAATGCCGAGGCCCCGTCCGTCCTTGAGTTGGGCTAAGTGATCCGACGGAGGAAGGCCGGCGATGGCGACCAAGGAATTGACCAAGGAGAACTTCGACGAGGTGGTCGGTGGTGAGTCCGATCTCGTTCTGGTCGATTTCTGGGCGTCCTGGTGCGGGCCGTGCCGGATGTTCGGACCGGTGTACGAGCGGGCGTCCGAGAAGCACCCGGACGCGGTGTTCGGCAAGGTCGACACGGAGGCGCAGCCGGAGCTCGCCGCCCATTTCGGCATCTCGTCGATTCCCACGCTGATGATCGTGCGGGACAACGTCGTGCTCTACTCCCAGCCCGGCGCGCTGCCGGCGGCGGCGCTCGAGGACCTCATCACGCAGGCGAAGGCCGTCGACATGGACAAGGTCCGTGCCGAGGTCGCCGCGGAGGCCAGCGGCAGCGCCACCAGCTGAGCAGCGAGATCGTCAGCTAGCGTCCAGGGCGTGGCGAAAAATCCAAGAATCCGGCCTATCGCGCTGGCCGCCGTGCGACGCGAGGACGACCTGCTGGTTTACCAGGGGAAGGACCGCGTGACCGGCGACCTGATCTTTCGCCCGCTGGGCGGCGGTGTCGAGTTCGGTGAGACGGCCGTCGAGGCCGTGCACCGCGAACTGCGCGAGGAACTGGGCGCCGAGCTGACGAACGTCGAGCTGCTCGGTGTGCTGGAGAACATCTTCAGCTGGGAAGGCCGGCCGCACCACGAGATCGCCTTCATCTTCGGCGCGGATCTCCTCGACCGCTCGTTCTATGAGCGCGACGAGCTGGGCAAGGTGCTGGACGCCGATGACGACGAGGTGAGCTGGCAGCCCCTCTCCCATTTCGCCCAGCCATCGCCGCCCGTGCCGTTGTTGCCCCCGGGCCTGCTCGGGCTGCTCAGCCGCTGACCATCGCGTCCGGGCGTGGGCGTCCGGGTGTCCGGACGCCCGGAAGCCAGGACGCCGGCCGCCGAGGTCCTGGAGCGAGACGATCGCCGCCTCGTCAGGAGCGCCGCACCCGCCAGACGGTGAAGTCGACCGGAATGGACGTGGCGTGGTCGGGGCGCGCGGTCTCGCTTTCCTCCCAGAACGGCAACGAGGCGGTGATGTGCCGCGCGGCGACGAGCTCGACGCCCGGGATGTTCGGCACGTCGGTGCCGGACCCGATGACGAACACGGGCGAGTCCGGGAAACCGCTGAGGAAGTCCGCGACGTAGGCGGGCCTGTCCGCCTCGTCGTCGGGCAGCAAAGCTGACAGCTCGCCCCGACCGAGCCACAGCGCGGCCGGGAAGAGGTCGCTCTCCGTGAGGCAGCAAGGCTCCCGTGGCCAGAGGTAGACACCCTGGCGCCCGTCAGCAAGCGCGGTGAGCTCGGCTGTCACCGCGAAACTGCCGCCCATCTCGTCGTGGTGACGCAACGGAAGCGACTGCGGCACGAAGAAGGCGAGCAGGCCGCCGAGCGCGGCGACCGCGGGCAGGCCGACCGCCAGCCGCGTCGACAGGCGGCGGGTCGCGAACGCCGCCAACGCCACCCCGAGCGCGATCCCGGCCAGGGCGAGCAGTCCCGGCAGCGCCACCGGCACATAGCGACGCGCCCACCACATCAGCCGCACCGAGTTGCGGGTGTGCCAGGCGTAGACGGCCAGCAGCGGCAGCGTCGAGAGGGCGACTGCCCACAGCATGGCGTTCCAGCGGCGCACCGCGACCAGGGCCAGACCCGCGAGCGCCAGCAGGAACCCCGGCCAGGACACGAACCAGGCCAACCGGTCGAGAGACTGCTCGTCATAGGTGCGCTGGCGGCCCAGGCCCTCGAAGAACTTGTAGTCCGCGCCGAACAGCTGTCCGCGCAGCGCACCGAGCACGAACAGCCCCGCCGCGAACAGCACGACGACCACGCCCGCGAACAGCTGGAACCGTCGGTTCCGATCCGCCTGGCTGACGGTGTGCGGGCCGCTGACGGTGTGCCGGCCGCGGACGGCCTGCCTGGCGATCATCCGTCTGACGACGGGGCGCGCCAGGAGGCCGACCGCGAACAGCACCGCGACGATGCCCGCGATGGTGGGCAGATCCGGGATGCCGTTGATGAGGGTGTAGTCGCGGTTCGCGTCCGGCGAGTAGGCCTGCCACAGCGCGTGCGGCAGCACGATGGCCACCCCGGCGGCGAAGGCCGCCGCGCGCCGGTCGAACCGGCGGACCGCGACGAGCGCGGCCCCGGCCGCCGCCGCGAGCAGCAACGTCAGCATCCCGTCGGCCCGGTCAAGGAAGCCGATACCGGCGAGAACACCAGCCAAGGCCGCCGGAAGCCGGGAACCGGTGGCCAGAGCCATGACAACGCCGAACAGGGCGGCGACGAAGAACAGCTGGGCGCTGATCTCGGACGACGGGTACTTGGCCTGCCAGACCTGCAGCATGTTCGTCGCGAGCAGCGCGCCGGTGGCGGCGCCGGCGAACAGCCCGGCCGCGCTGGCATACCGCCCGGCGCCGCCCGCAGCCGGTGGGGCCGGGCCGCCGAACGCGCTGGTGACCGCGCGCCGCACGACGAGCGTCAGCGTGCACACCGCGAGCAGGCCGCACAGCGGCCCGACCTGGATGAGGGCACGTTCGCCACCGAGGTCCGCGGCCGTCGCCAGCAGAGCCGGCCACAGCGCGTAGAACTGCGGCACGATCACGTCATCGTGGGATATCCACACTCCTGGGAATCGCGCTCCGGGAGAGGCCGCTTCCACGTGCGGCACCCGAGCCGGGTCGGAGGCCGGGTCGCGGAAGGAATACCCACCTGTCCGGGCGATCTCCATGCCGTGGGCGACGTAGCCTCCCGGGTCCTTGTCCGCGGCGCCGTAGTCAAACCCGGGGAAGAAGAAGAAACCCGCGAGGGCGGCGACGCCGGCGATCACCACGAGCCCCGCGGGATCGACACGGATTCGTACCCGTCGCCGTGGCTCGACGCCAGAAGCCCGGCCGGAGATGCCAGAAGCTCCGCCGGAGGCGGCCGTCCCGCCAGCGGGGAGAGTTCCCCGAGGTTCCTCGACGGTCAGCTCCCGGGAAGGGCGGCGGCGCGCGGCGACCAGCGCCCGACGACCGAGGGCGACGCCGGCCACCGCCACCAGCACGGCCGCCGTGGTAGCGGCGACCGCCGCCAGGCTGTGCGCACCAAGGTCGGCGAGCGCCAGCGACACCCAGGCGACCAAGGACAACACGAGCACCAGGCCGCCAATGATCGCCTCGGACAGCCACACCGTGGCCGGCCGGGCCTCCCCCTGATCAACCGATGGCACAGAGACGCCCCCGTCCGCCTCCGGCACAACCAAAGCGGTCATATCGGCACATTAACCTGACTATGCGCCGATAAACCTATGGTTTCTGTTAAGAACACCTCTCAGCCACAAACAGCGACCCTGCGCGAGATCCGAAAGATCGAGCAATCTCGCGGTGACCGACAACCTGCCGGATATGACCACCGACCGTAAGACCGGCGCCACTCGTCAATACCCGCGGACGAGGACCGCCAGGCACCCGCCGCTACGGAAAGTAGTCAACAGATCGACCGGCGGATGTTGACTCCGCCCTCGAGAGAGGGCGAAGCCGTCTGGAGGCCAAAGAACAGAAGATCAGTAGTCGGAGGATCGGCGCCTGGAAATCGGAGATCAGCGGCCAGACGACTGGAAGGCCAGGCCCCAGAAGGCCGAAGGCCGGAAGGCCAGAGGGCCAGAAGATCGGTGGGTCAGCGGGCCGGCGGATCAGGAGGCAGAGGGTCAGAAGGTCAGCGGGCCGACGGTGACGCCGGCCTCGCGGGCGGCGTGCCCGACGCGGGCATGCAGCTCGGCGCTGGCCGTCGTCGCGAGCTCGGACGGCGGCTGGGACGCGTCGTAGACGGACCGTCCACCGACATAGACCTGTTTGAGGTTGCGCAGGCCGCAGGCGAACACGTAGGTCGCGTAGACGTCCCAGATCGGGCCGGTGTCCGGCCGCCGCGGGTCGACGACGAGAAAGTCCGCCTGCTTGCCGACCTCCAGGCTGCCGACCCGGTCGGCGACGCCGAGCACCTCGGCCGAGCCGAGGGTGTGCATCCGCAGCATCTCGCGCGGCATGAGCACCTTCGCGTCGGAATGCAGGGCACGCAGGGTGTAGATACCGATCCGCATGTTCTGGAACGGGTCGGAGATGTCGGTGCAGGACTGGTCGTCGAGACCGACGCCGATCCGGATCCCGGCGGCGCGCAGCCGGGGAATGTCCGCGATTCCGGAGCCGAGCCGGCCGTTCGACGTCGGCTGCCAGACCATTCCGGCGCCCGTCGCCGCCGCCTTGTCGACCATTTCGTCCGTCGGGTGGACGAAATGGCCGAACAGGAAACGCGGCCCCAGTGCCCCGGCCTCGTCGTACCAGGCGAACTTGGCCCGCTGCTGCTCGATCGCCTCCGCCGTCTCGACGAAGTGGGCCTGGTTGATGACCGTGTGGCGGCGCATCAGCTCGGCCTCCAGCGCTGCGGACCGCGGTGAGCTGGCCCACTGCACCGCCCCGAACACCGCCGTACCGAGGTTGAGCGGGCCGGGAACCTTCGCCTCGGCGTAGCCGGCGATCTGGGCGAAGGTGTCGAGGACCTGTGCCTCGTCGAACGCCTCGTCGTCGAGCCGAACCGCCGACATCACCCGGATCCCGGCGTCGGCGCCCGCGTCGACCTGGCGGGTGACGAAGTCGACCGGCTGGATCCGGCCGGGCAACGCCTTGTTCGCGTGCTGGTCGTACTCCCAGAGCACCCGGCTCTGGGTGAAGTTGAACGCGGAGGTGATGCCGTTCTCGGCGAAGTCCAGGCAGCCGTGCAGCGTGAACCAGTACAGGTCCTCGACGCCGGCGCCGGCCAGCACGGCCATGTTCTCCGCCAGCCAGCCGTAGAGCGTCTCACCGACGCCGAGGCCGCGCAGCCCCGACATGAACAGGTGGCTGTGTGCCGAGATGAACCCGGGCGCGACGATCGCGCCGCCCGCATCGAGCACGGTCCCGGCGCGGGCGGAGCCGGCCGCCTCGTTGGCAGCGGAGCCGGCAACCGCGTCGGCGTCGCCGCTCGGGCCGTCCGGCGGCTCCCCGGCCGGCGGGTCGCCCGGCCCGATCGCGGTGATCGTGCCGGTGTCGTCGACGGTGAACCAGCCGCGGAACGGCTCCTGCCCATCCGCCATGGTCACCAGCAACGCGTTGACGACCGTCAACGCGGCCGACCCCGCGACGCCGTCCGCCTTCATGCCGCCTCCTCGGACTCGCGACTGGCAGGATCGGCCGACCGCCAACCTACGGCGCCACGTCCGTTCCACCCAGGCTGGACGCTACCCAGCCGGTGTTACAGCGCCCGGCCCGTTGTTACGGCTGGCTTCGGCCGCCTACGGCAGTTGAGTCCGAGCCTTGCCTCGGCGGGTCCGCCCGCGCCGTATGACGTCGTGCCGGCTCCGGGTCGCGTTCACCACCGTGCCACCGGCCTTCGACAGCGGCGAGCGGGCGGTCAGCCCTGCTCGACGGTGCGGGCGAGGATGCCGAGGGTGGCCCGCAGGCCGGCCTCGGGGATGATCGGGAAGATCCCCTTGCCGCGATAGGCCTCGTGGATCCGGCTCCAGTCGTAGTACGAGGTGACCAGGGTGCCGGTCTCCTTGGGCTCCAGCCGGTAGCCGTAGATGTGGCCGATCGGCGGCTGGATCAGACCGGAGATCGTCCACTCGATGTGCGCGTCCTGCTCGTACTCGGTGATGATGACCGTGACGTCGTACTTGCCGAGCGGGATGTCGTTCAGCGACTCACGGTCCATGTGCACGACGAAGGTGTCCCCGACCTCGTCCACCGGCGCACCGTCGCTGGACTGCAGCATCCCGGAGCTGTCGATCCTCACATGACCCTTCGGGTCACGCAGCACCTCGAAGATCTTGGAGGCTGGCGCCTCGATCTGGCGCGCCACCTCGAAACGTTCCTGCTCGGTCTCGGCCACGTCGGTCTCCGTCACGTCCGGCACCCTTCCCTTCTCCGCGCCCCGCAATGCGGGGCCCGGCCCCGCGAGAACGCGGCACCGCGAAAAGGTCCTAACACCCGCAAACCGGCGCCGTCCACCGAAGCCGTCCACCGAGGCCGGACCCGCATCGCCGGCACTTTCGAGCTGGCCGGCCACCTTGGTCGGTCGCTCTGACCCCTTGGGATGGGCTCCGAGCGCGCGAGGCTTCGCCATCGTCGCGTTCCCTTCACCCGGATCGACCGGTCTAGCGCAGTTCCTTGCGCCAGACGAGTTTCAGGCCAGACCAGTCGGTGTCGAGGGCAGCGACCTTGACGTCCACCAGGCCACGCGGGAGCGCGACCTCGCGGATGAGGTTCTCCGTGACGTCGCTGCGGTGCCCGGCCGCGCGGCGAGGCCAGGCGATCCACAGCGCGCCCGCCGGATGGACGGCCCGCGCGAACCCCGAGACAGCGGCGGTCAGGTCAGCGGGCGTCCGGCAGAAGGCGACGACGATGTCGGACTGCCCGGCCGCCTGGGACGACTCGGCCGGAGGCGGCTGGGGCAGGTCTGACGTCGTCACCCCGGATGGGAGGTCAGGGATCGCCCAGCCATCCGGCGCGGCGCACAGGACGACCTCGTGCCCAGCCTTCACCCCGATCTTGCGGGCCAGCGGCGTACCGGAGTAACCGGCCTGAGAACCACTCACCCGGCCAGTCTGATCCGCCCTGGATACGGGCTTGCCCACCGGTCGTCGACGCGGCACCCACCGAGCTGGCCTTCTGGCGCCCCTGGCAAGGTGGGCGGCCCGGCCACCCCTGCCGAGGGTGGGGTTGTCCCGACCGTGCCGGGCGGTCTGGGCCCATGGTGCGGACCTGGGGTGGCAAGGCAGGCTTGTAGGCGTGGAAGTCGATCGTGCGCAGGACGAGACCCCGACGCCTGGCGGGCTGGAACCGGGCGTTGCGGAGCACGGCGGTGTCATGCCCGCCGGCTCCGAGTTTGGCAGCCGGAAAACCCCGATGGCCGCCGACGCCGAACCCGCCAGTGGCCGTGGCGACGTCGATGACGTCGATGACATCGACAGCGCCGACGACGGCGACGGTGACGGTGACGGTGACGGTGACGGCATGGGCACCGATGGCGAGGACCGGCCGTCGCCGATCGAGGCGGCAAGCCCGCTGGCCGTGGACATGTCGACGACGCCCGCACCTGGCGCGGCGTGGGCGAAGGCGCCGGCCACCTCCGCACCCGTTCCGGCTCCGGCTCCGGCTCCGGCGAGCGAAAGCATCCCGCTGATGGGGCTCGGGGCGCGCGCGTGGAAGCAGGTCACGTTCGCGCTGCTGAACCTGCCGCTCGGGATCGCCGGCTTCGTGTGCATGGTCGTGCTGCTCAGCGTCGGCAGCGGGCTGGCGGTGACGATCATCGGATTGCCGCTCCTGGCCGTCGCCCTGGCGGTCTGCCGGGCCTGGGGGCGGGTCGACCGGGCACGGGCGCGGGCGCTGCTCGGCCTCCAGATCGCGTCGCCGTCGAAGATGCCCGTTCGCGAAAGCGGCTTCTTCGGCTGGCTCTGGACTCGGCTGGCCGACCCCGTCGGCTGGCGCAGCGCCTTGTACCTGCTCATCCGACTGCCCTGGGGGATCGTCACCTTCGTCGTGACGCTCACGCTGCTGGTCGTCTTCTGGCCGGTCGTGCCATACGTCGTCTATGGCTTCGCCGCGGCCGACCGAGCGATGATCTCGGCCTTGCTGTCACCGTCCAGCGCGACGGAGCGGCGGATCCGGGAGCTGGAGGCGCGCAGGGAGACGATGGTCGGCGCGGCCGCCGACGACCGCCGCCGGATCGAGCGAGACCTGCATGACGGCGCCCAGGCCCGGCTCGTCGCCCTCGCCATGGATCTAGGCCTCACCAAGGAACGGATGGCCCAGGATCCCGAAGCGGCGGCCCAGATGATCGAGCAGGCGCATGGTGAGGTCAAGGTCGCCCTGCGCGAGCTGCGCGACCTTGCCCGCGGCATCCACCCCGCGATCCTCACCGAGCGCGGCCTCGGCGCGGCGCTCACGAACGTGGCCGGGCGGTGCACCGTGCCGGTGACGGTGAGTGTCGACCTGCCGAGCCACCGCCCGTCGGCGGCCGTCGAGGGCCTCGTCTACTTCACCGCGTCCGAGCTGCTGACCAATGTCAGCAAGCACAGCGGCGCCCGGACGGCATCCATCCGGCTGACCCGTCCCGGCGACCGGCTCGAGCTCACCATCACCGACGACGGCCGCGGCGGCGCCACGATCGCTCCGGGCGGTGGGCTCGCGGGGCTCGCCGAACGCGTCGGCGCGATGGACGGCAGGTTCACGCTGACCAGCCCACCCGGCGGCCCGACCGTCGCGACCGCTCGCCTTCCCTGGCAGGACGCGGGCTCCGACCCCAGCTCGGCCGGGAAGGAGGCCAGGCGGGCGGCCCACGAAGCCAGGCACGAACGCCAGCATGAACGCCAGGACGCGCGACGCGCGACGCAGGAGGCGCGCCACGCGCAACGAGATGCCGAGCGGGACGCCGCTCAGCGCAGAGACGGCTGATGGTCACTGCCCGGAGGCCGGGACGCGAACGGCGAGTAATCACGGTCCGTTGACGCGCGCGGCGGGAACGCGGCGGGAAAAGGTGCCGCGGGGGCCTATCGTCCGTCCGGGCGACCGGGTCTCGCCCGCGGCGCACCCACCGGCTCGCCCGCGGTGCCCGCGGGGCGCCGGCGGTGAGCTGGAGCTGGTGAGTTCGAGGCGTCGATGGATGTTCGGCTGGTAACGAGGACGGGTGTCGAGCGGCACCCCGTCGAGGCGCTGCCCGACCTGCTCGCCAGGGCACGGGCCGCCGCCACCGATGACGGCGGCGGCGAGGAGAGCGGCTACGGCGACGACGGGGACGGCCGCGGGGGCGCCGGGTTCGTCTGGTTGGACATCCCGGACTGCGAGCCGACGGCGACGAAGGTGCTCCGAGAGGTGTTCGGCTTCCATCCACGGGCGGTGCACGACTGTTCCGACCGCAACCGGGTGCCCAAGACCCACTCGTACGCCGACCACGTGTTCGTCGTCCTGCACACGCCGGAACGCGGCGAGGGTGGCCACGTCCACTACATCGAGCTCGACCAGTTCATCGGCCGCCATTTCCTGGTCACGGTGCACGGACCGATCAACCCGGTGGTCGACCCCCAGGTCGCGGTCCGGGAGACCCGGTCGGTACTGGAACGGCTGGAGTCGGGACGGCTGCGGCCGGCGACGCCGTTCGACCTGACGCACGCGATCGTGCTGGCGCTCGCCGCGAGCCAGGAGTCGTTCGTGGAAGCGCTGACCGCCGACGTGTGGGACCTGGAGCAGCGGGTCGTCGGTGGGCATTTCGGAGAGCCGGAGCCGTTCCTGGACGAGATGTTCCGAGCACGGCACGGCCTGCTGGCGGCCCGGACGATCAGCACACTGAACAGAGAGATTTACGCCCGGCTCGCCGGAAGGTCCTGGGCACTAACGCCAGTCGCGCGACCGCTGCTCGCGGAGGCCGTCGACGAGTTCGAGCAGGTTCGGAACCTGGCCGACGTCCAGCGCGAGTACCTGCAGGGAGTCATCGAGTTCTACCGCACCCGGATCGAGACGAAGATGACGATCGCGGCCGAGCGCCTCGCCGTCATCGCCGCGATCACACTTCCGGTCACCGCGATCTCATCCGTCTATGGCATGAACATCATCGTCAACAGCCACACCCGGTATCTGCAGTTGGCCATCGTCCTGGTCGCGATCGTGACGATGTCCGCCACCCTGCTGCGCTGGGCCCGCCGCCGCGGCTGGTGGGGCACCCTCGACCGGCACGACCGACGAGGGGACGTCCCGAACCCTCGGGGACGGCGCGACGAGAACCCTGGCCCGCATCCGCTGTGACCCGGTCGGCGATTCGTTCAGCCGCGCCGGGCGTTCACCAAGGCCGGCGGTGGGTCCGCGGTGGGCCGGGCTGGTAGTCCAGGCCGGGCTGGTAGTCCAGGCCGGGCTGGTAGCCGCGTATACGGGGCGTCTAGATCGGGCCAAGGCGCGTCAACGTCTCGTTCACGGCCACGCGAACGGGGTGTGGGCGGAGAAATGGTGGACGGAGCCTGGCCGGGCGGATCGCGGACCGGCACCGCCCGGATCCCCCGCGCGGCCGACCGGCCAGGCGATGACAGCGCCGCCCACCCGCGGCCGGCGGCGTCCGGGCATCGGAGGCGGTCATGCGGTCACGAGCAGCTTCTTGTCCCTCTCCCGAGGTGGCGTCTCCCTTTCCCGAGGCGGCGTCGGCCGGGCACGGCGCGGCCGACGCCGAAGTGATCTCGACCGAGGCCGGGCCGACACCGACACCGACAGCCGCGGTGCTCGCGATCACCTTCACCGGCGTTCTCGTGCTCGCCGCCGTGTTCGTCTGGGTTTCGGCGGCCCGTCACGTCGGGTTGGCGATGCTCTGCTGCTTCGTGGCGTTGGTGGCCTGGCGCGCGACCATCTCGGGGGCGGCACTGGCGGGTGTGCTTGCCTGGCCCTTCTATCTCGGGATGGTCGTCCGCGGCGACGGCCAGCTGGCCGCGCCCGGCCGCTCCGGGCTCATCGCCCTGGCACTCCTGGCCGGCGCGGCCGTCACGCCCACGATGACGCGCCGGGTGGTGACCCGGCACGTCCGCCGCCGCGTCCGGCCGGCCTCCGCCGCCGACGGCCTCGCCACCCTTCACCCCACCCGTCACCGTTCCATCGAGCTACCTCGGTCTTCCGCCACGTTTTCTGACAACGGATGTTTTTCGGCCGCGGTCCCCGCCGCACACCGGAAGTGGCCCGGGACACACGGTCAGGCCAGGTCGTAAAAGCGGTGTAGAAACCCCGGTGGAGGCCGTCAACAGGGCGTCAACGGGGATCGCATCCCTCCGGGTCCGCCCCATGATGTGACAGCGGTTCCGAGACCGGGACGATTCATTCCGGCCCGGGTAGATCTCGCCCTGGCCACACCGTTCCAGTGGGTCTGCGCCTACGGAAGGCGGACCCAGAAAGTGGGCTTCAAGCCATGTCCGACCTGGTCTTCGTCGTGGTGGTGATCGCGTCTTTCGTCGTGCTCGCGGTCATTGCCCGCGGGGTGGAGAAACTATGAGCGCCGAGAATCTTGCCGGCCTCGTCCTCATTGTGGCCGTCGCCGGCTACCTGGTGGCGGCTCTACTCTTCCCGGAGAAGTTCTAAATGAGCGCCGGGTGGGCCGGTGTCCTTTTCGTCGCCACGTTGGTGGCGGCGCTCTGCCTCGTCTACCGCCCGTTCGGGGACTACCTCGCCCACGTGTACACGAGCCCGCGTGACACCCGGGCGGAGCGGGTCGCCTACCGCCTCGTCGGCGTCGATCCCCGCGCCGAGCAGCGGTGGCCGGCGTACCTGCGCTCCGTGCTGGCGTTCTCGGCCGTCGGTGTCCTGTTCCTCTACGGGTTCCTGCGGCTGCAGAACCACCTGCTGCTCAGCCTCGGCATGCCGGCGATGGAGCAGAGCCAGGCGTTCAACACCGCCGTCAGCTTCGTCACGAACACGAACTGGCAGTCGTACTCGGGCGAGTCGGCCGCCGGGCACCTCGTCCAGATGGCCGGGCTCGCCGTGCAGAACTTCGTGTCGGCCGCGGTCGGCATGGCGGTCGCGGTGGCGCTGGTGCGTGGATTTGCCCGGTCCCGTACCGAGACGCTCGGGAACTTCTGGGTGGACCTGACCCGCGGCACGCTGCGGGTGCTGCTGCCGGTCAGCTTCGTCTTCGCGATCGTGCTGGTCGCCGGCGGCGCGATCCAGAACCTGCACGGCAACCGGACGTTCGCCACCGTCGTCGGCGGCCAGCAGACGATCACCGGCGGACCGGTCGCGAGCCAGGAGGCGATCAAGGAGCTCGGCACGAACGGCGGCGGGTTCTACAACGCGAACTCGGCCCACCCGTTCGAGAACCCGACCTCGTGGACGAACTGGATCGAGATCTTCCTGCTGCTGGTGATCCCGTTCAGCCTGCCCAGGATGTTCGGGAAGATGGTCGGCAACGCCCGCCAGGGGCTGGCGATCGTCGCGGTCATGGCGGTGCTGGCCGTCGGCAGCCTCGCCATCAACGCGGGATTCCAGATGGCCCATCACGGCACGGTTCCGGAGGCAGTCGGCGCGTCCACCGAAGGCCTGGAAAGCAGGTTTGGGGTACCGCAGTCGGCGACGTTCGCCACGGCGACGACGCTGACGTCCACGGGCGCGGTCAACTCCTTCCACGACTCGTACACCAGCATTTCCGGTGCGACGCTCATCCTGAACATGGCGCTTGGGGAGATCGCGCCCGGCGGCGCCGGTTCCGGCCTCTACGGAATGCTCATGCTGGCCGTGGTCGCGGTGTTCGTCGCGGGACTGATGATCGGCCGGACACCTGAGTATCTCCAGAAGAAGATCGGCGCGCGGGAAATCAAGTTCGCCGCTCTCTACCTGCTGGCGACGCCCGCGGTCGTGCTGATCGGCACCGCGGTGGCGATGGCGCTGCCGGGCGAGCGCGCGTCGATGCTCAACTCCGGGCCGCACGGCCTATCCGAGGTGCTGTACGCCTTCACGTCCGCCGGCAACAACAACGGGTCGGCGTTCGCCGGCATCTCGGTGAACACCACCTGGTACAACACGGCGCTCGGCCTCGCGATGCTGTTCGGCCGGTTCCTGCCGATCGTGCTGGTGCTGGGGCTGGCCGGATCGCTCGCCGCGCAGCGCCCGGTGCCGGTCTCGGCGGGGACGCTGCCCACGCACCGCCCGCAGTTCGTCGGGATGCTCGCCGGCGTCGCGCTGATCCTCGTCGCGCTCACCTACTTCCCGGCGCTCGCGCTCGGCCCGCTCGCCGAAGGAATCCACCAGTGAGCACCAATGGTGCCGGGTCCAGGGCGGACGAGACCGCGTCTACTCCGCAGACAACCGTGATGGAAAAGGCCATGAAGACAGGTGACACGCCCGCCGACGGCTCGCCCGAGCCGGACGGCTCGCACAGGCCGGCACGCCGGGCCGGTGGGCTGTTCGACCCGGCGCAGCTGATCCGCTCGCTGCCGGAGGCGGTCGGCAAGCTGGACCCGCGGACGCTGTGGCGCAACCCGGTGATGTTCGTCGTCGAGATCGGCGCCGTGTTCTCGACGGTGTTGGCGATCGCCGACTCGACGGTCTTCGCCTGGCTGACGGTCGCCTGGCTCTGGCTGACCGTGCTGTTCGCGAACCTCGCCGAGGCCGTCGCCGAGGGCCGCGGTCGGGCGCAGGCCGACACGCTGCGCCGCACCCGCACCGACACGGTGGCCCGCCGGCTGGCCGGCTGGCGCGTGGGCGCCCCCGTCGACCCGAGCCAGGCCGAGCGGGTGCCCGCGCCCGAGTTGCTGCTTGGCGACCACGTCGTCGTCGAGGCCGGCGAGGTCATCCCCGGTGACGGGGACGTCGTCGCCGGCGTCGCGAGCGTGGACGAGTCGGCGATCACCGGCGAGTCGGCGCCCGTCATCCGCGAGTCCGGCGGCGACCGGTCGTCGGTCACGGGTGGCACGAAGGTCCTCTCCGACCAGATCGTCGTGCGGATCACCCAGAAGCCGGGCCAGAGCTTCATCGACCGGATGATCCGGCTCGTCGAGGGCGCCAGCCGGCAGAAGACACCGAACGAGATCGCGCTGAACATCCTGCTGGCGAGCCTGACGATCGTGTTCCTCCTCGCGGTGGCCACGCTGCAGCCGCTGGCGATCTTCTCCCGCGCCCAGCATCCGGGCGTCGGCGACACCAGCGCCCTGAACGCTCACGGCGTGACCGGAATCGTGCTGGTCGCACTGGTGGTCTGCCTGATCCCGACGACAATCGGCGCGCTGCTCTCGGCGATCGGCATCGCCGGCATGGACCGGCTGGTACAGCGCAACGTGCTGGCCATGTCCGGCCGGGCCGTCGAGGCCGCGGGCGACGTCAACACCCTGCTGCTGGACAAGACCGGCACGATCACCCTCGGAAACCGGCAGGCGTCGGAGTTCCTCCCGTTCGGCGGCATCACACCCGACCTGCTGGCGGATGCGGCTCAGTTGTCGTCGCTGGCCGACGAGACGCCGGAAGGCCGCTCCATCGTCGTCCTGGCCAAGGAGCGGCATGGACTGCGGGAACGCAGCCCCGGTGAGCTCGGACATGCCCGGTTCGTCCCCTTCACCGCACAGACCCGGATGTCCGGCGTCGACCTGACCGACAGCGCGGGCACCGGCACCGCTGGCGGCACCGGCGACGGCGACGGGGTGTATGTGCGCCGATCGATCCGCAAGGGCGCCGCCGCCGCCGTGCTGCACTGGGTGCGCGAGGAAGGCGGCACGGTTCCTGGTGGCGTCCGGGAGGCCGTCGACGAGATCTCGGCGACCGGCGGCACGCCGCTGGTCGTCGCCGAACGGGTCGCGCCGGCGCCAGGCGTCGCCGGTGAGCCCAGGACCCGCGTCCTCGGCATCATCCAGCTGAAGGACATCGTCAAGCAGGGCATGCGCGAGCGGTTCGACGAGCTGCGGGCCATGGGCATCAGGACCGTGATGATCACTGGTGACAACCCGCTCACCGCGAAGGCCATCGCGAACGAGGCCGGCGTCGACGACTTCCTCGCCGAGGCCACGCCCGAGGACAAGATGGCCCTGATCAAGCGGGAGCAGGCGGGCGGCAAGCTGGTCGCGATGACCGGCGACGGCACGAACGACGCCCCGGCCCTCGCCCAGGCCGACGTCGGCGTCGCCATGAACACCGGCACCTCCGCCGCCAAGGAGGCCGGGAACATGGTCGACCTCGACTCGAACCCGACGAAGCTCATCGAGATCGTCGAGATCGGCAAGCAGTTGCTCATCACCCGCGGCGCCCTGACCACGTTCTCGATCGCGAACGACGTCGCGAAGTACTTCGCGATCATCCCCGCGATGTTCGCCGCGATCTACCCGGGTCTCGACAGGCTCAACGTCATGCGGCTGGCGAGCCCGGAGTCGGCCATCCTGTCCGCCGTCATCTTCAATGCGGTGATCATCATCGCGCTGGTCCCGCTCGCCCTGCGCGGGGTGCGGTACCGACCGGCCAGCGCGTCCTCGATGCTGCGCCGCAACCTGCTCGTCTACGGAGTCGGCGGCCTCGTCGCCCCCTTCCTCGGCATCAAGATCGTCGATCTGATCATCCAGTTCATCCCGGGGATTTGACATGGTCATCCGGCTTCCGAGCTGGGCCCGCCAGCACCTCGCCGCGCTGCGCGCCCTGCTCGTGTTCACCGTCATCTGTGGACTCGCCTACCCGTTCGCGCTCCTCGCCGTGGCCCAGATTCCTGGGCTGCATGGCAGGGCCGAAGGCTCACTCATCAAGGCGACGGACGGCACCGTCGTCGGCTCACGGCTCATCGGCCAGCTGGCCACCGACGGCGACGGCGACCCGTTGCCCGGCTACTTCCAGCCACGGCCGTCGGCCGCCGGCGACGGCTACGACCCGACGTCGACCAGCGCGTCGAACCTCGGCCCCGAGGACGTCGTCGACGCTCCGGACGACCCGGCGACCGCGGACGACGAGAGCCGCCAGAGCCTGCTCACTCAGGTCTGCGCGCGCAGCAAGGCGGTGGGCGAGGCGAACGGGGTCGACGGCGCGCGGCCGTACTGCACGCCGTCCGGCGTCGGCGCGGTGCTCGCCGTGTTCTACGCCGAGCAGGGCTACCAGGGCGCGGTCACCCGGGTGGTCAGCGTCAACGAGGTCTGCCCGGCCACGCCGTTCCTGGCCACCTACGCGGGAAGCACGGTGAGCTGCCGCGAACTGGACGAGGACGTCACGGCCGGCAAGATCGTGCCGATCCGAGGCGATGCCCCGGCGAAGCCGGCCGTACCGGCCGATGCCGTCACCGCCAGCGGCAGTGGCCTCGATCCGGGCATCTCGCCGGCCTACGCCCGCCTTCAGGTCGCGCGAGTCGCCCACGATCGCGGCCTGGACCCGACCGTCGTCGCAAAGCTGGTCGCTGAGCACACCACGGGCCGCGCCCTGGGATTCATGGGCGAACCGACGGTCAACGTCGTCGAGCTGAACGCCGCCCTCGACCGCATCAGCAAACCCGCCGCCCGCGCGGCCGGCTGACCACGGCAGGGCATAGCTGGGATCGGGCCGCCCCGAAGGCGGCGGCCCGATCCCATATGCGCGCACCCAGGATGTGATCATGAGCATCCAGCCGCCCACGGACGAGTAGATGATCGTCGCGAGGGTATGCGGGCCGACGTGGCAGTTCCCACTCGCGGCCCACTCGCGCCCGCCCCCGGCGCGGCGCGCGGCGGAGAGGCAGCCGCCGGGTGAGCGTAGCGGCCATGCATCCAGGTCGGGGGTGTCAAGAAACCGTTAACAAGGATCTTCGGAGGCACCCGCCGACCTCACGATGTGGCACGGTCAGCACCATGGCGCCGGACGGACCGGCCCAATTCGCCCGGCGGCCGGGGTCGCCGGGCGACGACGTGCGACGGAGGTATCGGTGACGGCGCGGCCAAGGGTTCCTGGAAGCGCGCCGGACAAGATGGGCACCCCCGCTCAGGGTTCCGCGGCCGTAGCCGGGCCGTCGGACGCCTCCGAGGGAGCCGAAGCCGCGCCCCTCGACTCGCCGGCCCAGACCGGATCCGCCGCCGAGGCGCCGCCTGATGATGGGCGCGGCCCGTGGCGGCCGTCCGGGCAGGCGCGGGCGGGCGAGCCGCCGACCCGGGCGGCCCGCTACCGGCAGGACCTGCGGAA